>JAQWZU010000106.1 GCA_029253285.1 Akkermansiaceae bacterium | reverse complement strand
GACAACGTTCTGGGTGGCAACGCTTGGGCCGATGCCATTCCCAACGGCTGGTTTTCCGAAGGTAACGTTGCTGGAACACCAGGTGCGCCAACTACGGATCCCAACTTCAACAACACCTTTCTTGAGTTGTCTTCAGCGATCGGAGCCACCGGTGGTGATGGGCCGAATAACCTCGGTGTACGAACAAACGGATTTATCTATCAGGACCTTGGAGTTGTTTTTCAGCCCAACACCACTTACACAGTCGACATCATGGTCAATCGTCGCGGGGCTGCCAACAACGTGGGATACTTCGGCATCGCTGACAGCACCGCGTCTCTTCTGGGAACACCTGGTGCTACTAACAGTTCCCAGATCGGAACATCCAACCAGTTCTTCGCTGTCTCGTCACTTGACCCTGCTGCTGGAAATATTGCCACCTACACTACTGGACCAACCGTTCCTACCGGAAATGTTATCCTCGCAGTCGGTGCCACAACCGGCAACGTGGTCTATGACCTCATTTCGGTTGACGCGACATCCACCGTTCCAGATCCCGATGGGGATGATGATAACGACGGACTCCGCAATGCTTGGGAAGTAGGCTTTGGATTAGATCCCAATAGTGATGTCGGCGATGATGGTGCGGATGGAGATCAGGATGGTGACAATCTGACTAATCTCGAAGAACAGACTGCCGGGACCAATCCTACTTCGGATGATTCCGATAATGATGGATTCAAGGACGGTGTGGAGACAGGTGGTGGAACTTGGACCAGTTTGGCTGATACCGGAACTGATCCTTTGAATCCAGATGGAGATGGCGACGGTCTTCTCGATGGGGTGGAAAACAACTCAGGGATTTATGTTGATGAAAATCAGACCGGGAGCAATCCCAATGAATTAAACACGGACGGTGACAGCCTTCCCGATGGCTGGGAAGTGACTAATGGGATCGACCCCAATGACAATGGTGGAGTGGACGTGAAAAATGGGGATGCCGGTGATCCGGATGCCGATGCGTCTTCGAATCTCGAAGAGTTCACTCGAGGCACGGACCCCAATGATAATGACAGCGATGATGACACTGTTCTGGATGGTTATGAAGATCTTGGCGGAGTCTGGGTGAGTGCCACGCAGACGGGAACTGATCCTCTCGATACAGATTCCGATAATGATGGGATTTCCGATGGTGCCGAGACTGGTGATGGAAATTTTGTCGATGCGAATCAGACCGGATCAGATCCCAATAAGTTCGATACAGATGCCGATGGTTACTCTGATGAAAAGGAATTGTCTTTGGGCACGAATCCCAACGATCCTAACGACAAGCCCGCCTTTCCTGTTCCGCTGGGGTATTGGTCCTTCGATGATCAAGGAGCCGTCACGACCGCTGATTTGTCTCCCAATGGGTATAACGGAACTGTGTTGGGCGAAGCGTCCTATGTCGCGGGCCGCACCGGAGCTGCCGGGGATTTTGCTATTGATTTGGACGGCATTGATGATGCGGTGACGACCCCGCTGACTTTAAGCAATATCGGATTCTTTACGATGGCTGGCTGGATCAAGTCTGACGTTGCTCAGACGAATCGAACTGGTCTCTTCGGTCAGAATGATATTTTGGAATTTGGATTTAGCACCGGAAATACCGTGCAATTGTGGTCGAACCCCGGAGGAGCGATCGAAACGAATGCCACGCCGACGGAATGGACGCACATTGCTTTTGTCGGCGATGAAACAGGCCGGACGATTTTCATCGATGGAGTGGAGGCTGTTCGTGGTGCGGCGGCGACTCCGCTCAATGCTTCCGACTTTTTCTTTAATATTGGTGGTGGTGGCATCTATGATGCGACAGGAAATTTCTTCCAGGGACAAATGGACGATGTCGCCGTGTGGGATATTTCAATGAGTCCGCAGTTGATTGCCGACTTGGCCAACGGAACGATCTCTCCAATTCCATCAGACAGGGGTGGCTTGAGGATTTCGTCGATTGTTATTTCCGATAACGATCGGGTTACTCTGACTGTCGATGGGACGATTCAGGGAGTAAACTATGCGGTTGATGGTTCTACCGATTTGGAGAATTGGCTGGAGGTTGACGATTTCTCGGGAGCCGCTGGTGGATCTACCACCGAGGTGACCTTTCCTTTGAGTGGGCCCATTTCGCCGAAGACCTTCTTTTTGGTTAAGATATTGGATTAAGAATCGAATCTGCTCACGACAGCTGGAGCAGGTAAGATGATAATCTTTCGAGATTGCGTCGATTGAGTCCTTCTGTAGGTTTGCTAACGCATCAGAAGGAATTATGGAATTGTTACTTGAGCGTCCTGTTCTCGTTCTCAACCGTTTGTGGCAGCCGGTTCATACCTGCTCCGTCAAACGGGCCTTGAAGCTGCTCTGTCTGGGACATGCCCAGGTGGTGCAGACGGAGGGGGAGGCGCGCTACCAGACTCATGACATTGGATCCTGGGTGGAGTATTCCGGTGATGAGGCTTCGTCTCTGGCTGAGGAAGTGATTCGTTCGGTGAAGGTGGCCTTGCGTGTCCCGAAAATCATTGTTTTGGCGATTTATGACCGGATTCCGCGTAAGGAGGTAAAGTTTACCCGGCAGAATATTTTTCTCCGCGATAAGCATACTTGCCAGTATTGCAAGAGGGTGTTTGTCGAGGGAAAGCTGAATCTGGATCACGTCATGCCGAGGGATCGGGGAGGGAAGACGGTGTGGGAAAACATCGTGACTTCCTGTGTCTCCTGCAATACCCGAAAGGCAAATCGTCTGCCGCGGGAGGCGGGGATGAGTTTGTTGAACGAGCCCGCCAGGCCGAGGTGGCGGCCTTTGTTTGGGATGAAGGAAACGTCGGCCGATGAAGTCTGGAATGAATTTATTGCGCCTGATCGCAAGAAGGTGAAGATGGGAGCGTGAGGAAGCGAATCGGTCTTTTGTGATGAATCGACCGGATTCACTGGTCATCAGAGGGAAGTGATGATATTTTACCAAAGTGAATTTTCCTAGTGAAGCTGGCAGTTTGGTTCTGTGGATACAGGCCGCCGTGGGATTTGTGGGATTGCTGGTGATGGTGGAGCGGATGATCTTCTTCCAGCATGCCCGCGGGAGGGTGGCGGATCTCCTTCTGGGGATCACCAATCACGTTCGTAAAAAGGCCTATGCGGAGGCTCTCCACGAAGCTTCGAGGGCGCGGGGGCCAGAGGCGCGGGTCGTTCACTCGGTATTGATGCGCCATAATCTGGATCGCACTAATTTGCGCGAGATTGCCCAGGAGGCGGGCCAGTTGGAGGTTCCCCGAATCGAGCGGAACATGCGGGTTTTGCTTGGAGTGGCCATGCTCGCCCCGATGTTGGGAATGTTCGGAACGGTTCTGGGATTGATCGATGTTTTTGTGAATGTCAGCGCGGCAGAACAAGCGGTGGCTCAGACGAAGCTGGCGGAGGGGCTTTTCCAAAGCCTCACTTCAACCGCGATGGGCTTGTCGATCGCGATTCCGGCCTATTTGATTTATCTCTACTTGTATGGGAAAGGAAAGCGCCTCATTCACCGCTTGGAGAGAGCTGGAATCGAAGCGGTGAATATTATTTGTGATAGCCGGGAGCACGACCGTATCGTGTCGTTCCGGGAGGAGGTGGAATCCCCAAAGGTGGTCACTTCCAAGAAATCCAAGCGCGATAGCAAGGAGTCCTAGGGATGAAGTTGAAGATGTCACTTCCAGAGCATCCGGGGTGGATCTTCGTGGTTCCGGGATTTGATTTTGTGGCGCTCTTGCTGGCTTTGGTCATGTTGACCGGAGTGGTGGCCAGGGAGGGGTTGGTTGAGGTGAAGCTTCCGGCCACCGGCTTTCGAACTGAGCGAATGATCGATGTGAATCCGGTCATCGTCACGGTGCAGAGTTCGGCTGACGGACCAACATACTACGTGGGCCGGCGTCAGATTAGCCATGAGGAGCTGGAGGAAGAGATTTCGACTGCGGCGGAGGAAAGGGAAACGCGGGCGGTGGCGATTGAGGCCGATCAATGGGTGTCGGTGAGAGTCAATCAAGAGTTGCAGGAACTTGTGACTGGTTTGGGTTTTCGGATTTATTTGGTGGTTCGCAACGAGGCTCAATTTTTGGAAGACGAGGAATGATTTGGCGCAAACGTCGGGTGATTCGTGATCGCAAGGCCGGAATGGTTTTCGATTGGCGTCGGGGGCATGGTTCGACCGGGCGCTTGTTTTTTTCGGGGATTGTGAGCTGTTTTATTTTTGGAATTATCTTTGGCTATGTGCAGTTCCGGCATCCCGAGAAACCGGCTCTTAGGGAACAGATAGCGGATGTAACCTTCATTGATGTGAGCGAAAAATCTAATCGAGGGCTGGCTGACATCATTGATGAAGAGTCGCCTTTTGCTCATCGATGGGAGGTTGCCAGCTCGAAAAGTCTGGAGGAGGAAATCACCCGTCAGCTGAGCACGGTCTCGCCCAGACATTATCAGCCGGCTCTGCGGGAGATTCCAGTTCCGAAGAAGCCTCTGACATTGGTGAGTCTTCCCGGTCTCGGTCCGAAAAACTACCCGGCTCCCGAAGATGTGGAGCGCAAGCCAGTGGAGTTGCCAAAATCACGCTGGGCAATCTCGGTTCAGCCTGTTTCCGGAGCGGGGGATTGGAAGGGGGCCATTATCGATTGGGATGATTCGGATGAGAATCTGAGTGAGGGCGAGGTGTGGATTATTCTGCTCGGACTGGATTGGCGTGGGAGGGTGTTGAGTTGTTCGACTTTGTCCGGAGATGACGATGAATTCACCCGCGAGGTTTTGGGCCGATTGCGAGCCGCGAGCTATCCGGCGTTGAAGCGTAATGATCCGGAACGGTGGATCACCATTGAGGTTCGTTTAGTCAATCTGGTAACCGAGGAATGATTTTTACCTACAGTCAGTTCCTGCTCGCAATCGTCATTCTGGCATTCTTCTGGATGATTATGGATTGGTGCTTTGGGATTTTGCGAGAGCGGGGAGAGGCCAGACGGGTGCGGAAAATCAGCCGGGAATGCCATCTTTGCGGGAAAATTTACCGGGAAAAGAAACGGGTGAAGCTTTCCCGCTGTCCCGAATGTGAGGGAGAAAATATTCGCGGAGGCAACCGTCGGCTGGGGTGAAGGTTCGGAAGGTGGATAGATAGCCTTGCTTTTACGCGTGGAGCGGTCTAACCACGGGAAACGTTTCGAAGAGTAATGGGAGCAATCGAAGATCGACGTGTCGTAGTGACTGGTGTGGGGGCGGTGAGTCCTCTGGGTAATGACGCAGCCTCAACCTGGGAGGGAATGAAGGCTGGTCGCAGCGGAGTCCGTCTCCTGGAAAACATGGATACCACGGATTATACCGTGAAGATCGGTGGTGAAGTTCGTGGCTTTGATCCAAAGCCGTTTTTTTCCAATCCCAAGGATGCCCGTCGCATGGACCGCTATGCGCATTTTGGTATCGCGGCCGCACAGATGGCCCTGACCGATTCCGGGCTTCTGGAATCCGATGTGAATCGTGATCGCATTGGTGTCATGCTTGGCAGCGGCATTGGTGGTTTGGGTGTATTGGAAGCCAATCACACTGCGCTTTTGACCAAGAGTCCGAGCCGGGTTTCTCCGTTTACAATCCCGATGATGATTTCCAACATCGCGAGTGGAGTATTCTCGATGGAGCATGGATTGGGCGGTCCGAACATGGCCATCGTGACGGCCTGTGCGACGGCCAACCACAGTATTGGTGAAGCATGGCGCATGATTAAATTTGGAGATGCCGATGCCTTTATCGCCGGCGGAGCGGAAGCCTCGATTCTTCCGATGGGCGTGGCGGGCTTCAGCAACATGAAAGCGCTCAGTACACGCAATGATGAGCCCGAGCGGGCTTCACGTCCTTTCGATACCGGGCGGGATGGTTTTGTCATGGGTGAAGGTGCCGGGCTGGTCGTGATCGAGGAACTCGAGCATGCCAAGAATCGCGGTGCGAACATTCTCGCCGAGTTGACCGGATATGGCCTCAGTGCCGATGCCTATCATTTGACCTCGCCTCATCCCGAGGGGATTGGTGCAAGTCGCTGCATGGACATGGCGTTGAAGCATGCCGGTCTGAATGCGGAGGAGGTACAATACGTCAACGCGCATGGCACTTCAACTCCGATGGGAGACGTTTGTGAAACGAAGGCGATCAAGAGAACTTTCGGAGATCACGCCAAGGAAGGCATGATTGTTAGCTCGACCAAATCGATGACTGGTCACTTGCTCGGGGCCGCTGGCGGAGTCGAGATCCTGGCTTGTCTCATGGCGATTCGCGACGGGGTGATTCCGCCGACGATCAACCTGGAAGATCAAGATCCCGATTGTGATCTCGACTACTGCGCCAACACCGCCCGGGAGGTGGAAGTGAAAGCGGCGCTGAGTAACTCCTTCGGATTTGGTGGACACAACGCCTCTTTGTTGGTGGAAAGATACTAGTGCAGCGGGAACGACAGATTGTTCAGGAGCTCCTGGATTTGGGATGCGGGGAATTTGTCGTCTGTGGTGGAGCTCGCAACGCAGGTTTGGTGGCTTTGTTGGAAGCCGCCGGAGGAATTCGGGTTTGGCGGCATTTTGAAGAAAGAGGCGCGGCGTTCTTTGCGCTGGGGCGGACCAAAGACAGCGGTCGGCCTTGTGCGGTGGTGACTACAAGCGGGACGGCGGTGGCGGAGTGTCTTCCGGCGGTGATTGAAGCTTTTTATAGTGCGAAGCCTCTTGTGATATTGTCAGCGGATCGACCGGAAAATTTTCGCGGATCGGGAGCTCCTCAGACCATCGAGCAGGAAAATCTCTTTGGGAACTATGCCGGGAAAGACTCCGCGAATTGGAATGGGAGAAGCCCGCTCCATGTGAATGTTTCTCTGGAAGAGGGCGAGGTGAAGGTGGATGAATGGGTGGCTGAAGTTGCGGAGTTTTCTCCGGTGCGCTTGTCTTTCGAAGTGCGTAGGTTACGTGATTTCTTGGATGGCGGAGTTTTCCGCGGGCTCGTTGCGATGGTGGGAGGCTTGGAAGAAGAGGAACGAGAGGAGACGTATTATTTTTTGAAGGAATTAGGCATTCCGGTGATCGCTGATGTTACGAGTGGCTTGCGGGAGGCTTTGGCTGGCCAGATAATCTCGGAGAAGGTTTTGCGGGGGAATTTCCCCGGACGGATTTTGCGTTTGGGAGAAGTGCCGGTAGGCCGATTGTGGCGTGACCTGGAATATAGTCCGGGAACCGAGGTGCTCTCGATTTGTCAAAATGGCTTGCCCGGGCTGGCGCGGGAATCGTTCGTGATTCGTGGCGAATTAAATCGGGTGCTCAAAGGGCTTGGGGAGGCGGAAGAGGTCGGTGACGTGCGCGACGATTTTTTGAAGGCGCGTCCAATTGCCGGGAAAGTTGATGAACTGCTCGAAGCCTATCCTGACAGCGAGCCGGGTTTGGTTCGCCTGCTGTCGGTTTACGCCACGACAGGAGAGAGTCTCTTTTTGGGGAACAGCCTGCCGATCCGGGAGTGGAATGATTTTGCACAGCGGGACACTCCTTATGCCTTGGTTCGCGCAAATCGCGGGGCGAATGGGATCGATGGTCAGCTCTCGACCTGGCTGGGCGCGAGTGCGGACACTCCGGATTCCTGGGGAGTATTTGGAGATTTGACGACACTCTATGATTTGGCAGCTCCGTCATTGCTCGGGCAAGTCGCGCAGGAAGGGCGGGTTCTCGTGGTGATCAATAATGGCGGAGGGCGGATCTTTGATCGTTTACCAAGACTTGAGAGCTTGTCCGGTGAACAGCGCAAGGCGGTGGTGCAGCCACAGGAGGTTGATTTGAAATCTTGGGCTGCAATGTGGGGCATGGCATACGCCAAAGTGACCCGGCGGGAGGATTTCGATCAACTTGATGAGATTGAGTTGGAGAATCAGACCTTGATTCTAGAGATCGCGCCTTCGGGGAGTCAGACGGAGGCATTTTGGTCGGCTTATAACGAATGAATCAATCGACTGGCTTCATGAGCCAGTGGTCGATGCGGTTGGCATCGAAGACCAATTGTACCGCGATGAGGTGATGCCCGAGCGGATAGGTCCACCGCTCGGGATTGCCCAGGATTTGGTGGAGTTCGCGGGTTTGTTCTTTGGGGATGATTTTATCGAGTCGCCCGTGGATGGTGAGGAGTCGGTAATTACGTAAGATGCTGCCGGTTTTACCGGGGTGTAGCTTCGTGAGTTCAGCGGCCCGACGATAGACGGTGTGAAATTCTTCGTCGGTGAGGATGTGCGTGACTTTTTCAGGTGGATCTTTTCGGACGTCTTTCACCCATTCGAGGGTATTGGGGAAAACTCCGGCGGCTCCGGATTCGTAGGTTGAGAGGAGATTGGTTCCGGCGCTCACGAGGACGATGGAATCCCAGTCCGGATTGAGTTTCACCTCGGCGGGGACTCCGAAACTTCCGGCGCTGGTGCCGATGAGGGCCTTCTTTCCGGCAAGCCAGGCAGGGCGGGTCTTTCGGAGGTAGGCCAGGGCGGCTCGGGTGGAGTGGGCTTGTTCGGCGTGGTGGAGGTCCATGTCGTTGGCAAGAAGACTGGCTCCGTTTTCGATCGTGCCTAATTTCGAGATCATGGTGGGGATACGTCCGCGGTAGAGGCTGTCGGGGGGAAGCCCCACCATGACGTTCCACCCGAGTTTTTGCATTTTATTGACGAACTGCTGCTCCACCTTCGAAAGGAGCATAATGGAGGTGTGGTAGACAAGCAGGCCCTTGGCGCTTTTTCTTTCGCTTGGGAAAAGTTGAAAAATGGTGGTGCGAAGGTCGAAGGCGCAGAACTCCCAATAGTTGCCATCTTCGTGTGTCAGTTTATTCGTATCTTTTAAATAGGGGCTGTTCCCGGCGAGGAGCGAGGTGGGGAGGAAACAAAATCTGAGCGGGTGAATGCCGGGATATTCGGAATCATTTCGTTCGCTGATAACAGAAAAGATTTCGGTGCCGTCTTTGCGAATTCCGTAGGTAGCGATTTCACCATCTTTGAGGCTAAGGTAGCGGGGTGCAAATTGCTCGGCAAACGGAGGGGCGGTGTCGGCAAATGATTTTGATTTCCAACCGGGGAGGGTGATTTGGGGAGGTGGTGATTTCTCAGAGGGCGCAGCTGCAGGTTCAATTTTCACCGCGCAGGAGTTGAGCAGGAAAAGGATAAGGAGGGCTAGAATTGCTCGCACGGACACACTTTAGCAGATTCTCGTTTCCTATCATTAGCCATCGCGATATTTTTTCGGTATCATCACTGATGAAATATGCCGAGTTGCTTATCGATTTTAATGAGGCCTAAAAAACGGGCGAAGCCGTGAAGCCGCGCCCGTTTTGGTGATTGGTTTTTCGCTTAACGAATTCTTTCGAGGAGCCAGGGGAGGAGATCGGTGATGGCGACACGTTCCTGCTCCATTGAATCACGATGACGGATGGTCACGGTGTCTTTCAATGAGGCATCTTCTTCGCCGAGGGTTTCGAAGTCGATGGCGACACAGAATGGCGTCCCCACTTCGTCCTGACGTCGGTAGCGGCGGCCGATGGCGGCGGCTTCGTCGTAGAAGACATTCATGAAGGGTTGGAGCAGGTGTTGCACCTCCTTGGCCTTGGCGACGAGCTCGGGCTTGTTCTTCAGCAGGGGCAGGACGGCGACCTTAATCGGGGCGACGCAAGGTCTGAAACGCATCACGGTGCGGACGTCGTTCTTGCCGCCTTCTTTGGTGAGGTCTTCCTCGTCGAAGGCTTCGCAGATCAGGGCGAGAACGGTGCGGTCGCAGCCGGCGGACGGTTCCACCACGTGTGGGATGAACTTCTCTTTGGTCTCCTCGTCGAAGTACTCCAGCGGCTTGCCAGAGTGCTTCTGGTGCTTACCGAGATCGTAGTCACCACGGTAAGCGACACCCTCGAGCTCTTGCTGACCGAAGGGGAAGTCGTATTCGATGTCGTAAGTCTTCTGCGAGTAATGCGCACGCTCGCCATCGGGAATATCGAGGACATGGAGCTTGTCCTTATCAAGGCCGATCTCTTCGTAGAAAGCGAGGCGGTTGGCGAGCCATGTGTCGGTTAGCTTGAGACCGTCTTCGGGTTTGCAAAAGTATTCGATTTCCATCTGCTCGAATTCGCGAGAACGGAAGGTGAAATTACGTGGATTGATTTCGTTGCGAAAGGCCTTGCCGATTTGGGCGACACCAAAGGGAAGCTTCACTCGGTTGGAATCAACAACATTCTTATACTGCACGAAGATCGACTGGGCGGTTTCGGGCCGAAGATAAGCGGTGGCGTTGGGATCGTTTTCGTCGGCCGAAGCACCCATCTGCGTTTTGAACATGAGTTCAAAGTCACGGGGTTCGGTGAGGAGTGATCCGTTGTCGGGATTGTAGTTGGTGACGTCCGTCTCTTCCGATGTTGTTTCGCCGATAAGGGTCAGTTTCTTGGGCGAGATCTGATTGTCGTTGAGGAACTGGGCGTAGAAAGCCTTGGCGGTTTTGCGCGCTTTGTGCTCGTCTTGGTTTGGTTGGTTTAGGAGAACGGAGTAGGGGCGATCAACAGACCAGCCGGATTGTTCGTGGGACGCTCCGGTGAAGTGGTAGGCGGTGCCGGATTGCGGGTCGATCTGATCCGCGCGGAGTCGGGCCTTGGTGAGAAGGCAGTCGCACATGGGATCAGAAAATCCGCCGATGTGTCCGGAGGCGGTGAGGACGGCCTGGTGGGTGAGGATGGATCCATCAAGTCCGAGAATGTCGTCGCGTTCCTGGACGTTCTTGCGCCACCAGTAGTCCTTGAGGTTACGTTTGAGTTCCGCTCCGAGTGGGCCGTAGTCCCAGCAACCATTCAACCCGCCGTAGAGTTCGGCAGATTGGAAGATGAATCCACGTCTCTTGCACAGGGAGACAATTTTCTCCATGCGTACGGTATCGGTCTGGTCTTTGTTAGCCATGGTTCTGGGCGGAGGTTTTTTCCGCGGGGCGCGAGGAAACAGGAAGATTCCTTGGGGGGAAAGGTTTTTTAGGTCCGGAAAGCGGGAAGTGAGGGCCAAAAAGTTGCGTTTTCGGGGAAATTGGGGAATAAGTCAGGCAGACGGGAGCTCTTCCCGATAACAGTAATCGAAAATGAAAGGTATCATCATTGGAATTTGTGTCGTGGCGGCCTACGTGGCCCTGCAGATGTGGATTCTCCCTGCGATGGGAGTTCCCACATGAATGAATAAGGGATCCTCAGGTGGAGGATGATCAAAGACCAAAACTTCACTCCCGGTCGGGGGTGATCAAAAGCCAGTGGAAAAACCTCCGATTCAGCCATAACAGCTTGTTGTCATGTGCGCCTTGTCTAGGCGGCGCGATGGGTCCGGGGGGCTGGATATTTTTTAATCGGGACGGGCGGAAGACCCGTCCGGTTGCCGTAACGGCGTCGCTTTATGAGAATGGTAATGTTCGCTCTCTAAGTCCACATAGCCCGAAAGGCCGTGGGATCTGGATCATCACGATGGTAACACTCTGATTTTTTAGAATCTCTTTGTGCGCTATCGACGAAGAACAGCGGCCCGTCCAGCACGGGGGGAGTGCATTCGGGCTCTGATGCCTTATCAGGAATGAGATTTCGCGATTGCACTCTCATGAAATACGTGGACTGTGGGGGCGTCGGGGTCACCCAACAATGGCCACGGGACACAAATAAACTCATGAAATTGTTTAACTCGGGCAATCGGTCGATTGCTCAGACCATGAAGGGCTGCCTCAGCAGCATCGCGATTGCCGCCACGGCAGTCACTCTCTCCAGCTGTGGAGATAAGGAAGAAGAAGCCGTCGGTGTAGACGGAGGAGATTCTGCAGGGAAGTCCCTCGTGATCACCGCAATTCCTGACGAAAAGGTTTCCGATCAGGAGGCGAAATTCAAAGCTCTGCAGGACTTCCTGGCAAAGGATCTGGAGATTGACGTCAGCTTCTCGATCTCGGCCGACTACACCGCTGCCGTTGAGCGCTTCAAGAATGGCGAAGTCCACCTTGTATGGTTCGGTGGTCTGACCGGCGTGCAGGCTCGTAAGGCTGTTCCTGGTGCCCGGGCAATTGCCCAGGGGGATGTTGATCCGCAGTATAAGAGTTACTTCATCGCTCATAAGTCCACGGGCTTGGCGAAGGCAGATACCTTCCCGGAAGCGATCAAAGACATGACCTTTACCTTTGGATCGAAGAGCTCGACTTCGGGTCGTCTCATGCCGACCTATTTCATCATGAAAGAAACAGGAAAATCTCCGGAAGACTACTTCTCGAAGCCGGTTCAATTCCAGACTACCGGTGGTCACGATGCCACCGCTCGCGCAGTTGCCAGCGGATCGGTGCAAGTCGGTGCGCTCAGCTACAAGAAGTATGACTCCATGATCGCTGACGGCGAAATCAAGGCCGAGGACGCGCCCATCATTTGGCAAACTCCTTACTACGCTGATTACAACCTCACCGCTCACCCGGCACTGGAGGAAATGTTCGGTGAAGGATTTATCGATAAGTTGCAGAAGGCGCTCGTTGATTGTGAAGACGAGGGGGTGCTCAAGGCATTCAACCGTGACGATCTCATTCCGGCTAAAAACGAAGAGTTCGAAGGCATTTACGAGGTGGCCAAGGAAGTTGGCATCATGCGGTAATCGCACAGGCCAAATCATCTTTGATGGCGGGGTCTTCGAGGAGGACTCCGCCGTTTTATTATGTTGAAATTTCAGTCAGCGAGTCTGAGCTATGGGGCAACTGTGGCCTTGGATTCGGTTGATTTGACGATTCGGTCCGGAGAGCAGGTTTGTTTAATCGGGCCGAGTGGGGCGGGGAAATCCAGTCTGTTGGGATTGTGCAATGGGCGTGTTCCGGCAACGAGTGGGAAGGTGGTTTTGAATGATCAGGACCTGGGTAAATTGAACGGAAAAGCGCTGAAGGAAGTGCGGTCCGGGATTGCTTGGGTGCCGCAAGACCTGGGGCTCATTCCAAATCTAAGGGTCAGTCAGAATGTGGCCTGTGGGCGGGCCGCGCGGAAAGGGTTTTGGGGTTTGATGAAAAGCCTCCTTTTGATGGGGAAGGCGGAAAAAGAGCGGGTGAGCGGCTTGCTAAAGCGGGTCGGGATTGAGGAAAATATTTTTTCAAGGGTGGATCATTTATCAGGCGGTCAGCGGCAGCGGGTGGCCATTGCACGGGCCCTTTATCAGGAGCCGCAAATGATCTTGGCGGACGAACCGGTGAGCGCGGTTGATCCCGAGAGGGCCAAAAGTTTGGTTGAGTTGCTCACGACAATTGCGCGGGAGGAAAAGATGACGCTCGTGATGAGTCTGCACGATGTAGACTTGGCGCAGCGCTATTTCGACCGCGTGATTGGAATGCGAGCCGGTCGGGTCGTGCTTGATGGTTCGCCGGACGATGCCGGAGTGAAAGAGCTTTACCGACTGGACGAATGAGACGTCGGTGGTTTTTTCTCGGAGCGATTGCGCTCTTTTTCTGGGGTCTTTGGGTTCTCGAGGTCCGTCCCGGTCAGTTGATCCCGAGTGAAGGTGGCCGGGAAGCGGCGGGAGATTTTTTGAGTGCCGCTTTACAGCCTGCCCTCGATTACGAGGAGTCGGACATGCGAGGAGGGGAGGTTTCCTTTCTGGGGAAAATTGGTAAGGCGCTCTGGTTAACGGTGCGCTATGCAGTGGTGGCGATGAGTCTCGCTTTTGTGATCGGGGTCATTGGTGGCGTGTTGGGATCAAGGGCGTGGTGGTCTCAGCCGAATTTGTTTTTGCAAGTCCTCCGGATTGGGACGCGATTGCTGGCGACGGCGATTCGATCAGTTCACGAGTTGATGTGGGCCTTGTTGTTTCTATCGGCGGTTGGGACCTCTCCGTTGGTTGCGATTCTGGCGATGGCCTTGCCTTACGGCGGAACGTTGGCAAAGGTATTTTCTGAGCTCCTTGATGAAAGTGAAAGTTCGGCTGGAGAAGTGATTAGGGCCTCGGGTGGGAGCGGATTTACGGCCTTCTTCGCGGGAGTCGTAACCAAGGCCCTTCCGGATCTCGCGACCTACGCATTGTATCGCTTGGAATGCGCGGTTCGTTCTTCGGCGGTTCTTGGGTTTGTGGGGATTCCGACGATTGGATATGAAATTAAAACAGCCTACGAGGATGGACATTATCATGAGATCTGGTCTTACGTGTATGCTTTGTTGATCGTCGTGGTTTTGTTCGAAGCATGGGGAGCTGAGGTGAGAGGATTATTGACGAAGGGGACGCCATCGCGTGTTGGTGAAGAGAAGGGGCAATCGTTGAGTGAACTTTGGCGGGGTCGGGGGCGTTCGTGGTTTTTAAGATTCTCTGTGGCCACTCTGGCTGTGGGAATCGCTGCCGGATGGATGGCGGAAGATCGATGGGGAGCGGGAGTGGGCTGGGAACAGCGGGAGAGGAATTTGGATCGCTTCACAGATGAAATGGTGCCCTATCCGGTGCGGGAGGCGGATGGTGATTGGAGTGTCTTTGGTTCGTGGTTTGCCGAAAAAATGTCGGACGGGGGAACAGTTGCTCTTTGGCGGACATTTCACGTGGGGACGACGGCGATTTTGTTAGCAGGAGGCTTGTCCTTGCTCGGGATTCTGTTCGCAGCGCGGACCTTGGCGGCATCCAATCCGAGAGGGGTCCGAGATGGTGGCGGTAAGATTCGCGGGCTTCTGGGACTGTTCCTCCGGGGGGGCTCGATGTTGGCCCGCGCCATGCCGGAATATATCTTGGCGTTTCTCTTGCTCCGGGTGTTTGGGCCAACCTACTGGGTTTTAATTTTGGCCCTCGCGATTCACAACGGGGGGATTTTGCTGAGATTGGGTGCGGAGGCCATCGACAACACAAAGAGTCAGGCAAGCGAGGTGATCTTGGCGCAGGGTGGTAATCGCTCGTCGGCGTATTTGGCCGCGATGATGCCGGCTGGATTCAACCGTTTGGTGCTCTTTGTATTTTATCGATGGGAATCGTGTATCCGTGAAGCGACAGTGCTGGGAATGCTCGGTGTGGCCTCCCTCGGCTTTTTGATTTCCGATGCGAAGGTGTCGTTCTTTTACGATGAAATGATTCTGTGGGTCGGTCTGGGAGCGGCTTTGGTTTTTGTAGGGGATCTCACGAGTGATTTTGTCCGGGGTAAGCTTAGGACTGGCGAGTAGGAAGATCCTGCGGAAAATGATCGTGGTGGGGTGAAGAATCGGGCAGCTTTCCGGGGTGCGCTTACCAACATTCTTATCGATTCTTCTTTTGCAGCCTTTGATGGGGGCGAAGCCGAATATTGTTTTCATTCTCGCTGATGACCTGGGCTTTTCGGATTTGGGGTGTTACGGCGGGGAGATTGCGACGCCGAACCTCGATGCTTTAGCCAAGAATGGGCTGCGGTTTAGCCAGTTTTACAATACCGGTCGTTGTTGGCCCAGTCGGGCGGCTTTGATGACGGGATATTATCCCCACCAGGTGCATCGCGATGTATTGCCTGGCGTCGGTGGAGGAGGGCGCGGGGTGCGTCAGGAATGGGCGCGAATGTTGCCGGATTTTCTCAAGCCATTGGGCTATCGTAATTACCACAGCGGCAAATGGCATTTGGATGGCAAGGCACTGGCGGCGGGATTTGACCATTCCTACGACACCCGGAATCAGGGGAACTTTTTTTCGAGCAAGGGGAATACTCTCGATGGTGTTCCGGTGAAGCCTCCGAACAATGAAAAAGGCTACTACACGACGACCGCAACAGCGGATCACGCGATTTCGTGTCTCGAGGATCATGGGAAGAATCATGTCGGGAAGCCCTTCTTTCATTATCTGGCATTCATCGCGCCCCACTTTCCGCTGCATGCGTTGCCCCAGGATATCGCGAAATACCGCGATGCCTATTTGGCGGGCTGGGATGAGATGCGGAAGAAGCGCTTTGCCCGTCAGAAGGAGATGGGTCTCATCAATACCGAGTTGTCAGGTCTCGAGGAAAAGGTCGGACCACCGTATCATTTTGCGGAGGCATTGAAAAAGTTGGGTCCGGGCGAGCTGAATCGGCCTCTCCCGTGGAAAGATCTCAACGCCGAACAGCGGCGCTTCCAAGCAACCAAGATGGCGATTCATGCCGCGATGGTGGATCGCATGGATCAGGAAATCGGACGAGTGATCGCGCAGCTCAAGAAAATGGGACAGTTTGAAAATACCCTGATCTTCTTTGCATCGGACAATGGAGCGAGCGCGGAGATCATGGTACGCAATGGCGGGCACGACCCCAAGGTGCCTCCGGGGAGCGCGGCGAGCTACCTCTGCCTGGGACCGGGATTTTCGAGTGCCTGTAATACGCCGTTTCGCCGTCATAAGGTGTGGGTTCACGAAGGCGGCATTGCCACCCAACTCGTGGTGCATTGGCCGAAGGGGATTAAAGGCAAGAATGAGATTCGCCATACACCGGGGCATCTTATCGATATTGCTCCGACGATTTTTGATTTGCTCGGAGTTGAAGCTCCAGCAGATTGGAAAGGCGAGAAGCGTCCTCCCTTGCCGGGCAAGAGTCTGGCTCCGGTTTTTGAGAAAGATCAGGACGTCGAGAGAGATGTCCTTTGGTGGAATCATGAAGGACACCGGGGAATCCGCATTGGAGATTGGAAGCTCGTCGCCGCAAAAAACGATCCCTGGGCTTTGTATGATCTCCGGACGGATCGAGCGGAGGAAAATGATCTTTCTAAAAAGGACTCGAAGAAAGCGAAGGACCTCGAAAATCGTTGGCTCAGTGAGCAGAACGCCATGATCGAATTGGCCAAAAAAACGGCATCTAATGGCAAGGGGAAACGTAAGAAGAGGTAAGTTTAAAGAGTGGAAGAACCTCTCCGTCTTCGTGAAAAGTCACGAGACTCGAGCTGATCATGAGGGTGTAAGTGACTCCTTCATTTACTCCGTCTTCGCTTTTTGAGATGGTCCAGAAGAGGCACTTGATTGTCCTTGATCAGCGCGTGGTGACGAACGAAAAATCCTTCGAGTGGGATGATGTCGTTCATGTGGTAAAGAATGGCAAAATATCCCCTGAATAAAAAGGCGCGATGGGTGCTTCCTAAGCCGCGAATCATGTGCTTCACTCCGCTCTCCTTTATGAGTGAAGAAACTCCACAGACTCCCGACAAAGACGGGGCTCTTGATCTGTCCGGATTGAATTTCGGCCCTGCGTGGGCGCGTGATGATTCGGAATCGAAGTCCCTTAAAAAATTTAAAGACCGTGGCGACCGGGGTGATTCCCGTGACCGTGGTGGTCGACGAGATAATCGCGGTGGCGGTGGTGGTCGTCGTGAATATCGTGGCGGCGGAGGAGGCGGCGGAGGAGGTGGCGGAGGCTTCAAAGGCAAAGGCCGTGGTGATCGACGTGATGACCGGGACAATCGTCGTCCCCAGCGTCAGGAAGTAGAACCACCCGAAGGAGTGAGCCTCAAAATAATGCCGTCCGAGGAGAGCCTTGATCTCCTGGCCAAGCAGGTCGCCGATACCGGACGCACCTTTTCCGTGTTCGATTTGGCAAAAGTTCTTTTGCAGAAGCGTGATCGCTTCCGTGTGATTTTTGAATCCCCCGAGAAAAAGTATTTCCGTTGTCGCGAAGACAACTCGCTTTGGTTGTCTAAAGACGAAGCAATTCGACATCTTTGGCGTGGTGAGTGGAGAAAGAAGTATTACTCTGAAGTGAAAACCGAGGGCGAAGCTCCCAAGGGAAGCTTTTCCTCTGTTGCCCGTTGCGGCATCAGCGGAGAATATCTCGGACCACCAAACTATCACGGCTACCAGCAAAATATCGCGACCCTTCATCGTGAGCGCTTCGGCCACATGTCACTCGACAACTACAAAGCCAAGGTCCGCATGGAGCATGGCGAGGAAGCGGTCGAAGCCTGGTTGGATAGTATGAAAATTGTCACCAAGTGGCAGGTTGGCACTGGCGAAGAAGAGATAATCGCTGAAGAAGTGCCCGCCGAAGCTGCTGCTGAGGAAGAGAAAACGGAAGAGGCTCCTGCTGCAGAGGAAATAAAGGCAGAAGAAGCAACCGCTGTCGAGGATGCGACTGCAGAAGAGAGCCCGGCTGAAGACGCTGCTCCGGAAGAACCCGAAGCCGAAGCAGAGGAAGCTCAGGCTGAGGAAGAAGCTCCCGGCGAAGAGGAGGCTCCCGCCGAAGCTGAACCCGAAGCGGTTGCGGAGGAAGAGCTCTTGGCTGACTCCCGTGAGGTCGAACGTCATTTCTCGGAGAGCTTTTTTGAAAAGGCCTTCGAGGAAACCAATCGCGCCTGGGTGATGGGGGACATTCCCGGGAATCTTCTTTCTCCGGGAATGCTGACCTTGCTGAAGCGCGCGGTTGCTGAGGAAAAACGTTACCCTGCCAATCTCATGCCTCTGGTGTGTCGCCAGCTTTCCGGTCGTCACGTCGCAGTTTTTAAGTGGAAAAAGAAGCTCAAGGTTGGTCCTTCCCGGCCTCACGCTGTCTCTGCCGAGACTCCGCTCGCGGAACGCCCGCAAGCTATTATCAATTTTCTGGAAAATAATTCCGGGAAGCAATTGAAGGATCTTTGGGACGCCTTATTGCCTGAAAATGCCACTGATGAAGTGAAGCACGAATGGTTCCACGACCTTCACTGGCTTCTTAATCAAGGCCACGCCATTTTGCTTTCCGATACCACACTGCATCTCTCCAAGCCAGGGGGCGACCCCGCTCCGGCAAAGAAAAAGAGTGCTCCCAAAAAGGAGGCGAAAGCTAAAGCCGAGGCGCCTGCCACAGAAACTCCTGAGCCCAAAGAAGATCCGAAGACTGAAGCGCCCGCCGAAGAAACGCCCGGGCCTGAAGAAGAGCCAAAGGCTGAAGAAAAGGTGGAAGAGGCTCCGGCTGAAGAAGCGCCCAAGACGGATGAGCCACCAGAGCCAGCTCCTGTAGAGGAGAAGGAGTCAACCGACGAACCAGCTGAAGAGGGAAAGCCTTCTGGCGAGTAAAATTCCCAATTAATATTTTAGGACCACGTTTTTTTTGAAAAGGACGCGGTTTTTTGTGCCACGGTAAAGTCTGCGGCAGGGCAATCTTATACTCGATATTTTGTTTCAACTGTTCAACTTTGTGTGACGGGTCCTATAGCTGGGCTGCGGATCGGGAGTCGGGCGCCTCCGGAGACGAATTGCTCGTCGACTTTTTTCATGGAGGCTTCGGTCTCCAATGGGGTTTTTAAGAATCTCACATCGCCTGGTCTGCACTGCGCATCATGATGTCGTTGACCTCGACGTCAGGTGGGGAAGTGAGGATGTGGAGGGCGCTGGCGGCGATGGATTCAGGGGTGAGCATCTTGATGCTCTCGCGGGTTTGTTTGAGCTGGTCTTCGCGTCCGGCGAAGTATTTGTCGAGAAGTGGAGTGTCGACGAAGCCGGGGGAAAGGGTGGCGACTCGGATGGCCGAGCAGTTGCTCTTTAATTCGGCGCGGAGGGCTTCGCTGACGGCGCGGACTGCAAATTTGGTGGCGGCGTAGAATCCTCCGGTGGGCGGAACGCGGTGCCCGGACATGGAAGAGAGATTTAGAATCTGCCCGCTGTTTTCGGGGAAAAGGGGAAGGGCTAACTGGCAGCAAAGACTAAGGGCGTGCACGTTGACTTGCCACATTTCTTCCCAAAGCGCGGGGTCGCCATCGGTGAGTCGGGAGAGATAAGCCAGGCCTGCAGAGTTAACGAGAATATCGAGGTGATCGAGCGAGAGGAAGGCTTCCTGGATCTGGGTGGCATCGCGAAGATCACAAGCAAGCGGTGTGACTCCCTCTGGAAGATTCTCGACAGACCGACAGAGCCCGATGACTTTCATCCCTGATTCCTGAAGGGCAATCGCGATGGCTTTTCCAATGCCGGAAGACGCTCCGGTGACGAGGGCGGTTTTCATGAGTCTTCGAGGGCGGCGCGGAAGTCGCCGGCGGCGGAGCTAGCTTTTTCTTCGACTTCTCCAGTGGGTGGTTCTCCGAGATCGAGGGTGATGTCGTCGGCGGGGGCTTCGAGGGACTGGGTATGTTTGGGGGTGATTTCGAGACTGTTGGGACTCTCGAAGGTGAGACTTTGTTCGGAGGCTTCGAGGTTTTCGAATTTGCGTGCCGAGGGAAGGATGCGGGACTCGAGGGAGGAGACGGCGGAGTTGTAGGATTTGACCGAGGTGTCGAGGGCGCGTCCGACTTTGCCGAGGTGTCCGGAGAAGACGGTGAGACGTTTGTGGAGTTCGCGTCCGGTGTCGGAAATACGGCGGGCGTTTTCGGCGAGGGCTTCCTGACGCCAGCCGTAAGCGACAGAGCGGAGGAGAGCGATGAGGGTGGTCGGAGTGGCAAGGATGACGTTCTGATCGACGCCCTGCTCGAGGAGGGAAGAGTCTTGGGTGAGAGCGGCTGAGAAGAAGGACTCGGACGGAAGGAAGAGGACGACGAATTCCGGCGCGGGTTGGAATTGGGCCTGGTAGTTTTTGGAGGCGAGTTGGCGAATGTGTGTGGAGACCTGGTTGGCGTGACGGGCGAGGTGGCCGTCGCGATCTTCGTCGGAGTCAGCTTCGAGCGCGTCGAGGTAGGCGTCCATGGGTGTTTTGGAATCAACGATGATTTGCTTGCCGCCGGGGAGCTTCACGATGAGGTCGGGGCGAAGGCGTTTGCCTTCGTCGGTGGTGGTGGAGGTCTGCGTGGTAAAGTCACAGTGCTCCTGCATTCCGGCCATCTCGACGACGCGCTGAAGTTGCATCTCACCCCACTGCCCGCGGCCGGTGGGTTGGCGCAGGGCCTTGACGAGTTGACGGGTTTCCTTGTGGAGACCTTTTTGGGAGTCGACGAGCGAGTGGACCTGTTCCTTGATCGCGGAATAGGCGCCTTCGCGGGCTTTTTCGATTTCGCCAATACGGGTCTGCATTTTTTCGAGGGACTCGGCGACGGGCTTGACGAGATGGGCGACGGCTTGTTCACGCTTTTCAAGTTCACCTTTGGCTTGTTTTTGCTCGGTTTTGAAGGTGGTTTTGGCCAGGTCGAGGAATTGCTGCTGGGTGGACTTAAGGGCGTCGTTGGAGAGGGATTTGAAGGTGTCGGAGAACCGCTTCTCGAGTTGGTTGGTTTCGTTTTGCTGCTGCTTAAAGGATTCGATCTGGGCCTCGAGCTTGCTTTGATGTTGCAGGAGCGTGGATTCCGAGGATCGGAGCGTTTCGAGCTCGGATTTGAGGGAGGTTTTCTCGGTTTCGTGGTCGGAGATTGTTTTCTCGGTGCTTTTAGTGCGTTCATCGGCAGCGGCTTTGACCGAGCTGAGCTGGGCTTTAAAATAGAGCGCGGCGATGACTAATCCGACGATAAAAGCGATCAGAGCGGATGCAGTGGCGGGTTGTTGGATAAATTCTGGCATTTCGAGGATGTTTGTCTCTTGCGGTTGTCGCGGAAGGTGCTTTCCTTGCCAGCGACGGCGCGTCTCACTCTGTGAGCACAGGTCGTCAAAATCAAACAATTCATTAAAACCATGGCACATTCACTTCCCGAGCTGGGATACGCTCACGACGCTCTCGAGCCGCACATCGACGCACAGACGATGGAAATTCACCACGGAAAGCACCACAATGCTTACGTGACCAACCTCAACACCGCTCTCGAAGGCAATGCCGAGCTGGCGGATCTTTCGCTGGTCGACCTTCAGGCCAAGATCGCGGACATTCCTGCTCTTCGCAATAATGGCGGCGGACATTTCAACCACAGCCTTTTCTGGCAGGTCATCGCTCCCGGTGGGGCGAGCGCTCCTTCGGGCGATCTCGCAGCGGCCATCGACGCGGCCTTCGGATCACTCGACGAATTCAAGGCTGAGTTCGCCAAAGCTGGCGCGACTCGCTTCGGTTCCGGCTGGGCCTGGCTTGGCGTCAAGGCTGACGGAACTCTAGGAGTTTGTTCCACTCCCAACCAGGACAACCCGCTCATGGGCGAGGCTGCCGGCGTTTGTAGCTGCACTCCGATTCTTGGACTCGACGTCTGGGAGCATGCTTACTACCTGAACTACCAAAACCGTCGTCCCGACTATATTTCCGCATTCTGGAATGTCGTCAACTGGGACGTCGTCGCAGCAAACTTTGCGGCTACCAAGTAAGCGGTCGTTCGATTCATCTTTTTACAAGCGCCTTGAGTTCCTCTGGAACCGGGCGCTTTTTCTTTTCTGGCGTCTTGATCATTCGCTTGGCCACGCCGGCCCGCGTGTTGATGCGGTCCTTCCAGCTACTTAATTTAGGCACTTCCTGGAAGAGAATGAGGACCGGTTTTCCGCTCTCTTTGGGGGAGGTGAGGGATTTATCGAGATCGCGGGATCACTTGACGGTGCCGATTTCCACCGGTCCGGCTTCGGCCTAGCAGTCGGCGAGAAGAAAGAAAGCGAGAAGAAGACGTTTCATCGAGGAATAAGCGCGTCGGGGAGGGTGGGTATTCCCGGCAAGGCGATTTTCGCTGGCAGGCTGAAAATCTCTCGCTAGAGTTTTCGGTATGAAACGCACGCTGACCCTCCTCGCCATCCTGACCTCCTCCGCATTCGCGGAACTTCCCGTTCATGCCGACCGCACGGAATGGCTCGGATATTTCATTGGCTGGGATGGCCGCAAGTATGACTATGGTGTTGGTTCCGAAGATCTCGAGGGGCTCCTACACCCCAAAAAAGGAAAGACCCGGACCTCTCATAAGGAGGTGAAGCTTAACTTCGTTGTGCAGGAAGAGATCAAAGGGAAATGGGTGACCCGCAGGCCAATCTCAGAGGATCCATTTACCACTACGGCCAAAGAGGCGATTCTAAATTCGAAAAAGCCGGTTGATTTCACGGTGACGGTGACGGGCGATACCAAGGTGGAATTTGTGCATGCCGTTTCGAGCAAGGGCGTCATGGTGAAGCCAAAGGTGGTCGAGAAAAAGACCGAGAACCCGATCCGGGTGGGCTTAAAGTTTTCCTTGCGAGCTTTCCACAGCATTAAGAGTGATACTGAAGAAGAAAAAATCGAGAAGGCCATCAGGAGTGATGTCTTTATCGGAAAACGCCTCAAGGACGGTAAGAAGGTGAAGGTGAAATTCTCTGACACCGAGGTGGATCTCAACGATGAAAAGCACTTTGCCGCGGGAATGAGTGAACTCGAAATTAAGTCCAAGCAATATGGCTCCGATTCATTTGTGATCGAGCAAGGAAGCGAAAAAATCGGGGTTCTTGAAGTGGAGGCGAAGAGCGAGATTTATCGGGGACTCACGATTTACTGGTGGGCCAATAACGACAAATTGGGCGAGCGTGATTGCTTCGTCAACTTCGGCGTGGAGTAAGGTCGAGGACTTGTTGGAGGTGGGTCGCGGTCAGGGCTCCCATCGATTCACAGGCCTCGAAGGCGTGCGAGCCATAGCGCTCGACCATCGCTTCGCGGAGTTCCACCACGTGTTCGTGAGGCGCTAGGTTGGTGCGATTCATTACGGTGAGGACGGCTTTGAGGCGATTGCGTTCGACTTTGGCCCGACGGCTCATTTGGAGGTGCTCTTCGGCGCGGTATTGCAGTATCGTTTGATCGTTGAGGTGGGAGCGCACCAACTCTTCCACCGGACGGTTGTCAGGAAACATGTGGGCGCGGTAGACCGAGAGCTTGCCTTCGTATGATTGTTGATCGAAGTCAATGGGACGAACGCGGTATTGCACTTCCTCGAAGTCAGGCGTGATATCGACAACGTAATTCACCGTGCGCATGTCGCCGAGCATACGAAGAAAGCAACGTTCGCCGAATTTGACAAATTCCTTGGCGACCCGGACGTGATTGAGGGCCGGGTCGGAGAGGTAGTCGCGAATGAAGACATCGCCCGGAACGCCTGCGATGTGTTCCTCGATCAAGGTGTTGCCATTGACGAGGTAGTTGATGCGGTTGGGCGAGAGGATGTGTTCCAGCTCCAGGCCAAAGAGTCGGGAAGCATCGGCGTGTTTGACATAATAATAATCCGAGTTGCCGTTAAAGAGGTTGGTGATGCGGATGCGGAATGGGCGGGAGTTTCCAAACTCGCCGAAGTCGATGCGCTCAACAGTAAGGTGATCGGCGAGGCTCAAGTCGTCGCCGATTTTGAGCATGGAATAGATCCTGGTGAGCTTGGGTCGGAGCTCGGCCATAACCTCGGGAGGATACATTACCTCCAGCCAGAGAGTTTCCTCGCCTTTGGGGTTTTCGTAGGGGATGGAGCCGGTGAAGCGGAGGAGTTCGTCGTAGACGAGAGGGACTTCAGAAAGCCGGCCGTAGTGCGCGAGATAGTTTCGGAGGGAATCCGAGATCGGGTAAAAGGTCTTTCGTCGCGTGATCACGACAGAAAGATGGGGGAGAAGTTGGGGAATGAAAACGCAGAAACGCGACTTAGAGGTCTTCGTTGGGTTCCACCCAATGGAGCGGGCTGATTCCTTTTTTTTGGAATTTGGCCCAATAGCGCTTTTCGCGGGGCTCGGCTTTTTTGCGGCGGGCTTCTTCGTTCATCGCGAGATAGGCTTCTTCGCCCATCTCCTTGATGAGATCCCGCTCGGCGAGACGAATCATGAGTTCTTCCCAGAAATGGGCATTACGGAACTCTTCGATGCAGCGCTGGAAATAGGAATTGGCCTGGAATTTCTCCGTCACGCGGTTCTTGCTCCGTTGCTGGTCGAACTCGATCCATTCCGCCATCCCGGCGTGCTTGGCCGACTCGAGAACCTTGCTTTCGACAGCCTCAAAGCGCGCCAAATCAGCTGATCCGCTCTCTTCAGGGTTTAAGTTTGCCACCTCCGCAGCCAGGCTGACCATCTCTACGAGAGTGGCGAGTTCTTCTTCCGTGAAGCGCAAATGCATGGCGCGCGAAAGAAATCACCGAATTTAGTGACACACAAGCGCGCAAATCGCTTGATCGCCCCCCAGGCTTCTGATTAAAGTCCGCCCGTCCGAGTGGTCCATGCGGGATTAGCTCAGTTGGTAGAGCGACTCGTTTACACCGAGTATGTCGGCGGTTCGAGTCCGTCATCCCGTACCACTCGTTTTTTGTTGTTGAGGCAGGATGAGACCGCGGTAGGAAAGTCCTAGCTGGCCGGGGGGGGGAGTGAGAAAAATATAATTTCTGATTTCCATTCTCCCGATTCGTCTCTCCGCGTTCTTTCTTCAGGCGGTCGATGGCCTCTTGGAACCAAGGTTCGCACCAGCGCAGCTGGCGGTAAAAGTCTCTCTTTTTTCGTAGTGGGCTCTTGATAGAGATTGCCATGGGTGGGGCGTAAATGGGAAACTACTGATCACTGGTCTGAATTCTATGCGCAAACAAGTCCTTACTATCGCGGTTGTTCTCTTAGGTAGTCCGGCATTGTCCCAGGAAGGGCATGCCGAGAAGATGAAGGAGGGGACTGCCTTGTTTCAAAAGACGATTCGTCCGGCCCTGATCGACAATTGTCTGAAATGCCACGGGGATGAGAAGGTTCGCTCGGGATTGGATCTCTCAACGCGGGATTTGTTGTTGGAAGGCGGGGATTCGGAGGATGCCATTGATTTGGAAAAGCCGGGAGAGAGTTATTTACTCACTTTGATCCGACATGAGGAAGAGGACCTGGAGATGCCGCCGAAGAAGGACAAGCTACCTGATTCCCTGATCGCAGATTTTGAGAAGTGGATCGCGCTGGGCGCACCTTATGACAAGCCGCTGCTTGAGAAGAAGGGCGATCGTCCTGCTGAGATGAGGGTGACGGATAGTGATCGTGAGTTTTGGTCGTTTAAGCCGCTGGCCAAGGTGACGCCGCCGAAGGCTGGAGGGAAATGGGTGAAGGGGGAGATTGACCAATTCGTCGCGGCAAAATTGCAGGAAAATAATCTGCTTCCCAATTCGCAGGCCAAGGATCGAGATCGGATTCGGCGGGCGTATTTATCGGTGATTGGATTGCCGCCGACCGCAGAGCAATTGAAGGCGGCGCTTTCGATGAGCCATGTGGACTTGGTGGATGAACTTCTCGCCAGCCCGCACTATGGAGAGCGTTGGGCGCGGCATTGGTTGGATGCGGCGCGCTTTGCGGAGAGCCATGGCTTTGAGCAGGATTACAACCGTAAGTATGCTTACCACTATCGCGATTTTGTGATCAAGGCGCTCAACGCGAACATGCCCTGGGATGAATTTGTTCGGTTGCAAGTCGCGGGCGACGAGATCGATCCGGAGAATCCGCTCGCGATGATGGCGACGGGTTTTTTAGGAGCGGGTGTCTTTCCGACGCAGCTGACGGAGAAGGAATTTGAAAGCGCGCGTTACGATGAATTGGACGACATGGCCGCCACGACTGGCACGGCGATGTTGGGGCTGACCATCGGATGTGCCCGTTGCCATGATCACAAGTTTGATCCCATTCCGGTCAAGGATTACTATCGTTTTGTGGCGAACTTCACCACGACGATTCGCAGTGAGATCGATGTTGATTTGGATTCTGAAGAATATCAGTTGGCCTTGAAGGAGTGGCAGGTGAGGTGCGATCAGTCAGTGAATGCTCGCGCGGCATTTGAAGCGAATCCCAAGCTGGTAAATTCATTTAAAGAGTGGCTCAAGACCGGTGCTCGTTCTTCGGTGGCGCAAAGTGAGTGGATGAACCTTGGCGTGAAGAGTGCCGTTTCCAGTCACAAGGCAACCAAGCTGAAACAGCAAGCCGACGGTGCGATATTGGCGGTGGGGGCAGCAGGGGCGAAGGAGACCTATACAGTCGGATCGGCACCTCCTTCGGGGATGATGCGATTTCTCCGCGTGGAGGCCTTGACTGATTCCTCGATGAAGCGAAAGGGACCGGGGCGAGCGAGTAATGGGAATTTTGCATTGAGCAATCTCAAGCTTTTGGCGGTTTCTCGCGACGGGAAAAAACGGGAGCTGAAATTGGTCGGCGCGAAAGCGACGCATCAACAAAATAAGAGTAATCTCTCGGTGGCTTCGTCGATTGACAAAGATTTCAATGGGACTGGTTGGGCTGTGGATTCAGGAGGGATTGGGAAAGATCAGGCTGCGGTTTTTGAGTTAGAGAAGGTAACGAAGCTTAATAGCGGAGAGATGCTGGAGGTGGAACTGAGGTTTTCCAATAACACACAGCATAGCTTGGGAAGATTCCGTCTTTCGGTGAGTGGAAATCCTGCGCCTTCAGTGAAAGTGGGCGGTGGAAAAGACGGTGCGATCAGCGCGGCTCTTGAGGCTTTGGCGAAAGGAACGCTTGATGAGAAACAGCGAGAGGTGCTCTTTCAGCAATACCTCATTTCAATCCCGGAATGGGTGAAGCTGGATGCGGCTGTCAGAAATTCCCCCGGAACCAAGCCCAAGCCCAGCGTGACCAAAGTGCAGGTGACCAGCGAAGGGTTTAAGCCAACAAAACATCATGCCGATGGCCGCGGTTTCCCGCATTTTTATCCTAAGACACATTTCCTAAGTCGAGGCGATCCGAATCAGAAAAAGGGTGTGGCAAATGCGGGTTTTCTTCAGGTGCTCATGAATGATGGCAAGGCCAGTGCTGATTGGCAGGAGCAGCCTCCGGCTGATTGGAAGCGTACGAGTTATCGTCGCACCGGATTGGCGAACTGGATGACGGATGTCGAGAATGGCGCAGGCCACTTGTTGGCGCGGGTGGCAGTGAATCGTATTTGGCATCATCACTTTGGAAGGGGAATCGTATCGACCCCGAACGACTTTGGTCTGCAAGGAAAGCTTCCCTCGCATCCGGAGTTGTTGGATTACATGGCTCGACAGTTTATTGCGAGCGGATGGGATGTGAAAGCCTTACATCGCGACATCATGCTCAGTGCGACCTGGCAACAAAGCAGTGCGCCCTCGCCGAAGAAAGTTGCGGCTGATCCCGATAATCAATTCCTCTGGCGCTTCACTCCGCGACGTCTCGAAGCCGAAATCGTGCGTGATTCTATTCTTTCGTCGGCCGGGCAACTGGACACCAGAATGTATGGACCGGGGACTTTGGATGAGAGGCATCGCCGTCGCAGTATCTATTTCATGATCAAGCGTAGTCGGCTCGTTCCGATGATGCAGATCTTTGATCAACCTGAGCCGCTGTCGAGTCAGGGAAGTCGTCCCAGTACGACGATCGCACCCCAGGCCTTGCTCTTCATGAATAATCCGCAGGTTGTGAGTTGGGCGGGCGCTTTGGCGGCAAGTGTCTCCCAAAAGGAGACCGATGAAGCGATTAGCGAACTCTACCGTCGCACGCTAAGTCGTGACCCAAGCTCAACGGAGTTACGTGATAACCGCGCGTTCATTGATGCTCAGGCGTCTTCTTATCAAGGAACCAAAAACGGGAAACAACTTGCCTACGCTGACCTTTGTCAGGTCATTTTCAGCCTTAACGAATTTGTTTATCTACCATGAATCTTCCTCACTATACGCGCCGTCATTGGCTTCAAAAATCAGGAGCCGGCCTGGGTGGCCTTGGTCTCGCTAGCTTGTTGGCCGATGAGGGGCTTCTTGTAACTGATGATCCACTCGCTCCTAAAAAGGGGCATTTCGGAGGGAAGGCCAAGTCGGTGATTTGGTTGTTCATCAATGGCGGTCCCAGTCAGGTCGATACCTGGGATTATAAGCCGGAGCTCGAGAAGATGGACGGAAAGGAACTCGAGGGCTTCGATAAGAATACTGGATTTTTCGCCAATGCCGTCGGGCCCTTGATGAAGTCGCCCTTCGAGTTCACCCCGCGCGGAGAGTGCGGGAAGATGGTGTCGTCGATTTTTCCGAAGCTTGGCGAGCACGTCGACAAGATGGCTTTCATTCACTCGGGGCATACCGAGTCTAACAACCACAGTCCGGCGCTCTTTATGATGAACTCCGGGCAGCCGCGCATGGGCTTGCCCTGTGTGGGGTCGTGGGTGACTTATGGGCTGGGAAGCGAGAGTCGTGACTTGCCGGCTTTCGTGGTGATGTCCGACCCACTCGACCGTGGCCTGCCCAAAGGTCATGCGGCAAATTGGGGTGCGGGATTTTTGCCGAGTGTTTACCAAGGCACTTGGCTCAAGCCGAAGGGGGACCCGATTGATAATCTCAATCGACCCAAGCATATGAGCGATGCCCAGCAGTTGCGGCAATTAGCCTTGTTGAAGAAACTCAACGGCGAGCACATCAAAGAGCGTCCCGGTGATGCGGAACTGGAGGCTCGGATTAAGAGTTTTGAGTTGGCTTACCGGATGCAGAATGCCGCGCCCGAAGCTTTCGATATCGACCGCGAGCCGGAGCATGTCAAAAAACTCTATGGCGTAGGCGAGAAGCGATGCGATCACTTCGCACGTCAATGTCTTACCGCGCGACGCATGGTTGAACGAGGAGTGCGTTTCGTGCAGATCTATTCCGGCGGGATGGAAAATCAACGGAGTTGGGACGGACACAACGACATTAAGGGAAACCACAGCCAGTTCGCTGGCGAGACCGATACACCAATTGCGGGGCTTTTGACGGACCTGGAACAACGTGGGCTGCTCAATGATACTCTTGTGATTTGGGGCGGGGAATTTGGACGCCTTCCGTTGACTCAAAAATCAAAGAAACCGGGTCGCGATCACAACCCGCATTGCTTCACCACCTGGATGGCGGGCGGCGGAGTGAAAGGTGGCGTGAGTTATGGGGAGTCGGATGAAATTGGTCATCACGCTGCCGTTGATAAAGCGCACGTGAATGACATCCACGCGACGATCTTGCATCAGCTGGGCTTCAATCACGAGAAACTGACGTATAATTACAACGGACGGCGATTCAGGCTGACCGATGTGGGTGGGAAGGTGATTAAGCCGATCCTTGCATAAGGAGTCTCTGCGTGAGAAAGCGACTTACTCCTCCCTCATTGCCGTGAGACGTTTGTCTTGTTCATCAAGGAGGAAGACGGAACGTTGGAAGTCGATGAGGGAAGTGAGCTTTTTGGCTTCCTGACGGGAGCGTTTGTCGATTTCCATTTCGAGCTTCCCCATGTCGGACATGGGGATGTCGCCGAGGAGTTTGGGGTTGGAGACACGGAAGATAAGCTTTCGGATCTTCCACCATTTTTTGACAAGCTCGACGTGGTCGATTTCAGAATATGGCAGGTCGATCGTTTCCATTTCACTTTTTCCGCCGGTGAAGACGTTGCCTTTCATACGCCAGGAAAGTTCGACGTGGTCGCTGAGGAAGCGAAGTTTACCAATTAGATTTTCCCGTCCCAGCGGGTCGATGGCAGGGCAGTGGAAGTTAATGTGAACGGGCTCGGTGAGGATCATGAAATCTAGCGTATTCTGTGGCAGAATTTGAGGATGGAAAAGAAGAGGTCGCTTTTGGGTTTGCTATGATGGCTTTGGGCTTTCGAGCATGGAGCATGGAGCATGGAGCATGGAGCATCCATGGTTGGGGGGTGACCGTTAATTTCGCGAATTGACGCGGACCTCTTTTTTGGTTGAGGGGGTTAAAAATCGACTTGGGTGCGGGTCCGTTGGTCGAAGCGGCAGAGTTGGGTGTAGCCGGCTTCTTTGATGAGGGCGGTGCCCTTGTCGAAATCGCGGGCGACTTCGCCGGGGGCGTGAGCGTCGGAGGAGAGGGTGATGGGGATGTTGGCTTCGCGGGCGAGCTTGAGAAACTCGGCGGAAGGGTATTGCTCGGCGCAGGGTTTGTGGAAGCCGGCGGTGTTGAGTTCGATCGCGGCGTGTCCGGCGACGATGGCTTCGATGGCTGGGTCGTAAAACCGACGAAGGTCACCTTCCGGAGTGTAGGCGAATTTTTTGATGAGGTCGGGGTGGCCGAGAATGTCGAAAAGGCCGGAGCGGGCCATGTTGGCATATTCTTCCCAATAGGCGGTCCAGATTTCTTCGACGTCTGTTTCGGCCCAGCGCCCGAGCCATTTTGGATTATCGAAATCCCACTTGTCGCCGAGGTAGTGGACAGAGCCAATGAGGAAATCCCATTCGTATCTGCCGGAGAGATTGACGATCCATTCGTGGCAGTCGGAGAACCAGTCGCACTCCAGCCCCGCCCGCACTGGGAGTCGGGCGCCGGCGTGTTGGCGGGCACGCTCGATCCATTCGAGGTATTCCGGGAGCTCGGATTCGAGCATACGCCAGTCGTCGAAGGGCTCGGGCGTCTGCGGGGCGTGGTCGGAAATGCCGTATTCCACCAGTCCAGCGGCGAGGGCTTGGTCGAGGTATTCCTCCGGTTTGCCCTCTGCATGACGGCAAAGCGGGGTGTGGGTGTGGTAATCTGCAAGCATTGGCGCTTTGGCGTTGTCGCAACGAGGGAGTCATACTAGATTCCTCGCCAAGGCGCAAAGCCTCATGCCACATGTCTGATTCCGCCAGCGTTTTTCCCGATCCCAATTCGTTTACCAAGCCTCTTTTTGATCAGTTGAAGCGCCATCCCAAGCGGATTGTCTTCACGGAAGCCGAAGATCCCCGCATTGTCCGGGTTGCTGCGAGGATGGTGGAGTTGGAGTTGGGAATTCCTATTTTGTTGGGAGATCGGGAGAAGATCCTCGCGATTTTTGCCGACTTGGGGCTATCGACCAAGTTCGTGCGTATTATCGATCCGGCGAAATCATCCGATTTCAAGCTCTTCTGCGGGCGATTTGAGCGAATCGAGCGTTACCGGGGAATTGTGAATGTTGATGCTGAAAGTATCATCGCTAAACCGCATTACTTCGCCGCGATGATGGTGCAATACGGTCAGGCCGACGCCTGCTTGGGAGGAAATCAGATCGATCCCTTTGGCGTCCTCCGTCCGGTCCTTCATTTGGTGAAGCCTTGCCCGAGTGTCGACAAGGCTTTTGCCTGCACGGTGTTGGTTTCAGACAGCCTGCCGAATTTTGGAGCCGATGGAATCCTCTTCCTCGCGGATACCGGATTAATTGCCGAGCCGGGAGTCGATGACATTGCCACGATCGCGGCCGAAGCCGGAAAGTTGGCTCATCACCACTTGGGACGCATGACCCGGGTTGCTTTGCTGAGCCATTCCAATTACGGAAGCGCCCGCGACGAATCATCCCGTATGATGCAAGCCGCGGCTGCATTGGCCAATGAGCGGGTCGATGTTCTCGCTATTGATGTGGATGGCGAAATTCAAGCGGACGTGGCACTCGTGCCAGAGGCTGCTGCAGTCAAAGTTCCCGAATTGGCGGTGAAGCCACCATCGGACGTTCTTATTTTTCCTTCCCTCGACGCCGCGCATATTTCACTGAAGCTCCTTCGTCACCTCGGCGGGGCCCAGGCATACGGGAAAATCATCTGCGGCCTGACCAAGCCTGCTGCGCAGGTTCCAAGAACTGCTTGTGAGGAAATGATCCTCGGAACAGCTGCTGCGCTTGGAGTCGAAGCGATCAAGTATCGCGAGCTTCACCCGAGCGGGTAGGAAAGGAGTCGCGGCGCCCTTGCCGCTTGGATTCGGGGGCATGCAAAGTGAAGCGGCGAGGGCGCCGTAGTTCCCTCAGCCGAAGAGATCCATCTGCGGGGAGTCGGCTTCGGGGAGGGCTTTTTTGGCCTTGGGGGTTTCCTTTTTCTCCTGGGAGGGTTTTGAGGAACTCATCTCGAGGTGGGAAAGGATTTCCTTGGCGCGATCAAGGATGGGCTTTGGGAGACCGGCGAGTCTGGCGACCTGGATGCCGTAGCTTTTGTCGGCCTGGCCGGGGAGAATTTTGCGGAGGAAGATGATGTCGTCGTTCCACTCGCGGACGGCGACGTTGAAGTTGGCGACGGACTTCTTGCTGTCGGCCAGGGCGCAGAGTTCGTGGTAGTGGGTCGCGAAGAGGGTGCGGCATTGCACTTCGTCGTGGAGATGTTCGGCGACGGACCAGGCGATCGAGAGGCCGTCGAAGGTGGCGGTGCCGCGTCCGATTTCGTCGAGGATGACGAGGGAACGGTCGGTGGCGTTGTTGACGATGAGGGAGGTCTCGTTCATCTCGACCATGAAGGTTGACTGGCCCTTTGAGAGGTCGTCGGAGGCTCCGACGCGGCAGAAGATGCGATCAGTGAGTCCGATGTGCGCGTGCTCGGCGGGGACGTAGGCGCCGATTTGTGCCATCAGAGTCACTAAGGCGATCTGGCGAATATAGGTCGACTTACCGGCCATGTTGGGGCCGGTGAGAATTTGCAGGAGCGATTCCTCGGGCTCGATGTGGGTGTCGTTGGGGACGAATTTTTCTTCGATGAGAGTTTGCTCAAGAACGGGGTGACGGCCGTTGACGATTTGGAGGTTGCGGGATTCGTCGAGGACGGGGCGGGTGTGTTGGTAGAGTTGCGCGGTTTCGGAAAAGGAGATGAGGACGTCGAGTGTAGCGAGAGCGTCGGCCGTTTTTTGAAGCGGGACGAGATGGTCGGTGATGGCGGCACGGAGTTTGACGAACTCTTCGTATTCCAGAGCCTTGGCGCGGTCGTCGGAACCGAGGACTTTGCCTTCGACTTCCTTGAGGCCGGGCGTGATGAAGCGCTCGGCGTTGGCCATCGTTTGTTTTCGCTGGTAGTCGTCGGGGGCCTGGTCGGCTTTCGATTTGGTGATCTCGATGAAGTATCCGAAGACGTTGTTGAACTTGATCTTTAGGCTGTCGATGCCGGTGCGTTCGCGTTCGCTTTGCTGGAGCTCGGCAATCCATTGTTTGCCATCGCGGGAGGCGGAACGGAGTTCGTCGAGCGTGGCGGAGTGTCCGTCGCGGATGATGCCGCCGTCGCGAAGTTGCGCGGGCGGTTCGTCGACGAGGGCGGCTTGGAGAGTTCCGACGACATCGGGAAATTCCCGGATGTTTTCGATGAGCTGGCCGTGAAGGCCGGACGTGTTCGAAATGGAAGAGAGGTCGGAGCGGAGATTTGGGATGTGTTCGAGGGAGGTCTGAAGCGACTTGAGATCGCGGGCATTACCGGCTCCCTGCGAGAGGCGGCCGGTGGTGCGTTCGATGTCGCGGATGTTTTTGAGCGAGTCGCGAAGTTTGGTGAGGAGGTAGGGTTCGGCGAGGAGGGAATCGACGAGGTCGAGTCGGGCGGTGAGGGGAGCGAGCTCGCGGAGCGGGTGGAGAATCCAGTCGCGGAGCTTGCGGGCGCCCATCGGAGTGGAGGTGCGGTCGAGGACGCCGAGGAGGGTGTGTTGTTTTCCGGAGCGGGATTCGACGAGGTCAAGGTTGGCTTGGGAGGCCGAGTCGATGAGGACGTGGTCGGCGGCATTGCGAACCGAGAGTCCGCGGAGGTGATCGCAGTTTCGACGAAGTTGGTAGGTGAGGTAATGCATTACGCCACCGGCAGCGGAAAGGGCGGTGGACATGCCGGAGCAGCCGAAGCCGTCGAGTGACTGGACTTTGAAGTGGTCCTTGAGAGTGTGGAGGGCTTGGTCGGAGATGAAGGCGTAACCGTCGTAGGGAAGATTTCCGAGAAGGCCGCCAAATTCCTGAACTTGTTCGTCGGAAATGAGAAGTTCGGAGGGCGAAAGACGGGCGAGTTCGTCTTCGAGTTGCTGGCGGTCGGTGAACTCGGCGACGGTGAATTCGCCCGTGGTGTGATCGGCGCAGGCGAGGCCGAAGTTGGGCTTCTTGGCGGAGCCTCCCTGGAAGACGGCGGCGAGGTAGGTATGCTTGGTGTCGTCGAGGAGGGTGAGGTCGTTGACGGTGGAGGCGGAGATGATTTGTGCGATCTCGCGCTCGACAATCTTTCCGGGTTCGGGAGCGGTCGTTTGCTCGGCGATGGCGACGCGCTTGTTGGCCTTGATGAGCTTGGCGATGTAGCCTTGGGCTGCGTGATGCGGAACCCCGCACATTGGGATGTCGTTTCTCTTGGTGAGGGCGACGTTGAGAATACCGGCGGCGGCTTTGGCGTCCTCGAAGAACATCTCATAGAAATCACCGAGGCGGTAAAGGAGGAGGATATCGTCGGGCAGGGATCTCCGCATGGCCATATACTGGGCCATCATCGGGGTGAGCTTCTTTTCGCTGGCTGCCATTCCTAGGTGGAATTAAAGAGAGTCGCTCGATGGGGGGGAAGGGGAAAGGTGGATTTTCAGGGCGTGGAGGATTCGGAGACGGTGCGGCGGAGGACTTTGGTGCGTTTTGGGAAGGTGTAAGGGAGAAATCCGCAGGGGATCCAGACGAGAAGCCAGCCGAAATAGGGGATGAAGTAGAGGGAGGTGAAGCAGGGGGAATAGCCGAGGTCGCGGAAGCGTCGGGCGGCGGCGGCAAGGGTGGCCCAAAGAGCGAGGTGCAAGATCACGGCGGAGACTGCGAAGGCAGCGTAGCTGAGTGGTGGAGAGTTTGCGAGAGCGGCAATGAGGCAGCCTGCGAGGGCGAACGCTTCAATGACGGCGGTAACGATGGTGATGAGCCACCAGTCCGCTTTGCTTGCGGTTCCTTTGATGGAGAGAAGCTCGGGGAGTTTCATTTGGTGGAAGTCATGAAGCTTGACGATTGATAAAAAGAAAACGCTCCGGACTGCCAGAGCGTTTGAGAGGATGGGCTGAGCACCTGGAAATACCCAGGGGTATTTCGAGTAGTGCCGCGGTTATGCCAGGATCTCTTTGATGGGTTCGCCTTCCTTGCCGCCCATTTTGAAGGGGCGTTTGGAGGGGGAGAAGATGACTTGATCGTGAGGGAGTCCCATGGCGCTGGCGATGGTCGCGTTGAAGTCGGCAGGTGTAGTCTTCTTGGTGATGACGTTGGAGGCCGTCTCATCGGTTTTTCCGTAAACGGTTCCGCCCTTGATTCCCGCACCGGCCAGAGCGAAGGAGAAGGCCTTGGGGAAGTGATTCCGTCCGGCGTCGTCGTCGATCTTCGGAGTGCGTCCGAATTCGGTGGCGATGACGACGAGGGTTGATTCGAGGAGACCGCGTTGTTTGAGATCGGTGAGCAGAGCTGCGTAGGCTTGATCAAGGATGGGAAGTTTTTCCTCGGCTTTGGTGAAGTTGTCAGAGTGCCAATCGAAGCCACCGAGTTGTACTTCCACAAAGCGAACGCCGTGTTCGACGAGACGGCGGGAGAGAAGGACTCCTTTGGAGAACTTGTCGCTGCCGTAGGCGGCGTGGGTGTCTTTGGATTCCTTGGAAAGGTCAAAAGCTTCGAGGTCTTTCGAACTCATGAGCTTGACCGCGGAGTTGAACATTTCGTCGTAGGCGCGGACGCTGCGTTGGCCCTTGCTGAAGCGATCGGTGAAGTCCTGGTCCAGCTTGCTACGGAGTGCGATCTGGCGGTTAAAGTCAGCTTCGGTGACCTCGCGACGACGCTTGGAATTTTGCAGTCCCATGACGGCATCGCCGACGGGAAGAGGAGCAGAGTTGGGCTCGAAGAATCCTGCGCCGGCGTGATTGTTTCCAGTGTGGACGGTGACGTAGGGAGGCAGGGTCTGATTGAGGCGGGAAGGTTCCAATTTGTTTGCCCATGATCCAAGAGTCGGGTGGGTGATGGAAGACCGCATGGTGTAGGAAGTGTGGACGTTGTAATTCCCCTGAGCGTGGGCGCCCTGGGTGGAATTCATCGAGCGCACGAGACACATCTTGTCGGCGTGCTTGGCGGTTTTTTCCAGATGCTGTCCAAGTTGAATGCCAGCGACGTTGGTAGAGATTGCTTTGATCGGTCCACGATATTCTTCGGGAGCGTCAGGCTTAGGATCGAAAGTATCGATGTGGGTCATGCCTCCTGACATGTAGAGGTAGATGACATGCTTGGCTTTGCCCTTGGATTGCGCGATGGCTTCGGCAGCTTCGGCTGAGTTGAACCACGAAGCCGCGGCTCCTCCAAGTGTGACGCCGAAGGCAGTGTTGGCAGTGTTGGCGAGAAAGCTGCGCCGTGAGAGTTCGTCGAGTTTGTTGACTGGGTTCATTGGACAAAGAGGAAGCGATTAGAGGTGATCATGGCCCGGGCGAATGCCTGGGTGGACGGAAGGGTTTTGACTTCGGGTAGGAAGGCGATTTTTTCCTCTTTCGTCGGGTAGGACGAGTAGAGGGAGAGGAAAAGTTGTTCGAGGCGTTCTTCGGGTGTCTTAAGCTTCGACACGGTCTTGGCGAAGTCGCCTTTCTTGTTGAGAAGGATCGCGGTCTCGGTGCCGTTCAAGAGTCGCAAGGTCTGGGGGACGGTGGCCTCGGTGTGAGCGGATGATGGGGTTTCGCGGTCGGAGCCACCGAACTCGGCAACGAAGGTTCCGCCTTTTTGAGGTGCAGGAATTTCCGAAGAGCGCATTTGGAAAGGAGAATGGCTGGACTTTTTTGGGGTGTATCGGCGGGCGACAGCGGCTTGGGCTTTCATCGTCGTATCCGACATGCTACCGCGGCGGTATTTCTTGGACGCTTTGTCCCGCAGCTCTCTGAGTTGCAGGTTGATCGTTTGGACACGCTTGGTTTGACCGCTTTCCTGGGCTTTGCGAAGAGCGACGCGCATTTCGGCGGTTTCTTTTTGGAACCTACGGCGATCCAGTTCGGCCTTGTCGGCGGCATCGTCGATTTCGCGAATCTGCTTGGGCGTGGCATTCATGACGAACTGAAAGGATTCAACGTAGTTGTCCCAAGATTCTTTAAGTGCGTAGTTGGTGTTGTCGTCAATGTTTCCAGAGGCCAAGGTGACGAAGGAATCACGAATTTCCTCGGCTTCCATACGGCGAAGGATGGGGCCGTTGAAGTCAAAGGCGAATCCCTGGGTAGGTTCGGTGTGAGAGACTTCGCGTTGGAAGAGTTTGGTGTGGTAGAGGATGCGGAGGTATTGCTGCACATCGTAGTTGGTCACCTTCATGGCGCTCTCAAGATAGTCTACCAGTTCCGGGTAGAGTGGATCGGGGGAATTGCTCCAGTCGTCGAGAGCCGGAACGACTCCGTATCCGAAGGTGTAGGCCCAGAGTCGGTTGGCGACGACCTTGGAGAAATATTTGTTGTCGCGGGAAGTGGCCCAGTCGGCGAAGACTTCGCGGCGCTTTCCAGGCGGAACATCTTTAACTTTTTTGCCGAAGAGGAACTGAGGTTCGATGGCTTCACCGGGTTTTCCGTCTTCGTATTGGTAGTCCTCGGGAAGCTTAAGTTGTTTCTTTGGATTGTCGCTGAGGGCGTTTCGGTTGTGGTAGCGGAACACTGTGGAGAGGTCTTTGGCTTCGTTGCGCTTTCTGTTCATCTCAGCCTTCTGCTTGGCCATGGCGGCTTTCTGCTTTTGATAGGCTTTTCTATCCTTCTTGTTGATTTTTCCACCGCCGGTCATGCGGTTTTTCATGTCGACATCGACTCCGATGACTTCCTTGATTTTTTCGCGGGCACCCTCGAATTTATATTCGGTTCCGGCGAGGAATGAGGCCAGCTGGTAGTATTCCATCTGGGTGGTGGTATCGAAAGGGTGATCGTGGCATTGGGCGCATCCGATTTGCTGGCCGTGGAAGACCTGCACGGTGTTGCTGATATTATCGAGAAGCATGCCGCGGTCGCGGAGGTAGTAACCGGCGGCCGGGTTATTGGCCGAGTGATCGTTGGCGGCGAGCATGGCGTGAACCATTTTGTCGTAAGGCATGTTGGTCTCGACAGCTTCGCGAAGCCAGACGTGCCAGCCCAGTCCGCTGGTTTCGGAGTTGGTTTTGACGCGGAGGAGGTCGCTCCAGTAGTTGAAGAGCTTGGACTTCATGCCCGGCGATTCAATGAGGGTGTCGATGAGGTCAGCTCGCTTTTCTCTGTCGTTGGAATCGAGGAAGGATCTCGCCTCTTCGGCGGTCGGAAGGCGTCCGATGATATTGAGGTAGCTCCGGCGGACGAAAGTCGAGTCGTCAGCGACGGGCATCGGAGTGATTTTTTGATCCTTTTGTTCGGCGAGGAGGATTTCGTCGATTTCGCGGGCGGTATTTCGGATCACCTCATCTGAGAGGGGGGCTGCATGCACGAAGGGCATCAGGAGGAAAGGAAGGAGTTTTTTCATGGAGATTAGTATAAAAGGGCGATGATTTCGGAGTCCGAGAGGAGGGTTGGGTCATCGGCTGCGCTGGTGAGAAGCTCGTTGGCGAGGTCGTTTGCGAAGTTCTCCTCCCAATTGTCGCTTAGGACAGGAGGATTGACGGCTACAGGGGCCGGATCTGAATTTTCATTAGGAAGGCTGACAATAATGGCAGCGCAGGCGCAGGCCGTCGCGGCCATTCCGACAAGAGGTTTGGGCGATAAAAGGGCTTTCCACCGTGGGTTGCTGCCTTGTCCCTCAAGTCGAGCACGACGAACGAGATCCTGCGCAAAGCGAGGTCCGGGCTCCTGCAAGGGCGCGTCGTCGAGGAGGTCCCACACCGGATCCTGATCAAGATCGGCGTCGAAATCCGGGAGGTTTTGGGTCTGGCGGGGCGTCTTCATGGTGAATCTATGTAAAGAAACCGTTAAGAAGGGGAATGGTTGCGTCAAAATACGATTCTTTTCACTTCGCTCTTTCGTTTCCCCAGAGGAGAACGTGGAGGCGTGGGCTGAAGTGATAGCCTTGATCCCTGCAGCAGTCTGCCAGCCAGAGGGATCGACTTTTTAAGGTCTCGGCATCCCGCCCCTCCGGCATGAGGAAAATCTTCCCCGCAGGGATGTGAAATTTGGCCTGAAGAGCTTGAATTTCGGCCAAATCGACATCATTGCAGACGACAAATTTGAAGGCTGCTTTGTCCAATGTCGCGAAGAGGGAGAGGGCGTCAGAATTGAGGCGGAGACTTTCCTTGATGCCGGAATTGGAGAGTTTAGGGGAAACGTTAAATTGGGTGACCCGGTGAGCGAGATCAGGATTAGGAAGTTGGGTGCCGTTAGTTTCGACCTCGATGAGGGGAAGCCCGGGGAGGAAGGCGAGGAGCTTGATGAGATCGGGTTGTTGAAGAAGTGGTTCTCCCCCAGTGATGACAAGTCGCGGGCAATCGTATTGGAGAATTGTTTCCGCCAAATTTTCGGGGGCAAGTTCAAGAAGTTGATCTGCTTTGGAGAATTTCTCTCCGTCCTGATGTTCCCAGGGCGTGTTTTCCCAATTCCAGGTGTAGGGGGTATCGCACCAATGACAGTGTAGATTGCAGAGAGAGAGGCGCAGGAAGACTGCGGGTGCTCCCAGAGAAGGGCCTTCACCTTGCAGGGTGTGAAAGATCTCGGGAGATCCATCGGCAAGGCGGGCGACTTTCATGGAGTCAGACTAAAGGAGTCCGTAAGTTTTGAGAAGCCCGCGGAGTGATTCGGTTTTTTCGTCGCTGAGAGGGATCAGGGGGAGGCGGAGTTCCGAAGTGCAGTGCCCTTGGAGCGCAACGGCTGACTTGATGGGCACTGGATTGGTGTCGAGTGACATCAAGCCGGACAAGAGAGGGTAGTAACGCTTTTGAAGTTCAAGTGCTTCACCGTATTCGCCTTCGAGGCAGCGATTCACGAGGCTGACCATCACCTCGGGGATGAGATTGGAGGCGACGCTGACGAGGCCAACCGCTCCGCAGGACATGAAGGGAAGGGTGAGAGGGTCGTCGCCTGAGAGGATTTGAAAATCTTCAGGCACGGCTTGTACGAGTTGATTCACGCGATCGACCGAGCCGCCGGCTTCCTTGTTGGCGACGATGTTATCGCAGTCATTGGCGAGTCGGGAAACTGTTTCAATACCGATCTCGATCACGGAGCGACCGGGAACGGAATAGAGCATGATGGGTAGGCCTGTGTTCTCGGCGACCGTCTTGTAGTGCTGGTAGAGACCTTCCTGGCTGGGCTTGTTGTAGTATGGGCAAACTTGGAGAGAGGCGTCTGCCCCCATCGCTTCGGCGGCCTGGGTGAGGTGGATCGCTTCGCGGGTGGAGTTTGCTCCGCTACCGGCAAGGACTTTGATTTTGCCATCAGCAAATTCGACCGCGGCTTTGACCACGGCGAGGTGTTCGTCGGAGTCGAGGGTGGGAGATTCTCCGGTGGTGCCGACGGGAACGACCCCGGTGATGCCGGCTGCGATCTGACGTTCGATGAGAGCTTGAAATGCGTCACGATCGAGATGTCCGTCGCGGAAGGGAGTGATGAGAGCCGTGAAGGTGCCTGCAAACATTGGGGTAATTCTAATTGAGTCGTTGAGCCTAGAAAAAAGGGAGGAACAAAAGAGCTTCCTCGGAAAATGAAATCGAAGAAGAGGGCCTGAGGGGGTTAGCTCTTCCAGTTAAAAGCGCCTTTTTTAAGCGCGTAGAGGTAGGCGATAGTCAGGATGCTGACGAATCCAGCCATGCTCCAAATGACCATGCCGTTTTGTTTTACGAGATCACTGAACTGAACGGCCCATGGATACATGAAGACAACCTCGATATCGAAAATGACGAAGAGCATCGCGACGAGGTAGAATTTGACGCTAAATCGAGGAGCGCCCTCTCCGATGGGGAGCATGCCGCATTCGTATGGGGTTTCCTTGATTTCAGAGTGACTGCCTTTTTTCCCAAGGAGGACACTGAGACCAAGCGCGATGGCAGCAAAGCCGATCGCTGCGATGGCTTGGAGGACAACTGGAAGGTAATCGGAAAGCATGGCGGTATAAAAAGAAATTGCCCGCGTCGGGCAGACGCGGGCAATTAAAAGTTTCGTTGCCGGATTAACCAGCACCAATTTTACGATTTTCGAGCTATGCGTCTTGCTGAGCTAGATTGTCGCTGTGCGCTTCTTGAATACGCTCGAGTCCGCGATACTCTTTGCCATCTTTCTCGGCGAGTCCGCGGGTGACCAGGTTTTGCAGCTTTTCATAAGCGCGGAGACGAAGCATTTCTTCGCCACCACTCACTGCATTACGTTCCTTGAGCCGCTCGTAGACATCCTCGAAAAGCTCGTTGAATCCAAAGAGTTTGGGGTCGGAGCCTAAAACATTCACCAATTCATCGGTGACATGATCTGGAAGTCGGCGGGAGAAACGTGTCCGTTTAGTAGTTGCCATAACGACGCGAAGATAGCAGGAACATGTAACAAAAGCGACTGAAAAAATTCACTAGTAACGTTGATTCGTAAAATTTAGCGACAATAATAGTCAAGCTTAATTAATAAAATCCTGCCGATCCCTTTATGGGCGTAGGATCGCGGCTTGAAGTTTCCCCCAAGGACGATAGCATACTTTTTGTGATTGCGCGCATCAAAGGAGAGGTATGGGAGGCATTACCGGGGCGAATTGTGGTGGGAGCGGGAGGAGTGGGCTACCAGCTTCTGGTGCCGGTTTCGACCTATGACCGTCTGAATCCGTTGGAGGGTGAGGCGATTGACTTGAAGACCTACCAGCATGTGCGGGAAAATTCGCTGACTCTCTATGGCTTTGCCAACGATGAGGAGAGGGACGTCTTCCTTTTGCTGATTGATCGAGTGAGTGGAATTGGGCCGGCGATTGCGATGGCGGTTCTGAGTGGCTTGGAGGTGAAAATGTTTAAGCAGGCCGTCGTTAACGGTGATGCGGCGGGGCTTTCTGCGGTGAAGGGGATTGGTAAGAAGACGGCGGAGCGCATTATTCTAGAGCTCAAAGACAAGGTTGGAGTGGTGCAGACCTGGGAGGAGACCGGCGATCGTACTGACGCCGCGCGCGATGCGGAGATGGGCTTGATTGCGCTGGGCTTCAAGCAGGCAGATGCCCGGAAGTCTGTTGATCGGGCTTTGAAGGCGAATCCTGAAGCGGAGAGCGCGGAGATCATTCGATTGGGACTCCGCGGAATCTAGGGAAATAAAAGACCCTGAATGAACGGGTCATTCAGGGTCTTTGATTTAAGGTGGAGTGTTTTTCAACCCCTTGTTTAAGGTGGAGTGTTTTTCAACCCCTTATTTAAAGTGGGGTGTTTTTCAACCCCTTACTCCCTACAGCTTCTTGCGAAGGCCATCATACTCCTTGCGGAGCTTGGCCAACTCGGTCTCACGTTGTGAGATCTCGTCCAAGAGGTCAGCGAGTTGGCGGAGGATCCCTGCGTGGTTGGGGGCCACGCGGAGGTTTGATGTTCCGCTCATTGCGGCGCCACCCTGACGAACCCAGTTGTGGATTGTCAGTTGGGTGATGCCAAACTCTTTGGATGCATTTGCTACACCGCCGCGACCATGCGTGACGTTGTAGTCATTTACCCAATTGAGGACCTCAGCTTTTTCAGCTGCCGTATAGCGTTTTCCTTTCTTGCTAGCCATGGAATTACTTTGAGATGTGTTGCACGAGTGTGCAAGAGCTAAATATGATATTTTAATTAAAGATTAACTATCCTTTAGAATATCTAATATTTGGGATAATTCGGAGGCGAGGTGCGGGCTTTTTTCGAGGATTTGTGGACGAGCTGCGTATCGCGTGAAACCAACAAACTTATCTGCTATTCCGAATGTCTCGAGGTCTGAAATGCCATCGCCTACCATGACAACATGCTCTGCAGAGTGTTTTTTTGCAGCTTGTTGGAGGAGTTCAGGCTTCCCTCCATTCCGAGTGGTGGGGTAGTCATTATCAAATCCCCGGTAGTCGCCATTTTCATGAAAGTATAATGGAACGGCTTCAATAGATGAAATCTCTAGATACTCCGCAAGCTCCTCGATACACGTAACAAATCCTCCCGAAATAATAATACATTCCCATCCTTCCCTCTTGAGTTTGGAGATCGTTTCCTTGGCGGTTGGTTCGATCTCTTTAAGATAGGCTTTACCAATTTCGAGACATTGTTGACGGGTGGGATTGATGAGTTCCAATCGACGGGCAAAAATTTCTTCAATGGGAATCTCTCCATTCATCGCTTGGTTGGTGAGATCCTCAACTTGGCGAAAGACGTCATCGCCTGCAAGGCGGGCGAGTTCATCGACGCCTTCGATGGCAGAGAGGGTGGAGTCGCAATCGAATGCGATCAGTTTGTTCATAATGGAATTTCTATTTGATGATATCGACGCGGGTGAAGAGCGGAACTTGGTCGAAGAGATCGAGCATGTCCCCGTTATTCAATCTTATACAGCCATGGGAGGCGGGGCGACCGATTAAATCCTCCTCGTGGGTGCCATGAAAGTAGATGTAGCGGCGATAGGTGTTCGAGTTTTCCTCGTCCAGCCCTTCGAGCCATAAAATTCGGGTAAGAATGGCATCTTCGCTCTGAGAGCCTCCGATTCCCAGAGGTCGTCGTCCTTTGAAAAAGGTATGAAGGGGGGCGCCTTCTCCGATGCGTTCACGAATAACGAAGTGCCCGGTTGGTGTTTGATGCGAACCTTCGCTAAATCCGATTCCCTTGGCTCCGGTGGAAACCGGGACCGAGAACTGCCTCTCTTCGTTTTTGAAGAGGGTCAGGGCTTGTTCTTGAATTGAGACCTCAATTCGAGTGTTAGCTTCAGGCCAGGTGCGGTTTGCGGGGGAGGGCCTCATCGGAATCGGGTGCGGCTTGCGCGCGATTGGGTTTTTGCGGGCTGAGACCAAGCTTGTTAATCAGCGCGAGGTCTTTTTCGACGGCTGGGTTCTCGGCAGTAAGGAGTTTGTCGCCGTAGAAAATGGAATTTGCGCCGGCGAAGAAACAGATTGTTTGCGCCTCCTCGGAAAGGTTGGTGCGGCCAGCTGAGAGGCGGACTTTGGCCTTGGGCACGGCGAGGCGGGTCAGCGCGATGATGCGGACCAATTCGAAGACATCGACTCCCGAGCTTTTGGCGAGAGGGGTGCCGGGCATGGGCATGAGTGAGTTGATTGGGACCGATTCCGGCTGGGGATTGAAGCTGGAAATCACTTCGAGCATTTTCAAACGATCCTCGGTGTTTTCTCCGAGTCCGAGAATGCCGCCGCAGCAGATCGACATGCCGGCGTCCTGAGCGTGGCGAATGGTATTCAGGCGGTCCTGAAAAGTGTGGGTGGTGACGATATTGGGGTAGTGCTCGGGCGAGGTGTCGATGTTGTGGTTGTATGCGGTGACTCCCGCGTCCTTGAGTCTTACCGCTTCATTGGGGCCAAGTTCTCCCAGGGTGACGCAAACTTCCATGCCAAGTTTGGAAACATCCTGAATGATATCGAGAACCTGGTCGAATCGTTGGGTTCCCTCTCGAACACCGCGCCAGGCGGCTCCCATGCAAAAGCGGGTTGAGCCGTTGTCACGGGCGGCTTTGGCGCGTTCCATGATCTGGCATTTTTCCATGAGCCGCTCGGGAGCGACATCTGATTTGTAGCGCGCGGATTGGGCGCAGTATGAGCAGTCTTCCGAGCACCCGCCGGTTTTGATGGAGAGGAGGGTGCAGAGTTGGACTTCGCCGGCGGGCCAGTTTTCTTCGTGAACGCTGCGGGAGCGTTGAATGAGATCGAAGAGAGGGAGTTGATAGAGGTCGTTGAGTTCTTGGAAGGTCATAAGTGGTGATGTTGGAAATTGTGTCAGCGGATCCACTTGCCGGAGACCGAGGGAAGTCTGCCGAAAGAGACGGTTTCGTAATTGGTTTTGCCTTTGGCTCCGATCAGCGGGATGCCAACTTTGCTACGCCAAATGGCGCTCATACTTTCGCCGGTGTGGCAGCCGTAGCTTTGGCAGAGAGCGTATTTGTTGAAAGCCCCTCTGCGGATTTTTCGCAGGTCTTTTTCGTGAATCCAAGCCTGGCTGACAGCCATCACATTGGTGCCGTAATCGAGCATGAAGCAGTGACGGTTGGAGTGGCCGAAGAAGTCGAAGGTGATGATGTCGCGGCGGCCATTGATGGCGGCGATGGCCTGATCGCCGGTATTAATCCAGATCAGTTTGGCGTTCCGTTTGGCGGCTTGCTTGGCGACCCACTTGGCGTATGGCTTGTGATCTTCCTTTCCGCGAATGACGTAGCCCGGCTTGTAAACAATCCAGGTCAGGCTGGCATTTTTGCCATGGATTTTCCGAAGTTCGTCGCTGCGGATTGAGGTGGCGGCAAGAAAATTCCCCCAAAAGCGATCGTGCCGGTCTTTCTCTACCCGGAGGTTTTCCCAGTGTCTCAAGGCGGGTCCGCCGGTGAGAATGACGTGTTCCCGGGCCACGATCGGAGTGGTGATCGCCAAGAGAATGAGGAAGAAGAGACCCTTCATGAGGTGAGAATGGAGTCAGATAGGCCGGGCATCAAGACTGGAGAGCGGTAACGAGCAGCTCGAGCGCATTTTCCAGACGCGCTGTTTGCGTTCCGAAATTGACGCGGAGGCAGCGCTTGTGCCCGAAGAAGGTGCCATCTGATAGGAAAAGTCCGGTCTCTTCGGCTTTTTCGATGGGCTGATCTACGGAGAGAGCCTTGCAGTCAATCCAGGCGAGATAGGTTGCTTCGATATTCGGGACGCGTGCCCCGGGGAGTCCTTCGGTGATCTTTTTTGCGAGGAGGTCCCGGTTGGTTCGGAGGTAGGCGAGCAAGTCCTGACGCCAGGGTTCGCCGTGTCGGTAGGCAGCTTCGGCCGCGTAATAGGCGAGGCAGTTGATCTCGGGGAGGGTATGGCCTTTGGCCGCGGTGAATTTTCGACGGAGGGAATCGTTCGGAATGACCGCGAAGGCGTAACCTAACCCGGCGATATTGTAGGTCTTGCTCGGGGCAAGAAGAGTGACGGTGCGCTCGCGAAGTTCGTCCGGAAGATTGAGGGCCGAAAAGTGTGGTGTGGCGTCTTCGTCGAGGATGAGGTCGCAATGAATTTCGTCAGAAACCAGAACGAGGTCGTGGCGCTGGCAGAACTCACCGAGTTGAATCATTTCATCCTTGGTGAAAACGCGCCCGAGTGGGTTTTGCGGATTGCTAAGGATGAAGAGTTTGCTTTTTGGAGTGACCGCGTTTTCAAGCGCGTCCCAATCCATGATCCAAGTGCCGTCATTATTGAGGTGATCAACACTTTGTAGTTCGAGATCGCCGTCGTTGTGAACTCCGAGGAACGGGGGGTAAACCGGCGTGCAGGTGAGTAGGGCATCGCCCGGAGAGGCGAAGGCTTTGGTTGCTAGAGACAAGGCAGGAACGAGTCCGCCGAGGTGAACGATTTGTTCTTCGCTGCTGGTGGCGCCAATACGGGTTTGAAGGTAATTGAGAAGAGTTTCGACGAGAGAGGGGTGTGGGACGGCGTATCCAAAGACACCATGATCAACTCGCTCGTGAAGAGTTTCGATGACTTGAGGTGGGGAGGTGAAATCCATATCCGCGACCCAGAGCGGATCAAGGTCAGGCCGTCGGTCCCACTTGAGTGATCCGGTGCCACGTCGGTGAACGGGTTGGTCGAAATTATGCATGTCGGTAGAGTTAGCTGATAGAATCCAAATTGCAATCCGGGCTGGGCTTGGATGATCTTTTGAAGAGTCGCGGCAGTTTTCCCTTGGCGAAGGGTTTTTCTACGACGAGGAACAGGAGACCGCTCAGGATAAGGCACCCCACAAGCATCAGGGCCATCAAGACGAGGTTCCAAGGCCAGTCACCTTCGACGACAAATTTGGAAAAAATGAAGTATTGAAGGATGCTGTAGATGAAGAAATTGTGAAAAAGGTAAATCGTGTAGCACATCATTCCGACGGCGACGACCCAGCGATTCGAGAAGAGTTTGCGCAAGACTGGTCCGGTCAGGACGGCAAGGAAAGCGAGAATAAGGGTGAGGGGTTTGAGGTTGAATGAGGGGGGGAATTCCAAAAGAAGGAAAGTCGCAGGCCAGGCTAGCAGTCCGATCGCGTCCCAGATAAGGGCAGTGGGGTTGGCTCGGATGGCTTTTAGCTTTGGAGAGAGGTAAAGGTCGGCGAGGAGGATTCCCGCAAAGAAATAGGAGAATTGGTTGAGGATGCTCTCGCGCCAAATTACCGAGGGGAAGGCTGCGTTGGCGGCATCGACACAGGGCTCAATGAAGAGGATTGCGAGTAGTAGGATGCCTCTTCGCAGGAGAGTGTTTGGTATTTTAAAGACGGTGCAAAGCAGGGGGGCGAGGAGGTAGAATTGAATTTCAATCTCGAGCGTCCACGAAACCCAGAGGAGTGGGTTGAGTGCACCGTCGTAGATGAGCGAGTGGGAGTAAATGAGACCGGCGAAATATCTCGGAAGCATTTCGTTCCACAGGCGATCTTGAAAAGTGACGGCGTAGAAGAGAAAGAAGGTGAGTGTAATGATGTAAGGGACCTCAATCCTAATTAGGCGGCGTCGGAAGTAATCTTTTACTTTGGGGCGGTCAGCCCCCTGGAGGTAGTGGGAGGCAAAGGGGAGGGCTAGAACCATTCCGGAAATGACAAAGAAAATCTGTACTCCAAACCATCCCTTTGCGAAAAAAAAGTTGGGAAGGAAGGTTGCGGTAGCGGCCCAGCCTTCCGCTGTTAGTTCTGCGGAGGTGACCGGTTCGTTGCCGGTTCGAAAGAGGTGGTGGCAGTGGAAGAAGATCACCAAAACGATGGCGAGGCAGCGCAGGCCATCGACTTCCGGGACGTAGCGACCGGATGAGGTTACCCGGGTGAATGGTTTGAGCAAGGAGTCGCCGAGGCGCCGATTGATCATGACTCTCTCGTGGGATGAAAAAAAGGAGAATTAACCCGCCGTTACAGAAGGGTTGGCGCTTTCGATGGCGTCTTCAATCTTGTGATTGATGTCGTGCTTGATCGCAGAAGCCGCCATTTTAATCGCGTTCTTAATGGCGAGGGCTGAAGACCCTCCATGAGCAATGATGACGACGCCATTGACTCCAAGGAGAGGGCTGCCGCCGTAGGATTCATAGCTGGATGTTTCTTTTACCTCCTGAAATGCGCCTTTTCCCAGAAGAGCTCCGGTCATGCGAATAGGGTTCTTTTTGAAGGCTGTTTTGAGCCATTTGGACATGGCCTTGGCCGTTGCTTCGCAGCTTTTGAGAACAATGTTTCCAGTGAACCCGTCGCAGAGGCAGACATCGAGTTTGGTCTGGAAAAGGTCGTGTCCTTCGACGTTTCCGAGGAAGGTGAAAGGTGCTTTGTCCCGATCAACAAGGTCCTTCAAAAGGGCCATCGTTTCTTTGGTGAAGGCTGTTCCTTTTTCTTCCTCCTCGCCATTGGACATGATGCCAACGTGCGGATCTTTGACCTTTAAAACCTCATGCGCGTATACGCTGCCCATGATGGCATATTGTAAAAGGTGTTCCGGTTTTGCTTCCGGGTTGGCTCCCGCATCAAGTAGGTTGCATACGCCATGTTCGTTCGGCATGGGGGAGGCGATGCCGGCGCGAAGGATACCTTTTAGGAGGCGAAGTTTTACGGTTGCGGTGGCAACAGCAGCTCCGGTGTTACCTGCGGAGACGACGGCTTCTGCGTCGCCTTTTTTAACGAGGTCGTTGGCGACGGCGATGGAGGAGTTCTTTTTGCGTCGAATTGCTTTTGCTCCGGATTCTTCCATGCCGACGACTTCCGTGGCGTCGACAAATTGCGCACGCTTGTCGGTGAGTCCATATTCGAGCGCGGCTTTCTTGAGTTCCTCGGCCGGGCCGGTCAGGAAGATGGTCTCGATGTCCGGATTGGCGGCTAGTATCTCGCGTGCTCCTTCGAGATTTACTCTGGGGGCGTGGTCCCCGCCCATGGCGTCGAGTGCGATTTTCATCTCGAAAAAACGAGCGCGGAGACAGGCCCCGCGCTCATTAAAAAATTGATAGGAACCAAACGATTAAACCAAGTCGACATCGACGACTTGGCGCTCTCGGTAGGTTCCGCAAGATGGGCAGGCGATATGCCCTGGGATACTGCTCCCACATTCGGGACAGGTCTTTAGCAGTGGCTTGCGCCAGCGGTTGGCTCCTCTGCGGAGACGTTGCTTGTGCTTGGATGTGCGGCGTTTTGGTGCGGCCATGGTTCTAGGTGGTTAAGAAGGTTGATCGTTGGAATCAATTGCGTCCAAGGCGGCCCATGGATTGGGTCCGTCCTGCGCGGGGGCGTTGTCTACTCCATCATTGGTCGACTTGTCCACTGCTAAATACTTCGGATCTATTTCGCATTTTCCCGGGGTGTCGCCATCCTCGCAACGCGGGTTGGTCGGGAGCTCCAGAAGAACTTCTTCCCGAATGGCCTCCGAGGCGTCAATTTCGCCGTCGTTGCCGATTTCGATGCTGATGGCGCTACCTTCCAGTTCAACAGTCTGTTTGAAGCCGTGCAGGCTGCGCATGCAGGTTAATTCGAAGGTCGCCTCAAGATTTCCGGTGAGAAGAAGTTCTGTATCAAAGCGTTGGGCGAATAATCGGTAGAGGAGAGGTCCGGCCGGAGTGGTGTCGCTGCCCTCCAAATCAAAGATTTCGGGCCTTAATTCACCTTCAAAGAGCTGTCCTTCGTCGGGCAGATTGGCGAGATCGATCTTCATGGCGCGAATTGTAGGTTGAAATTCTGATTTTGTATCGTGAAAATCGCCTCGTGGAACGAATTCCTCCCGAAGTGCTACTCAGTGCCTATATAGAAGGGGTCTTCCCGATGTCTGAGAACGGGGAGATTTTTTGGTTTTCGCCGAAAATGCGCGGGATCATTCCGCTGGATGAGCGTTTTCATATTCCCAAGGGATTGAAGCGTGCTCTGAAGAAGCGTCCATTTGAAATCCGTTACGACACAGCTTTCCGAGAGGTGATGGAGGGATGTTCTGAGCGGGAGGAGACCTGGATCGATCCCGTGATCATGGACAGCTACGGTGAGTTGTTCGAGCGGGGCTTTGCGCATTCCGTGGAATGTTGGGATGAGGAAGGGCTGCAGGGCGGGCTCTATGGAGTTCGGATCGATCGCGTGTTTTTTGGTGAAAGCATGTTCAGCCGCAAAACCGATGCCAGTAAGATTGCGCTGGTGCGTTTGGTGGAGTGGCTGCGGGACGAAGGGGTAATATTACTCGATACCCAATGGATGACCGATCATCTGAAGACCTTCGGCGGCTACGAAGTGCCTGCCGATGTTTATAAAGGAATGCTCGCTGAGGCGATCGATGTGCGAGAGTAGTGAGACAAATTGTCGCCAAGTGTCAAATGGTTGCAGGGTGATGCGTGTCAAAGTGACGCGCCGGTATTGAGGGAAATCGCGGAGTTTCCCGTAGAATAAGGGATTGCGGCAATTGGCACGGTGCGTGCCAAAGGAATTGCTAAAATTGTCAGGTGAGAGCCCTGCCACCAACTTTAATACATAGAAATAAAATCATGGGTAAAATCTTAGGAATTGACCTCGGCACCACCAACTCCTGCATGTCTGTCATGGAGGGCGGTGAACCAGTAGTCCTCGAAAACTCGGAAGGTGCACGCACCACTCCGTCTGTTGTCGCTTTTGCGAAGAACGGAGAACGTCTCGTCGGTCAGGCCGCCAAGCGTCAGGCTGTCACGAATGCAAAAAATACCGTCTTCTCCGCCAAGCGCCTCATCGGACGTAAGTTTTCCGAACTCACCGCTGAAGACAAACGCGTCCCCTATGAGCTTGTGGAAGCTGACAATGGCGACGCCCACATTCAGGTGGAAGTTGAAGGAGAGAAGAAAGTCTACTCTCCCCAGGAAATCGCAGCCATCATTCTTGGTAAACTCAAGTCTGATGCGGAAGCCAAGCTCGGCGAGACCATCACGGAAGCGGTAATCACGGTTCCCGCATACTTCAATGACTCCCAGCGTAATGCCACCAAGGCGGCCGGTGAAATCGCCGGTCTAAAAGTGCGCCGTATCATTAACGAGCCAACCGCTGCTTCGCTTGCATACGGACTTGATTCCAAGATGGATCAAAAGGTCGCTATTTATGACCTCGGTGGGGGAACCTTCGATATCTCGGTATTGGAAATCTCTGATGGCGTCTTCGAAGTGCTCTCGACCGACGGTGATACCCAGCTCGGCGGTGACGATTGGGACAATGCGCTCATCGATCACATCGTGGCCGAATTCAAATCATCCGAAGGCATTGATCTCAGCGGTCAGCCCGACGCTCTTCAGCGGATCAAGGAAGAAGCCGAGAAAGCCAAGATAGCGCTCTCTTCATCGCAAAATTACGACCTAAACCTGCCCTTCATCACTGCTGACCAAACCGGTCCCAAGCATATTCAGTTGAGCTTGAGTCGCGGTAAGCTTGAACAGCTGACTGACCACCTTTTTTCTCGCACCAAAAAGCCGGTATCCGACTGCTTGAAGGAGGCTGATGTCAGCTCCGGCGAGATCGACGAGCTCGTTCTTGTGGGTGGCATGACCCGTATGCCCAAGGTTGTGGAAACTGCTCACGAACTCGCTGGCAAGACTCCTCACCAGGGCGTGAACCCCGACGAAGTGGTCGCCATCGGTGCGGCAATTCAAGGTGGTGTTCTCCAGGGTGACGTGAAGGATGTGCTTCTTCTCGATGTGACTCCGCTCACTCTCTCCATCGAGACTGAAGGAAGCCGCGCCACCGCCATGATTGAGCGTAACACCACCATCCCGGTGAAGCGTAGCCAGACTTTCTCGACTGCCGCTGACAACCAGCCCGCCGTTGATATTCGCATCTGTCAGGGTGAGCGCCCGCTCTTCGCCGATAATAAGTTGCTTGGAAATTTCCAGCTCTCCGGAATTGAGCCCGCTCAGCGAGGCATGCCTCAGATCGAAGTGACCTTCGATATCGATGCGAACGGGATTCTCCACGTTTCAGCCAAGGACAAGAACTCCGGCAAAGAGCAGAAGATCTCCATCGAAGGGTCCAGCGGACTGTCTGAAGACGAGATCGAAAAGGCCAAGCGCGAAGCCGAAGCTCACGCCGAGGAAGATAAGAAGCGTGCCGAAGCCGTCGACATTAAGAATAAGGGCGAGAACATCATCTACCAGGTTGAAAAGCAGATCAGCGAACTTCCCGAAGAAGCTCCTGCCGACCTGAAAGAGATGCTCACTACCAAGCTCGATGCCGTCAAAGGTGCGCTCAAGGCCGACGATCTCGACCTCATCAAATCTACCACGGAAGACCTCGAAAAGTCTCTCAACGAACTCGCCCAGGCCGCGCAGGCTGCCGGAGCGCAGATGCCCGACATGGGAGGTGCCGCACCCGATGTGGCTCCCGCTGAAGATGAAAGCGACGAACCTCGCCAAGCAAAAGGAAAGGTTGTCGACGCCGAAGTCGTAGACGCTGATAAGTAAACACTCTCGCCCGCGACATCGCGGGCAAAACCAACCACAAACAAGAAAAACAAAAAACAATGGCTAGTATTAAACCACTCGGAAACCGCGTCCTCGTGAAGCGGCTCGAAGCAGAAGCAGTAAGCGCAGGAGGCATCGTCCTTCCTGACTCTGCTCAGGAAAAACCTCAGGAAGCTGAAGTCACCGGACTCGGCACCGGTGGAACTGACGAAAACGGAAAAGACATCGTCTTTGACGTTGCTGTCGGCGACAAGGTTCTTATCTCAAAATACGGTGGCACCGACGTCAAAGTTGACGGCGAAGACCTCCTAATTCTCTCTCAGGCTGACATCCTCGGTGTCCTCACTGACTAATTTCTTAAACGATCAAACACTAAAAATACCACTACAATGGCTAAACAACTCCAATTCGACGAAGCAGCCCGTCAGGCACTCCTTCGTGGTGTCGAAAAACTCGCACGCGCAGTCAAAGCAACCCTCGGACCGTCAGGTCGTAACGTGATCCTCGACAAGAAGTTCGGTTCCCCAACAGTCACTAAGGACGGTGTTTCTGTTGCCAAGGAAATCGAGCTCGATGATCCCTACGAGAACATGGGCGCACAGCTCATCAAGGAGGTTTCCTCCAAGACATCCGACATTGCTGGTGACGGAACAACTACCGCTACCGTGCTCGCCGAAGCCATCTACAAGGAAGGTCTTCGTAACGTGACTGCCGGAGCCAACCCAATCAGCCTTCAGCGAGGCATCATGAAAGCAGCCGAAGCCATCGTGGCCCAGCTTGCTGACATCTCCAAGGAAGTCTCCGACTCCAAGGAAATTGCCCAGGTCGCTACCGTTTCCGCTAACTGGGACGTCGAGATCGGCAACATCATCGCAGAAGCCATGGACAAGGTCGGCAAGGACGGCACCATCACTGTGGAAGAAGCCAAAGGCATCGAAACCACTCTCGACGTTGTTGAGGGAATGCAGTTCGACAAAGGTTACCTCTCCCCATACTTCGTCACTGACCCTGACACTATGGAGTCTAACCTTGAAAACGCCTATATCCTCATCAATGAGAAGAAGGTTTCCAACCTCAAGGACCTCCTTCCAGTGCTCGAGAAGATTGCCAAGACCGGTCGTCCTCTCCTCATCATTGCCGAAGACGTCGAAGGAGAAGCTCTCGCGGCTCTCGTCGTGAACAAGCTTCGCGGGACCCTCAACATCGCAGCCGTCAAGGCTCCTGGATTCGGAGATCGCCGTAAGGCCATGCTCGAAGACATCGCGGTTCTTACCGGTGGACGATGCATCACCGAAGATCTCGGGATCAAGCTTGAGAACATTGAGCTCGAAGACCTCGGAGAGGCCAAGCGCGTGACCATCAGCAAGGACGACACTGTCATCGTTGAAGGTGGAGGTGGATCCGAAGCGATCTCCGGCCGCGTCAATCAGATCCGTAAGCAGATCGAAGACACCACTTCCGACTACGATCGTGAGAAGCTCCAGGAGCGTCTTGCCAAGCTCGCCGGCGGTGTTGCAGTCATCAACGTTGGTGCTGCTACCGAGTCTGAGATGAAAGAGAAGAAAGCCCGTGTTGAAGATGCTCTTCACGCCACCCGCGCTGCGGTTGAAGAAGGCATCGTTCCTGGAGGTGGAACCGCTCTGATCCGTGCTACTTCGCAAGTCGGAGACCTCGGTCTTTCCGGCGACGAAGCCACCGGTGCAGACATTATTGTTTCTGCCATCGAGTCTCCACTTCGTCAGCTTGCAGCCAACGCTGGAATCGAAGGCGCGCTCATCGTTGAGCACGTCAAAAACGAGTCAGGCAACAACGGCTACAACGTCGCAACCGGCGAGTATGTCGACCTTATCGAAGCTGGTGTGGTTGATCCGACCAAGGTCACTCGTTCTGCTCTTCAGAACGCCGCGTCCATCTCCGGACTTCTTCTTACCACTGAAGCTCTCATCACCGACATTCCCGAGCCTGAGCCTGCTGATGCCGGCCACGGACACGACCACGGTGGCATGGGCGGCATGATGTAAGTCGTTGCTTCCAAACAACCTTCAAAAGCCGGACGGGAAACCGTCCGGCTTTTTTTTTGGGAGAAATTCAGAAGCCAATTGAAAAGGTAGAAGAGAGCTTTTTTCTTCATGGTTTTTAGTAATTACCGTGGATTTTCTGGGAGGTTCCGTTCTGGGCTCAAAATTTGGAGGATTTGTTTTCTTTTCGTTGGGGGCCGCTCGTTCAGAATGCCCCGCTCATGAGCAGCGGGCTTACTCGAATTGGATTTGTCGGAGCAGGGTGGATGGGATCCACCTTGATGCAGCGGTTGACGGAGCACCCGGAGGCGGAGGTAGTGGCTTTGCATCAGCGTTCTCGGGGGAACGGTGTCGAATCGCTGGCGAAGATCGGGTTGCCGGAATCGGCATTTTATGAGGATTACGCGGCGATGCTGGCGAATCCGGAAATCGATGGCGTTTTTCTATGCAGCCCGAATAGTTCGCACGGTCCGCAATCGATCGCTGCTTTGGAAGCGGGAAAGCATGTCTTTTGTGAGAAGCCTTGCTCGACGACCTTTGCTGATTTCGAAAATCAACTTGAGTTGGCCCGGGCGCATCCCGAGTTGATCACTTACGTCAACTACCTCATGAATTTCGATTCGATGGAGCATCGCTTGCAAGAGATGGTGAGCCGCGACGCCTTCGGAACGATCACGCAGCTGCAGGTGAACTACCGGCACCCGATTAACATTGCGGAAGACAAAGTGTGGAAGCTGAGCCGTGAGATCATGGGCGATGCCATAGGAATGGGAATCATCCACGCTCTCAGTGTGATGCTGAATATCATGGCGGCCCAAGGCGCGACGCCAGTGCAGGTTTACGCCTCCGCCAGCGGAGAGCAAACGCGCGCTTTTGAGGCGGATGTGATTTACAATATCCACGTAACTTTCAGCAACGGTGCCACCGGGCTTTGTTTTGGGAATGTCGATCAAGCCAATGGCTACGACGCCTATCATAACATTCATGGGACGAAGGGCGGCTTCATTTTTGACAGCTATCTCGAGCGTTCGCACAAGGTGCGCTACTGGTCCGAGAGCGAGACGAGCAAGGAGTGGGTTTACCCGCTCGATGACGGACGTTCGCCGGATCATTTCTGGGGCGACGAGACGACGACTCCTGATAGCGGAGATGTCATGGAGCATCAGACTGGTTCCTGTGTGGCGCACTTCATCGATTGCGTGCGCAAGGGTGAGCAGTCGTTTCTGAGTTTTGTGAATTCAGCCTCTACCGCGGAATTGGGCTGGGCGATTTTGCTTTCGGTGGCCAAAGGTCAGCCGGTTGAGCTTCCTCTAGATCGGGAGCTTGCCCGAACACACTTTAATCAGACTTCCTAAATGAATCGGCTCAAACAACTCTTCAGCTCCTTCGGTCCGGCCATCATTGTCGCGGCGATTGTTCTGGGGCCCGGGAGTATTCTGACGAGTTCGAAAGCGGGAGCGCAGTATGGATATATCGGGATTGCGGCCATCGTGCTCGCGGTGGTGTTAATGATTGCGATGGTCGCCTTGGCAGGGCGGATCGGGGTGATTTATCAGGACAGTCCTTGTGATCAACTTGCGCGTCGCTTGGGGCGGCCCGTTGCGGTGATTGTGGGGGTGATTCTCTTTGGGCTCGTGGCAATTTTTCAATATTCCAACAATGTTGCGATTGTTTCGGGGCTCGCGCCTTTGTTTGAGACGGAAGATTATTCTCTGATGTCGGGTGCAACTCCCGCGATCATCTTGATCTCGTTCAATGCTCTGGTGATTTTTTGCCTCTACTGGAAGAGGCATCTCTACCGCTCGATTGAGACCTTGATGAAGTTCCTCATCGGATTGATGGTAGTGGCTTTCTTAATTAACTTCCTCGTTATTTATTTCTCCCCTCGAGGTTATGTGCCGGTGAAATCCGGGAAGGCTCCAGAGATCCTTGTTTTAATGGGCTTGATGGCGACGACTTTTTCGGTGGGAGGGGCCTTTTACCAAGCCTACCTCGTGAAAGAAAAGGGATGGAAACTCCTCGACGCGAAACGAGGTCAGGTAGACTCGGTCGTCAGTATCAGCGTGGTGGGGATTCTTTCGACGATCATTTTGATGACAGCGGCGCGGGTGTTTTACGGTCGTCCCGAACCGGTCGTGCTCAGTGGAGTAGGGGATGTGGCGATGCAGCTACAGCCTCTGTTTGGTCCGTGGGCCAAGATGGTTTTTTGTATGGGGATTTTTGCGGGAGCCTTCAGTTCCTTTTTGGTGAATGCCCTCGTCGGTGGAACGGTCTTGTCCGACTCGCTAGGGAAGGGATCGCGGCTCGGGGAAGGATGGACTTTGGGTCTGACCACTGCGGCATTACTCAGCGGACTGGTGGTCGCTTTGTTGAATTTGAGTGATGCGAAGAGCACGGTGAATTTGATTACTTTTGCGCAGGCGCTCACGGTTTTGGGGATACCGGCTTTGGCTGCGGCTTTACTTTACCTCGGAACACGACCTGATTTGATAGGGGAGCGAAAGGTTCCTACCTGGATTATTAATTTAGGATGGGCGGGATTTGTTGTCGCGGTGGCGTTGGCTATCCGCACGACCATTGCAGTGTTAGACAAACTAGGATTATAAGATGAAACGAATTGGAAAGTTTTTGGCGTGTTTGGGGATGGTTATTTCGGCGAAAGCGGAAGTCATCCGGATTGGAATGATTGGTCTCGATACTTCACATGTGGTGGCATTCACGGAGACGATTAATAATCCCAAGGCGAAAGGGCACGTGTCAGGAGCGAAGGTGATCGCGGCTTTTAAAGGTGGGAGTCCCGATATCGAATCGAGTGCCTCGCGGGTCGATGGATACACCAAGACGCTTCAGGAAAAGTATGGCGTGGAGATCTGCGATACCATCGAGGAACTGTGCACCAAAGTCGAAGCGGTCATGATCGAGTCGGTCGATGGGCGTCCTCATTTGGAACAGGCCCGGAAGGTCATCGCGGCTGGGAAGATTCTCTATCTCGACAAGCCGATGGCTGGTTCCTTGAAGGATGTTCTGGAGATTTTTCGTTTAGCTGAAGAAGCAAAGGTTCCAGTTTTTTCGTCATCGTCACTGCGATACGGAAAAGCGACCCAAGCCGTGAGGAATGGTTCGATCGGGAAAGTGGAAGTTGCACGAACCACCAGTCCGGCAAGTATCGAGAAACATCATCCGGATTTATTTTGGTATGGCGTACATGGTTGTGAGGCTCTCTTCACCGTGATGGGGAGAGGCTGCGAATCGGTCGTTCGAAGCACGACCGAAGAAGGGAAAATTGTGGTGACGGGAATCTGGAAGGGAAATCGCACCGGAATCTTTTTGGAAGGGAAGGGATACTCGGGAATTGCCAAAGGCGAAAAAGGCGAGGCCAAGGTCGGATCTTTTGACGGCTATCAGCCTCTCGTTGCCGAAGTGGTCAAGTTTTTCAAAACCAGAAAGCCGCCCGTCTCCGCCGGGGAAACCATCGAACTCTTCGCCTTCATGGAGGCTGCCGACGAGAGCAAGCGTCAAAATGGGAAGGCTGTGCTGATCGCAGATGTTCTCAAAAAGGCCGGGAAATAGTTGGCCCGGGGCTAATGTGTGACAGAGGAGGAGTGTTTCTTCTTTTTGATTGGGAATCGGGGATTTAGACTCAGGCACTGACGATTGCTGGTTTTCCTCTATGTTTCGTATTTTTCTAACTCTCTCTATTTGTGTTCTGGGTGTTGCCCGGCTCACTGCAGCCGATGTTGTCATCAGTGAATTCCTAGCCTCCAACATTTCCGGCATCACTGATGAAGATGGACAAAACTCCGACTGGATCGAGTTGACCAATGTCTCTGGCTCTCCGGTGAATCTCGACGGCTGGCTTCTCACCGATAGCGCCACTTCGACGAATCGATGGGAAATTCCTAATGTCACTTTGTCTCCAGGCGACGAATTGTTGATCTTTGCCTCGGGAAAAGACCGGAGCGATCCGGTTGGTGAATTGCACACTGACTTCAAACTTTCTGCTTCGGGTGAGTATCTGGGATTGGTTCGTCCCGACGGAGTGACCATCGAGTCCTCGTTTTCTCCGGAGTATCCCCAGCAGTATCCTGATGTATCCTATGGTGAGGGAAGTCCGGGTGGATCGACGGTGGCATTGGTCGGAGCGGATTCGCCGCTGAAGTATTACGTGCCCACCGATACCTCGTTAGATCTTGGTGAGGCCGATCCTTACAATGAAATCGCCTTTGACGACATCGGGTGGAATTCGGCGGAAATGGGTATAGGGTATGCCGATCTAGCGGGGACTGATCCATATGATTCTTTCTTCGGGTTGGATGGCGATATTCAGGGTGAGATGGATGGCGTGAATTCCACGGTCTATATTCGCGTGCCATTTCAAATCGATGATCCCTCGGAGGTTTCGACTCTCCTGTTTAGGACCCGCTACGACGATGGTTTTGGAATATCGATTAATGGCAGTCCGCTTCTTGCTTCCGCCAACCCGCCGGTGGACGGCGTGTGGGATTACAATGCGGCGGCGAATAGCTCGCACAGTGATACGTTGGCAATCGCGCTGGAATCTTTTCCGATCAATTTGGCGCAAGTAAACCTTGTAGCGGGAACCAATATTCTCGCGGTTCATGGCATGAACCGAAGCGCGGGGAATTCTGATTTTCTTTTCGACTGCGAGTTGTCGGCGCAGACTAGCCCGGCCGCCGGCTCGGCGTTGGTTTACATGACGCCGCCGACTCCGAATGCTCCGAATGCCAGCGGCGTCGAAGACTTGGGTCCGGTGATTCGTGATCTTACCGAAAATCCCACCCGCCCGGATCTTGCCGGTCAGTCGCTCTTAAAAGTGACGGCTTCAGTAACAGCGAGTCAGGATGCGGTGGATCGCGTAGAGCTTTTCTATCGTCAGGAATTTGATGCGGAGAGCTCGCTGGAAATGTTGGATGATGGAGTGGCTCCGGATGACGTGACAGGGGATGGTATTTATTCCGCGAACATTCCCTTGGCGGGATTGCAGGATGGCGAGATGGTTCGCTGGCGTGTTGAGTCGAGTGACGCGGGTGGCCTGACTTCCAAAAATCCGCTCTATCATGATCCGCTGAACTCGCCTGAGTATTATGGAACAGCCGCGATTAATCCGGTGGTGAATTCCAATCTTCCGGTCCTGGAATGGTTCATTCAGAATCCCTCGGGAGCCAATAACCGCACTGGGACCCGGGCGTCGGTGCTCTATCTGGGAGAGTTTTATGATAATGTCTATTGTCGGATTCGGGGAGCTTCCTCTGCGGGGCTCTCGAAGAAGAGCTACAAGGTGGACTTTAACACAGGGCACCATTGTCGGGTGGATGAAGATCCGAATTCGGTTCGAGTTGAGGAGTTTAATCTCAACACGACCTGGACTGATAAAGCCTACGTACGCCAGCCGCTGAGCTACGATTTATACGATCTCGCCGGTTCTCCGGGTTCGGTGTGTTTTCTGATGAGGGTGCAGCAGAATGGGGCCTTTTATAGCGTGGCAGCCTTTACCGAGCAGGTGGACAAGCGGCTGCTTCGACGTGAAAAGGGGATCGATGACGATGGCGCGCTCTACAAGTTGTTTAATGGCGGAACCAGCGGGACCAGCGGGGTGGAGAAGAAGAACCGCACCTATGAATCGAATGCCGATCTTGTGGCCTTTGTGAATGGTATCAATCAAAGCGGCACCGCGTTGGAGAATTTCATTTTCGACAACGTCGATATTCCACGACAACTCAATTACCTCGCAGCGACTGTTCTCACGCAGAACAACGACAACATGAGGAAGAACTACTACCTCTACCGTGACAGCGATGGAAGTGGTGAGTGGACTCAAATGCCCTGGGATGTGGATCTGACATTTGGAAGTCACTACATGACCAATGACTCGATTGCACACGATGGGATTTGGGCCACGGAGGATTACGTCTTGGGTGGGCGAAATGCCAACGCCCCTATTTCGCCAAGTCATCCTTTTGTGGGGATTCAGGAGCTGCCGGGGAATCGGAGTTGGAGTAAGTTGATCGATAAGCTGCTCGAGAATGATCGCTTCAAGGACATGTTCCGACGTCGCTTGCAGACCTTGGTCGATGAAGTTTTATTGGGAAGTGAGATCGATGACAGCATTGATCTCATGGAGGTCGCTCTCGGGAATGATGCCGTGCTTGATAAGAATAAATGGGGTCAATTCGGGCAGCAGCAAACTTTGGCCCAAGCATTAGGAGTTCTAAAGAACGATTATCTGATTCCTCGAAGGACTCACCTCTCGGTGACGCATCTTGCGGCAAATGTCGGGACTTATCCAACTCCGCAAACCAGCTCGGCGCTTCTGCCTGGCCCGTTGATGTTTGTTCCGTCGATTGCGTTTGACGATTTTGAGAATTCACCCTCCTCCGGAAATCAGGCAGAAGAATTTCTTGAGTTGAAAAACTCCGGGAGTGAGTCGGTTGATATGAGCGGGTGGACTTTGTCGGGTGGAGTTGATTTCACGTTTCTCCCGGGAACGATTATTGAGTCGAACGGAAGTCTCTATGTCAGCCCTGCAGTCACGGCTTTCCGGACACGGTTTAGCAGTCCAAGTGGTGGCGAGGGTTTGAATGTCGAAGGGGATTATGATGGTCAAATCTCAACCCGAGGTGAGACGATTTCCTTACATGACGCCGACGGGATGTTGATTGCCGTGGTGACAACGCCTGACAATTCCTCACTGGCCCAGCAATATTTGCGGATTACGGAATTGCATTTTTCGCCTACCGGCGGAAAGGAATTCGAGTTTATTGAAGTGCGTAACATTGGGCCGAATCCGCTTGATCTGACTGGGGTGCAATTCACGGATGGCGTGGAAGCGAGTCTGAGCGGTTCCTTGGCTCCGGGAGAGTATGGTTTGATCGTAGCCAATCCGGGGAATTTCCCGGGGTTGAAGATTGTTGGGACCTATACGGGAGCACTCAACAATGGAGGCGAGCAATTGACGCTGCGCGATGCCAATGGAGAGAACATTCTGTCGTTCGACTATGAAGGCGATTGGTTTTCTCCGGCGCGTAGTGGAGGGTATAGCCTCGACGTCCTCAATGAAAATGCTGATTGGTCGTCGTGGGATGATCAATTTAGCTGGGCTCTCAGTAGTGAGGCCGGAGGATCTCCCGGAGTAGCTAATCCGCTTCCGCATAGCAATGCCTACGCTAGTTGGAGTCGGGGGTATTTCTCGGAGGCTGAGTTGGCTGATCCTGCAGTGAGCGGTCCATTGGCCGATGCCAGCGGAGATGGAGTGAGCAACTTGATGAAGTATGCCTTCGGGGTTGATCCGAAAAAACAGGGTGGTAACGGCGATGTTAGCGTAGAAATCGACGGTGAGTCGGTGACTTTAAATTTCTCACGCCTAGAGAAGACTCCGGACATCACGGTGACGGTGGATGTGTCATCAGATCTTGTTGATTGGTCGACGCAGGCTTCACTCACCGAGGCGACTTCGAATGCCGATGGCACCGAAGATGTTATTTTCGAAAGTCCCTTTGTAGTTTCGGCACGAGACCAGCAATTCTTGCGGATCCGGGTGATCCAAAATCCATAAACGCAAACCCCAACACAACATGAACAAGCAGATACTCTTCACAATAAAACTAGTGAGCCTCGCGGCGATGCCATCGGCTTTCGCTGATCTTCCTGGAGTCATTGTAGCGGATAGCCCCTTGGCTTACTATCGATTTGAAGAAGCGCCCGGCGCGACTACCTTAGCTGACTCCAGCGGGAATGGCCTCGATATTGACTATACAATTCCTGCTGGCACGACGGTTTTGGGCGAGCCTGCGGCGATTGGATCGGGAGCGCTCTTTAATGGTGATGGCGCGATAGTGACTCCGCTCCTGTTGGACCCAACAGTGGGAGATTTTACAATTGAAGCGGTCGTTCGCGCAGATGTTGGCGCCGGGGACATGGTGATCTTGGCCAACCAGGATGGGACTTTGGGGCCGGGTCGCAGTAATTTGGTTGTAAACGCCGGTCGCTTTTTTACGACTTTCTTGGGTGGAGCGACTACAAATTCGGGGGTTATGGCCGCGGAAGATGGATTTGATCATGTCATATTGACCTACGATCAAAGTGCCGCCGGAGGAGCTGATCCAACGTTTCGTTTTTACATCAATGGAGAAGCAGCTGGAACCAGTAGTAATATTCCGGAAGCGGCAAACGGGAATTGGGTCATTGGAGCAAACAAAGTTGTTACCACACAGCTTTTCAATGGGCTCGTCGATGAGATTGCGATTTATGACAAGCGTCTTGATGACCTAAATGGTGACGGTGACATTGCTGATTCGGCGGTGGGGACCCACTACAAGGAGTATCTTGTTGATACGGACACCTTGGTGAACTTTACGAGCGCGGTAACTTATGTGGATTCTGGTATGAGTGCCGATCTGAGTTGGTCGGTGTCTCCGGCTCTGACTTTGCTGACTCTTGATGATGGTTCAGGGCCGATTGATGTTCTGCCTCAGACGGTAGACTGTCTTGGTGGGATTTCCGTTTCCCCAACCGTAACGACGACTTATACTTTGTCTGGAACCGGTCCGGTGGGAACGGAATCGCTCGAAGTGATCGTCGTGGTCGACGAGCCGGCAGTGGTGGAAAGCTTCACCTCAAATGTTTCAAAGGTTCGAGTAGGTGGGGAGGTGACTCTCTCCTGGGAAGTGACGAACGGCATCTCGGCCGAGATTGATAACGGCGTCGGAGCGGTCGATGCGATGGCTGGAAGTGTCGTTGTCACGGTAAATGCGAATTCGACCTATACCCTCACTGCGTCGAACTCCCAAGGTGATGTGACAAGCCAGGTAAGTGTTTCCGTGTTAATTCTGGAGGATCCGAGTTTGATTGCTCACTGGAAGGTCGGAGAGGCTCCGGGTGAAATCGGGGGGACAAGTTTAATTGCAGAGAGTGAGACTGGCTTTGTGGGGACCTTTGTGGGGACGCCAACATTTGATACTTCTGATCCGGCACCGGTGCCCGGGGGATCGACGGCATCGATTGTCTTCAATGGTGCGAATAGTTGGGTCGATGTCTTGGGCTACAATGGCATTGGAGGGTCGGATGCCCGGACGGTCGCTTTTTGGTTCAAAGGACCAAGTGTGCAGAATAATGCCAATGGAACACTGGTAGCGTGGGGGACGGGGGCTACCGGAACTCGTTATGATACCCGGGTGAATGCCAACGGGACTGGAATTATTAGAACGGAAGTCGCTGGTTCGGGAAGTAACGGGACGGCGATCATGGCTGATGATACCTGGCATCATTGCGCGGTTGTTCTCAATCCAACAATTGGAACCACGGTGGGAGATCTTCAATTCTATATCGATGGAGCGCTCGATACTTTGTCGGCAGTGGGAGGAACTCCCATCAACTCATCCACCGCAAATAATGTACGTATTGGAGCGTCTCAGGGAATTGCCAATCGTTCCTTGACCGGGAAAATGGATGACATTCGAATTTACACTCGGGCTTTGTCTGCCTCTGAGATTAGCGATTTGGTGGCTCCGCTCGATATCCCTCTTGTGATTACCGATATCGAGCGTCAGGAGAACGGAAGCGTCGTCATTGGCTGGTCCGGTTCTCCGGGAGAATACTCGCTGGAATACACCCCGGATCTTTCCAATCCAAATTGGTTTGAGCTGAGTGATAACGAAGTGATCGAAGCAGGCGAAACCACCGGAACATCGACGGATAGTTCTGTCGCTACTAATCCCGCGAATTCGAAGATCTTCTACCGCTTCCGTAAGATCGATTAATTATATTGATTCGACGCGAACTCTTGGGGATGCAAGGGCGATGTTCTCGTTCTGGCATGCTTTTGCGAATTAGAAAAATCCTCCGCTCTCGCCTTCTTCCCATTGGCGGCGTTTGCGTTTGGTGAGGCGGCCTTGATCGCCTTCCCGGCGTTGCTCGCGGTTTTCTTTATTAGCGAGACGACGGCGCCCGGCTTCGGCCAGGGTTTCACCTGGCGTATTGTCGTTGTAAGCTTCGCGGGCGAGGGGAGCCCCGACGCGTTTTTCGATGAGCTGGATCACCTCAATAATACGTTTGTAAGTGCCGTCTGGCGAGGGGACCTCGAGGGTGTCGCCTTCCTTTAAAGAGGCGCTCGATTTGAGTGCTTTGCCCGCACGTTTGATTTTTCCGGCCGAGCAGTCGTGTGATGCCTGGTTGCGGGTTTTATAGAGCCGGATGGACCAGAGCCATTTGTCTACTCTCATTTGTCCGAGTGGGGAGGAATGAGGAGGACGATTTCGCCCCTCACTTTTCGTTCGGAAAAGTAGGCGTCGAGTTCGGTGGAGGTGCCGTGGTGGAGCGTTTCGAAAGCCTTGGTTAATTCGCGGGCGACGCAGATGGGTGTGTCGGGTGCCAGTTCCTTAAGGATGGTGAGAGTCGAGGGGAGCCGGTGGGGGGATTCGAAGAAGAGAGTGGTCTCGGCTGAGTCGAGAGCGGCTTGGAGTTGCTTGCCCCGTTTGCCTTTTTTGACGTGAAGGAATCCGTGGAAGGAAAAAGGGTGGGGTGGAAATCCGGAAGCAACGAGCGCGGTGGTAATGGCGGAGGGGCCAGGGAGGACGGTGAACTCGACGTCTTGATCGCGACAGGCTTTGAGAAAGCGGTGACCGGGATCGGAGAGGCAGGGAGTGCCGGCGTCCGAGATGATGGCGATTTTTTCGCCGCCCTGTGCGCGGGTGATGAGTTCGGGGATACGATGTTGCTCGTTGTGATCGTGGAGCGAAATGAGTGGTCGGGAAATCTCAAGATGGTTGAGAAGGCGCAGAGAGTGGCGGGTGTCTTCGCAAGCGATGAGGTCAGCTTCGCGCAGGGTCTCGATGGCCCGCAGGGTGATGTCGCCGAGGTTACCGATCGGAGTGGGGACGAAGGTGACTTGTGGAGAGTTTTTAGAATCCATCGGCGATGCGAGAGACGATGGCTTGAGCGGCGCGTTTGAGGGCGTCGGGGAGAGCATTGGCCCGGGCGGTTTGTAGGTTGTCGTCGACGAAGAGACGGGTGCGTCCGCTATTGGAGCCTTCTTCGAGCGGTTTCCCCGGACGTTTTGGGTCGACGAGTTGCCAGCTAATTTTCACTTCGAGGGTGAGTTCCTCCGAGCGGAGGGTGTCCCGTCGGTCCGAGCTTGTTTGGCGGTATATGATTTCCTCGAGGGTGAGGAGTAATGTGGCGTCGGAATTGGATGCGGTGCCAATTTTGTAAGTGCCATCCCGGGTGATGGCGTCGACGACGATGTTAGTGGTGAGGGCCTCCGAACGCGGGAACAAAGTGCGTGTTTTGGCGAGGGGTACGTAAAGAGAATTGACTGTGGCGAGATGCTTCGGCTTTTCACCTCCGAGGCGATAGCCTGCGCAGGACGAGAGAAGGCCGAGGCAGCAGAGGGTGAGAAAGAATCGAATCATGAGTGGTTAGGATCCTCCCAGTTCGGAAATTTTGGCCTGAGCCTTATTGCGAAGGGGGCCGGGGGTGGAGGTGCGGACGACCTCCTTGTAATAGAGAATAGCTGACCTATTTTGTCCTTTCTTGCGGTAGAACTCGGCAATGTCGTAGGACCGCTGGGTATCTCCAGAGGAGATTTTGGAAATCTGGCGCTTGGCATCGGCCGCGCGCTTGCTGCCCGGGTGACGAATGAGGAGGTCTTCGAACGCGTTGCGGGCGCGGTCAAGGTTGGCGGCGTCCTGGTTTCCGCCTTTTGCTTCATCGAGAAGCATGGCGCCGATTTGGTATTGCGCTTCAGGGGCGTATTGGGAGAGCGGGTAGTCCCGAGTGAGAATACGGAAGGCTTCGATCGCTTTCTGTGGATTCTTGCGGCTCCGATACATCGTGCCGATGGTAAACTGGGCCTTTTCGGCGGAGACGGAACGAGGGGCATTGTTGCGGACCTTGGTGAGCATCTCGGCGGTGCGTTTGGCATCGATTCGTGATTTCCATCCGAGGAAGGAATTTTTAATCTGACCGTTGGCGACATTGTGGGCGATGACTTCCTGTTGCTTCATCGCGTCAGCGTAGTGGGACGAGGCGGGATAGTTTTTGAGGAAGCTGTTGTACGACTCGAACGCTTTGAGGAGTTCCCCATCGTTTTGGAGGAGACGGGAGACGCGGTATTGTGACTCGGCCGCGATAGGGGACATCGGGTAGAGGCGGTTGATCTTTTTGTAGCCTTTGACGGCGCTGCTGACTTCGCCTGCTTTTTCGGCGGCGTAGGAGGCGTTGTAAAGGCCCTGGGCGCGTCCATCGAGAGCGCGGGCTTCGCTGGAGAGGCGTGCTTGCTCAGGGTCGGAACTGCAGGAAGGAAGAGCGAGAATTGCGCCCAGAAGGAGCAAGAGGCTTGTCTTGGAAAAGAGCATGGCGAAAATCTAGTGTTTTTGCGCAAAATGAAAAGAGAGCAATTTAGGAAGTAGGATGAACGCCAATGAGGAGGTTGCGCAGGCGTTGGTGATAGCGGGAAGGGATTTCAATGGAAAAGGAGACTTTTCCCGCTCCATCGATCCAAATTTCGGCCCAGGAAATACTGAGGTCTGAGAAGATGTCCTGAAGTTCTCCGATCAGGCTAGGAGTGATTTTGCCTTTTTTGCAGGTGATATTGGATCCGGTGATGGAAATTACGGTGACCGAAAGGAGGCGGGAAAACCATTTCATAAGAGTGGCTCCAGAGTAAATCGTGGGGGAGAGAATCCAACCTTTTTGGCAGGATTGTGGGGGAGTCTGTGGTAGTTTCCGCGTGGGATGATGAAGGGTAAGATATTGGAATGGCTGCTTCGATTGTGCTTGGGGGGATTGTTTGTTTGGAGTGGGGTGGTAAAATTGCAGGATCTACCGGCATTTTTGGAGTCGGTGGGGAACTACCAATTTGAGTTTTTGAATGAGCCTTACGATGTGGTGGTTACCTATACTCTGCCGTGGGTGGAGGTTTTTGCAGGCCTGTCGGTGATCAGTGGATTTGGGAAGTCGGGAGGGCTGGTGATTATCATGGGAATGTTGGCGTCCTTTTGTTGGGCGCTTTCAGATGCCTGGTCCAAGGGGCTGAATATCAATTGCGGATGTTTTAGTAAGAGCAGCGAGCCGGTGAATTATCCGCTGAAATTGGCCGAGAATGCCGGGGTTTTTGTGGTGGCGCTGGTGTTATTGATCATGGCATTTCGGATGGGACGGAAATCGGAGGGCTAGCGCTTGTGAAGATGGGTGAAGGTGGTTAGAACATTTCCATGACCTACGCTGATCGTCTCAAGAATCGTCTCGAAGTAACCGGGTCCGCCCTCTGTGTGGGATTAGATCCTCGTCCGGATTCCACGGAAGGAGGGGTTGGCGGGATTGCTGAGTTTTTGCGCCGGGTGGTAGGTGAGACCGCGGAATATGCCGCTGCCTTCAAACCGAACATGGCCTATTTCGAAGCGATGGGGCTCCGAGGGATTGAGATTCTCGAACAGCTGCTGGAGGAGATGCCGGATGAGGTTCCGGTCATTTTGGACGCCAAGCGGAGTGATATTGGAGAGACCCAAAAATATTACGCACGGTCCTATTTTGAAAACTGGGGGGTTGATGCGGTGACGCTGAATCCATTTCTGGGATACGATACGCTCGAGCCATTTCTCGATTGGGACGGCAAGGGGGTGTATCTTCTCGCGGTGACCTCGAACTCCGGCAGTGTTGATTTTCAGCGAAGAGATTGTGAAGGAAAGGCGCTCTTCGAACGGGTCGGTGATCTTTGTGACCGGGCTGTAAGTGAGGGACGAAAAACAACGACCGGACTGGTGGTTGGTCTGACCAATGCCGACGAAAATGTTCTCGCGAATCTTCCCGATGTGCCTTTGCTCATTCCCGGGCTGGGGGCACAGGGTGGAAGTATCGACGCGCTCAAGGGCAGCGGGAGGCAGGCAGCCAGCGTGATCAATGTGTCGCGTGGAATCACCTACGCGGAGGGAAATACCGACTATGCGGGATTAGCGAAACATTGGGCGGAAGAAATTGCGTCGGGGATCGTCTAAGACAGCAGAAATGGCGAAAGAGTCTGAAAAGAGGGAAGGGTATTCCGGAGTCCTGCCCAAGAAAGGGTGGCCGGCGCGCAATTATCGTTTTTGGCGTCATCGATTGATTCCGCAGCTGCTCAAGAAACGTGAGGGTTCAACTCACGAGCCGATTTTGGTGCCGCCGGAGGATGGCTTGTTGCGGGCGACCTGGATTGGCCACGCGTCATTTCTGGTTCAGTTCGAGGGACATTCCATTATCTTTGATCCCAATTGGGCGAATTGGCACGGGCCGGTGAAGCGTCAAATCGAGCCGGGATTGCATCTCAATAATCTGCCGGAGCTGGATTTGGTGTTGGTGTCGCATGCGCACTTTGATCATCTCCATAAAAAATCACTTCGCGAGATTGATGCCGGACAGGGGATTGTGGTTCCGCAGGGGAGTGGGAGTTTGGTTAAGAAATTGGGCTTTCCCAATGTTACTGAGATGAAAGTGTGGGAGGAACGCGAGTTTGCCGGGATGCGGGTGGTTCATACGCCGAGTCATCATTGGGGCGCGCGCTATGCCGCGGATACCCATCGGAACTATGGTGGCTTTTTAGTGGGCTCGGGGGATCGCAAGGTATTCCACTGCGGAGACAGTGCTTACTTTGGGGGCTTTAAGGAGATTTGCGAGCGGGAGAAGATCTGTTTGGCCTTCCTGCCGATCGGAGCCTACGATGCACCGAGCGGGCGTGACGTTCACATGAATCCGGAGGAAGCGATTCGGGCTTTTGGGGAGTTGGGAGCTGATCTCATGATTCCGATGCACTACGGGACCTTTCCGCTGGGAAATGAACACCCCGACGAGCCCATCGAGAGATTGGTGAAGGAAGCGGTGCGTCTGGGAATCGCAGATCGGGTGATCGTGCCCGAGGCCGGGAAGGCGATCGAGGTATAGAATTATTCGAAAGAATGGGCTCCGGATCCGAGCTGTACCCTGGTAGTGTTTCGTGTTGGTTTCTCAAGAAAACTTCAGGCCATACTGATTGTCTGAATGGGGTTTTGATTCTTGGTATTGGGAAAGGTAAGTCAGGCCGAAGCTGAGATTCTCTTCGTGGAGAAAATCAAGCCATTACTCGAGTTCAAGTGTGGAGGTTGTCACGGTGATTCGGGGAAGAAAATCAAAGGCGACTACGACATGCGCTCGCGAGCAGGTTTGTTAAAGGTAGGCGAGTCGGGTGATCCCTCTTTGATTCCGTGCGCTAATATCCGGGTGGGTGGCGAACGATGTGGCCTATAGATTTTCGCGTCGATGGTTTCCACCGGGGGCCAGTGCGTCGGCTGGAGCCGCCAGTGTCGAGACGGAGGCCGGCTACGGTGATGAAGACGTGGCCATTGCGGGCGTAGAGAGTGATCCATTTCCCGTAGCCTCTCTTGCCGTAGGTCAGAAAACCGCGAGAGGACATTTGACCGCTCATGAGTCCGGCTTCGCGGAGGACGTAGGAGACGGCGCCGGAGCAATCGTAGCCGGAGTCATTGAGTCGGGCGTGGCCGCCGCCCCATTTGTAGGGCTTGTTTTGGAGGCGGTTTCCAGCGGCGATGGCCAGTTTGACCTTTGTGGGAGCACCGCGTGGGGCGTAGGCCCGGCCGTTGTGGTAGGTGGCGGTTCGTTTCGCTGTTCTTTTGTAGGTGACTGGATCCCTGGCCTCGACCTGACTGCCGCAGGAAGAGAATAGCAGGGCGGTCGTGAGAGAGAGAAGCGCCGCGAAAAATCGGATCATTAAGATTGCTAAAGTATTTTTAGGAAAAGAGCAAGTCGAGAAGAAGGCTTCGGCAGTGATACGACTGTCGCTTGAAAGAAGGAAGCCGGAGAGGAAGAGGGGAAAGGTGAATTAATTTTGAATAAGATGAGCAGCCCCTGCGTTCAATAATTTGTGCGTAGATTGCTGGGTGCTATAATTGGGGTTATCCTCTTGTTGGCGAGCTGTTCGTCATCCCGAATGGTGGATGGGGACCAGGTGGCTGCGCCGGGTGTTCAGGTGAGTCGGACGGTCTTGCGCAGTAATGTGTTGGTGAAGAAGGGGAGTCATTTGGCAGTGGCGTATAGCTCTGGGAATCGCTTTTATGTGAGCAAGGGGGGCGTTCTCTCTGGTTTTCACCGGGGAGCAAGGGATACCACGATTTTTTCGGAAACGGGTGCGCACTTGCCGGAGCGGAAGTTCTTGGGTCGAATCAAGGTGGTGAGAGTGGACAATGCGGAGCGGGCTTATCAGCAGAGATTTCGTGAATTACCGCCGCTGAAGAGGCTTTTAGGAGGGGGATCGTGGAGTAACGAGGATCATGATTACGAATATGATGATTACGAATATGATCACGGGATTCGTGCCGTCTCGGTGAGCCCGGATTCCTATCACAAGAAAGATTAGCTAAAAAATAAGATGAAAAATGCCATAAAGAAAAACTGTCTATTCACGGCTCTGGCCTTGATTTGTTCTGTCGCCATTTCGCAAGCGCAATTCGGCTCCTCCGGAGGAGCGGTGGTTATTGGAGGCGGATACTTGGATAAGCCCGGCACGGCCTATGGCTTTGGTCAGATTCGCGGAACAATTTACGAAGATCATTCGGTAGCCCACTCGGTCTTTCTGGACATCTTAGCTCATCGAGATGAAGCCATTCTTGAATTCGTGGATCCTCGCGGATTCAGTTTTTTCGAGAGTGGAGATATTTCTTTCGTCAACATCACTGCGAACTATGAGGTGGAGGCCAAATTGAACGGTGTGCTTTCTTTCTACGCCGGAGGCGGAGCGGGAATCGAGCTGGTGAGTATCGATGATCGCTTTGATGATGTCCTTGATTCGGATGCAAATTTCGTGGCGCAGGTTTTTGCCGGGTTTCGGGCGCACTTCCCAAGTGGGGTGGTGGCCCAGGCCGGAGCACGGTATATCTTCCGCGATGACTTCCAGCTTTTGGGTGACCAATTTATCACGGAGGATAGTTTGGCCTTTGAGGCTTCGATTGGATTTCGGTTTTAAGGGTTGTCGGTTCAATTCCAGTGTCCGGCTGCCTTGAAAGATCCCGGGATTGGACCATAATCCCGAGGAATGCACATACTCCTTACTGGCGGCAATGGATACATCGGTTTGCGCCTTCTCCCAGAGCTTCTGGAAGAAGGGCACCGGGTGACGGTTCAGGTTCGTTCAGTTGAGCGGTTTCCTACTGGACAATTTTCGGCTTTTATCGATGAGGGAAGGCTGGCTTTTTTTGAGGCTGACTTTCTGAAAGAGCTGCCTCCGGTTCCTGATGACATCGATGTGGCCTATTATTTACTGCATTCGATGGGGTCGGGTGCTGATTTCCATGAGAAGGAAGAGGCCTGTGCGAGGGCTTTTCAGCAATGGATCAGGGCTAATCTGATCGTTTACCTGAGTGGTTTGATTCCCGAGGGTGATTTGTCACCCCACCTGCAGTCACGGGAGAGAGTAAATGACATTCTTCGAAACGGTGATGTTTCGGTAACAACCTTGCGTGCTTCCATTATCGTCGGTTCGGGGTCGGCCTCTTTTGAAATCATTCGTGATCTCTCGGAAAAGTTGCCTTTCATGTTAACGCCAAAGTGGACGGAGACTCCCTGCCAACCCATCGCGATTCGCAATGTGGTGGGCTACCTCATTGGTGTATTGGGGCAGAGAGAAATGTGGGGCGAGGAGTATGACATTGGTGGTCCCGAGGTCCTTACCTACCGGGACCTTCTTGTTCGTTATGCGGAGGCAAGGGGATTGCGGAGGTCAATTATTTCGGTTCCTTTTTTGAGTCCGGGCCTTTCCGCAAAGTGGCTATACTTGGTCACCGCGACGAGTTACCCGCTTGCTCAAACTCTGGTGGAATCGTTAATCAATGAAACGGTTTGCCACGATGAGGGGGTAAGAGAGATTATCCCCCAGATATTATTGAGCTACGAGGAGGCGATCGAGAAGGCTTTCGTTAATATCGCTCAAAACAGGGTTCCTTCCTCTTGGTTTGGTTCTCTGGCCTCGGGAGATATTGATCCGTTCTTTTTGAAGGTGGTGCGGGTTCCTGATCACGGGGTGTTAAAAGACGGGCGATGTGTTCCTTTAAAAGCACCCCGTGAAGATGTGATCGAAACGCTTTGGTCTGTCGGGGGGAAGCGGGGATGGCCCAGTATGAATTGGGCGTGGAAATGCCGGGGTTGGATGGATCGATTTTTTGGAGGAACCGGTTTGCGGCGAGGTCGTCGACATCCAACCGAATTGATTCCCGGTGACGCACTGGATTTTTGGAGAGTGGTTTTAGCAGACCGAGATTCCGAGGTGGCGAGGTTGATGCTCGTAGCGGAAATGAAGATGCCCGGCGAGGCCTGGCTCGAGTTTGAGGTCTCCGAAACCGGACTTAAACAAACAGCGACGTTTCGTCCGAAGGGCTTGTTGGGGCGGGTCTATTGGTATTCGGTCCTCCCTTTACACTTCATTCTTTTTCCGCGAATGGCGCGTAAGATCGCTTCAGGGCTGTCGGCGAATGAGAGTGCGGCGTGAGGCTAGAAAAGGCGAAGGCTGGAGAGACCTCCGTCGGGGCGGAGGATTTGCCCGGTAGTGAACCGTGAAGCGTCTGAGAGAAGATAACTGACCAGTTCCGCGCTGTGTTCTGCTTGTCCGATCATCTTAAGAGGATGGCGCTCGGCTGCGGCTTCGCGGCGTTTATCGTCGGCCAAAATTCCGGCAGCCAGGGGAGTTTCGGTCAGAGACGGAGCGATGGCATTCACGCGAATTTTCGGGGCCCACTCCGCGGCGAGGCTTCGGGTGAGTCCTTCGACCGCACCCTTGGCGGAGGCGATACTGGCGTGCATGGGCATGCCGCATTTGACAGCGACGGTGCTGAAGAGAACGACGGAGGCGGAAGGCGCTTTTTTGAGGGAAGGAAGAGCAAGTCTCAGTGCGCGGGTAGCTCCCAAGAAATTGACTTCCCAGTCAGTGAGGAATTCCTGGTCGGTAAGTCGATGGAAGGGTTTGAGGTTGATCGTGCCGGGGCAGTAGACCAAGCCATCAAGACTCTCGGGAATACTAAGAGTAGCTTGCGGGTTGGTGGCTTCGAAAGTGCTCCGGGAAGTGGCAATGACTTTGTTGCCTTGTGATTCCAAAAGGTTTTTTGCCGCTAATCCGATACCGGAGGAGCCACCAATAAGGAGAATGTTTCGCATCATACGGGATTATGCCCGAGGAGGGGGATTTGTCTCCGGGTTTCTGTCCAATTGGCGGAGTTTTTCGAGGTAGGTGTTATCGGGGGCTGGCTTTTCGGGGGAGGAGGGAGTTGCCAGCATTTCCTGGGTGGTGTCGCTGCCAGAGGCGATGAGCTCCTTGATGATTTCTGCTTCGGGCAGGTTCTTCCAATATTTCTTGGGCATCTCGGATTGCATCGCTTTTACCTTGAGGCGGGCGGGGTTGAAGATGTTGCGGTAGTAGGTTTTCCAAAGCTCTTCGAGGGAGTCCGAGTCGGGGGCTTGGGTTTTGTCAACACCGTCGGTGAAGTGAATTTTCTGGCCGTCCCAGTGCATGCATTCGTCCGGGGTGAGAATGGACCAATCCATGCCGGTGAAGCGTTTGCGAAAGAAGGCGGAGGTGAGGCGCACGATGCGATGTTCGGTTTCGAACCAGGCGACGAATTGCTCGCGATTGGTTTCCGGTGCGTCATTGACTTTTCGGAATCGGACAAAGGCGTGCATCTTATGAATGTCGCGCCCGATGTGCTTGGCCATCGTTCTGACGCGATGAATTTGAGAGTCCGTGGAAAGCGCGAGGAGATGAGCTTCGCCGTGCGTGAGTCGCCAGAGAAGGGAGTAGAGGAGTGCCCATTGATCTCCCGAGCGATGGCAGGAGACGGTTCGGGCGAGGTCGACAAAGGCCTTGGGGACTCTGGGGAGATTTCCGGTGCCTGGGGGCAGTGGTGCTTCAGAGAAAAGTCCGAACTGTTCGCGGCTCTGCCAAAGAAGATCCTCTGGTGGGATTCCAGCAGCGAGGAGGCATCGTGCTACCCGACGCCAGTCGTCGAAGTTTTTGGGATGGACGAGGGTTCTCATCGCTTAGAATTCTCCTCCGATGACTTCGCTCTTGGGAATGGGCGCGGAGAAATTGAGTTCCAACTGTTGCGCGGGAGGGGCATGGAGAGCTCGGATTTTTTCGGAATCCAGTTCGAGTGTGGCGGGTTGATGGTCGCTGGTGATCATGAAGGGGAGGCATTTTTTCAAATTGACCCGCATCTTGATGAGGTCGTTCACGCGGATGTGATGAAAGCGGCGGGCCGTGATGATCCGTTTGGCATTCCGCACTCCGAGGCCCGGGATGCGTAGGATTACTTCGTAGTCGGCTTTGTTAAGATCGATTGGAAAGAAGTCGCGATTGCGCAGCGCCCAGGAAAGCTTGGGGTCGATATCCAGATCAAGGTTGGGTTGGCTTTTCGTGGTGATTTCATCCACTTCGTATCCGTAGAAGCGCATGAGCCAATCAGCTTGGTAAAGACGGTGTTCACGGACCAGGGGAGGCGATTTTAGGGGGAGGCGAACCGAGGAATCCGGGATGGGGCTGAAGGCCGAGTAGTAGACGCGTCGGAGTTGGAAATTTCCGTAGAGATCACCGGCGCGTTTGAGAAAATGGGCGTCGTGTGATTGGTCGGCCCCCACGATCATCTGGGTGCTCTGCCCGGTCGCGAAGGGCGATTTCTTGCGACTCTTCTCCGCTTTGCTTTCGGCAATCTTGTCGCCGATTTTGTGCATCGCTTCCCGGGTGCGGGAGATGTTTTTTTCCGGAGCGAGATTCTTGAGACTCTTTTGTTGGGGGAGCTCGATGTTGATGCTGATGCGGTCGGCGTATTTCCCGGCCTGAGCGATGAGTTCGTCCGAGGCTTCCGGGATGGTCTTGAGATGGATATAGCCTCTGAAGTGATGGACTTCGCGGAGCGTCCGGGCGACTTGCACCACCTGCTCCATGGTGAAGTCGGCGCTGCGCACGATTCCCGAACTGAGGAAGAGGCCTTCGATGTAATTGCGTTTGTAGAAATCGAGAGTCAGAGAAACGACCTCCTCGGCGGTGAAGCGTGCCCGGCGGACGTTGCTTGAGCGGCGGTTGATGCAATAATGACAATCGTAGAGGCAGACGTTGGTAAGAAGGATCTTTAGGAGCGAGACGCAGCGTCCATCGGGTGTGTAGGAATGACAAATGCCGACCCCACCGGTTGAGCCGACCCCTTTTCCGGCAGAGGAGTCTTTTCGAGTAGCGCCGGAGCTGGCACAGGAGGCATCATACTTGGCAGCGTCCGCGAGGATCTCTAATTTCTTTATAGTGTTAATGTGAACACAGTGTTCTTATGAGTAATTTTTGCAAGATGCTTTTGTTCGTAAAAACAAAACTTAGCGGAGTTGAGTGCCTGGTAATTAGGGTCGCTCGAAAACTGTCCGTCAGGTTTGGTTTTTGGTGAGGAAAGTGAAATATCGGATTGTCGTGGCCTGTAATTTACAGAGAAACGCGTTTCAAATGGCAAACAAACTACAAAATGCTGACCGGAGTCGCTATCGGGTTCCTATCTTGGACCGGGCGCTGGCTTTGGTCGAATTGCTGGGGTCGTACCCCGAGGGCTTGAATGTGACCGAGTTGTGCGAGGCCCTCGCTATTCCCAAGAATAGTGCCTTCCGGATTGCGGTGACTTTGGAAGAGACAGGATACCTTGAGCGGCTGGAGCCGAGTAAGAAATACCGTCTGACCTCCAAGTTTGTCACGGTGGGCGCGTCCTCAGTGTCGGAGATGAATCTTTTTGAGAAGTCGCTTGATATCATGCGGACCCTGCGGGATCAGCTGAAGGAGACTGTTCTTTTGGGGACTTTAACGGGAAGCGAAGGCGTGGTGCTGGATCAGGTTCCGGGGCTTCACGCCTTCCGGTTTTCAGTGGATCCGGGAACGCGCTTTGTGTTGCACACGGCAGCGCCGGGGAAAGCGATTTTGGCTTATTTGCCTGATGAAGAATGTCGGAAGATTGTTGATCGCATGGAGTTTACTCATTTCACCGAAAATACCATTTTGGATAAGGATGAGTTTTTGGCTCATCTTGATGAGGTTCGGAAGAGAGGCTATGGCTTTGATTTATCGGAGGAGAGAGAGGGGCAGTATTGTGTGGGGGCTCCGATTTTTAATGGGAAGAATGACCCAATTGCGGCTTTGTGGATTACGGCACCGTCATCGCGTTTGCCGGACTGTGATTTGGACGGGGTGGCCCGAAAGATTCGGGCTGCAGCCGACGTGATTTCAGGTAGATTTGGATGGAACTCAGAAGGATGAAGATGAAGAAGCAAATATTAGGAATGCTGATATGCGGTTTTGTTCCGTGTCTGTCGGCCAAGGAATTCTCACCGGAGGATGTCTCCTTTTTCACCAAGGAGGTTCGCCCTTTGCTTGAGGAGAATTGTTTTCGTTGTCATGGTGGCAAGGATTCCAAGGGTCATGCCAAAGTGAAATCCGGGTTTCAGATGATTAGTCGGAAAGGGATTATTATCGGGGGAGACCATGGTTCGGCTTTCAATGAGGCGGAACCGGAGAAGAGCCTTATTCTTCATGTGATCAGCTATGAAGACGAAAATCTTGAGATGCCGCCGAAAGGAAAGTTGTCAGAAGAGGCGCGCGGTGTTTTGTCGGACTGGGTGAAGCGGGGAATGCCTTGGACTCCGGAGGATGCGGATGTCCTCGTAGAGGTGGAGGAGGACGACAAATCCATCACTACGATCAACGAATTCAGTAAAAGCCGTTGGTCATATAAACCAATGGCGCGCCCTAGTGTCCCGGTTGTGGGCAATGCTGAGTGGAAAGCCCCGATCGATGCCTTCATTTACGATGGGGTGAATAAGGTGGGGCTTAATCCTAATGCTCCAGCTTCTCGGGCGGAGTTGATTCGTCGGGCCTACTATAATTTGACCGGGCTCTCGCCCTCTCTTTCTGAAGTGCAGAAATTCGAAAACGACAAGTCTCCGAATGCATGGGAGAAGGTCATCGATCGCCTTTTGGCTTCACCCGCATACGGGGAAAAGTGGGCTCGTCATTGGTTGGACCTGGTTCGCTATGCCGAGACCAATGGTTTCGAGCGGGACAGCGATAAGCCCTTCGTCTGGCGTTATCGCGATTATGTCATCAAGGCTCTCAACGAGGACAAGCCGTATACTCAATTTTTGACCGAGCAGTTGGCTGGAGATGAGTTGGCCAAGCCGACTTTCGATTCCATGTCCGCGACGGCCTTTCATCATTTGATGCAGTGGGATGATGAGCCCGCGGATCGGAAGCAGGCCTATTACGATATTCTCGATGATAATGTTCGTACTACGACCGAGGTTGTGTTGGGAATGACGGTGGGGTGCGCCCGCTGTCATGATCACAAGGGCGATCCGATTTCGCAGAAAGACTACTATAGTTTCATGTCCTTCTTTAGAGGGATCGTGCCATTTTCACGTGGCAAAGGCCCGGTGGAGAAAATGGTATTCGAAGGAGTTGATGACAAATACGAAGCGACGATGGAGGCCCACCGCCGTCACGTTGAGAACCTCAAGAAGGAGCGAGCCAAGATCGAAAAGCAGCTTCTTGCATCGCTTGGGAAAAGGACGGTCGGTAAGGATGGCGCTTCGGTGGAGCCCGTTCGCTGGCTGGTTTCTGATGCCCGGGCAACGACTCCTCAGGAATGGCATTACTCGACAACGATTGTCGACGGATGGTCCGAGGTAGGTTTTCGCGCTGAGAATCATCAGTGGAAGAAAGGGAAGGCCGGATTCGGAACAAAGGGGCCAAAGATGATTGTGCATACCAAGTGGAACACTCCCGAGTTATGGTTGCAGACTTCATTTCTGCTTGAAGAGATTCCGAAGAGGCTGAACTTGAGTCTTCACCATGACGAGGATGTCGAGATTTTCGTTAACGGACAACCGGTGATTAAGCGTAAGGGTTTCCGGGATGACTACGATGACTTTGCCGCGGATAAGAAATTTCTCGATGCTCTGCAGGTAGGACGAAATGTTATCGCGGCGCATGTCACACAAACAAGCGGAGGACAGTTTTTTGATTTTGGGGCCGGTATTTCATCGGGCAAATCACTCTCTCTGGAAAAAGTGCTTAAGTCCAAGGAGGGAACCAAGGCGGAGAAGGACCTCGTGAATCGCTGGAAGCGTTTGAAGAATGAGATTCGCAAAAAGGAAGCTGATCCGCCCAAGCGGGGAGTGGAGATCATGACGGCGAGGGAAACCGGAAAAGATCTTCCTCCGACCTACGTCCATATTCGCGGCAGTGCCAATGCCGAAGATAAGGAAAAGGAGGTGACCCCAAGAATTCCGGGGATTTTTGGAGGCGAAGAATTGAAGGCTGAGGCTCCGGAGAATGGGCGCAATTCCAGTGGGCGGCGGACCGCTCTGGCGAAGTGGATTTCCCGGGATGACAACCCGAGGACGGCTCGCGTGATGATGAATCGCGTATGGCAGCATCACTTCGGACGTGGAATTTGCCGTAGCTCGAATGACTTTGGTTTCCTGGGCGAAGATCCCACTCACCCGGAGTTGCTCGATTGGTTGGCGACGGAGTTTGTGGCGCAAGGATGGAGCCTTAAAAAGATGCACAAGTTGATCATGATGTCGCGGACATTTCAAATGTCCTCGAAGGGGAATCCTGATGCTCTGGCGAAGGATCCTGACAATAATAGTTTTTGGCGCTTCGACATGCGCCGTCTGACAGCGGAGGAAGTTCGCGACTCGATATTGGCCGTTACCGGAACCCTGAATCGAAAAATGGGTGGGCCGGGTGTCTTTATTCCGCTGCCCGAAGAGGTTTTGGCGACCTCGTCAAAAAAGGGAGGCTCCTGGGGAAGATCGTCCCCTGAAGATGAAGTGCGCCGGACGATTTATGTGAAGGTGAAGCGTTCGATGGTGCCGCCGCAATTGGCAGATCTTGATGTCGCCGATACTGATACGAGTTGTCCGGTGAGGTTTGCCACGACGGTGCCGACTCAGGCGTTGGGCTTTTTGAACAGTAAGTTCATGAACGACCAAGCCAAGGTCTTCGCCGAGCGATTGCGTAAGGAAGCCGGGGAGGATCGCAAAGCGCGTGTCCGGCTTGGCCTCGAACTGGCTCTGGCGCGTCCGGCCAAAGAACGGGAGCTGGAATACAGCCATGAATTTTTTGATGCCATGCGTGATAAGCATGGTCTGAACGAAGAGGAGGCGCTCGATCGCTTTGCGCTGCTTGTATTAAACCTAAATGAATTTATCTTCATAGACTGATCCCATGAAACATCCACAGAACACTTTTTGCGGCCGGGTTGACCGGCGGGAATTTCTTCGCGATATTGGCGGTGGCTTCACTTCGGTGGCCCTCACCGGAATGTTGGCGAAGGAAGGGTTTTTTAACAAAGCAAATGGAGCGACCTTGGATTCTTATGCCAATCCGCTGGCTCCCCAGGAGTCGATGATCGCGCCGAAGGCGAAGTCGGTCATTTTTCTCTTTATGTATGGTGGTCCGAGCCACATGGATACTTTTGACTACAAGCCGGAGCTTTATCCGCTTGATGGGAAAACGATCAAGCTGAAGACCTTCGGTCGTGGCGGGAAGAAGAACCAAGGTCGCGTGGTTGGGCCGAAGTGGAAATTCAAACAGTATGGGGAGTGCGGAAAACACGTCTCCGACCTCTTTCCCAATTTGGGTGAGTGTGTCGATGATATGGCCTTTCTTCATTCCATGACGGCGGATTCGCCGATTCATGGCTCGGCGATGTTGATGATGAACTCGGGTTCCCTGCTCGGAGGAAAGCCCTCAATGGGATCGTGGGTGAACTACGGTCTGGGATCGACCAATGAAAACCTTCCCGGCTATGTCGTCATGTTGGACAAAACCGGGGGTCCGATTTCCGG
>JAQWZU010000103.1 GCA_029253285.1 Akkermansiaceae bacterium | reverse complement strand
GACGAACACGCCCGGAAGGTGATCGAGAATCCCGTCACCTTCCACGAGTTGAATTCCACCATCGCATACAGCCTCGGTATCGATCACACCAAAGTCATCAAGTCTCCCAGTAATCGCCCCTTTCGCATGGCTGGCCCCGACAAGGAGGAGGCCGGTCCGGTTACGGAGATCTTTGGGTAAATCACCAACAGCTTTCCCTTATCAAAAAACCGGAGTAAGATTCCATCCTAGCACCGGACACGGTAACGAGCCCTCCGTCTCAGACGTCGAAGACACTCAAACCATGCTCAACCGGCAAAGTATAGGAGCTGGAGGGATCTCTATAGGGAAAGGTTTCTTTGTCCTTGAAGTGGTTAGGTAGATGTTGCTTGGTGTAGGCCACACCTTCTTCATGAAAACTCGCTTGATTCATGCCCTCCTCTTCTTTCTTGCTGGAAATGCCGCGATGGGGCAGCGGGCGGATAGCGTGGTGACTATTAATGAAATTCACTATCATCCGGCTTTGGTCGGGGAGGCGGAGTGGGTGGAGTTGCACAATCAGATGGCAGTTCGAGTGGATGTGTCGGGATGGTCGTTTACCGAGGGCATCGATTTCACTTTTCCGGAAGGATCGGTCATGGAGCCGGGCGACTACTGGGTGCTGAGTTCGAATCCATCGCACGCTTCGCTCTCCGGAGTGGCCCAGGTTGTCGGTCCCTTTGCCGGGATGCTGAGCAATGGTGGCGAAACTTTGCAGCTTCGCAACCGTCACGGACGGATCATGGATGAACTCGACTACGGTGATGGAGAAAAATGGCCGGAGGCCGCTGATGGGGGTGGCGTCTCCCTGTGCAAGATCGATCCGGAAAAGGCGAGCGGCCTTGCCGCAAATTGGACCTGGAGTCAAGAGGCCGGAGGTACTCCGGGAGTGGCCAACTTCGACACGATGGGAGGAGAGGCCCAAAACGCAGTTGTCAATGATACCAGTCCTTGGCGGGTCGATACGAGCGGAGGAGTGCAGGACTCTTCGTGGCGGACCCTGGGATTTGACGACAGTGGATGGCAGTCCGGCAGCGGGACCTTTGCCACAGCGCTGATTCAAAACGCCAGTTTCGAAGCGGAAACGTTTTCCGCGAGCCCGGGCTACGTCAGCGGAAACGGAGCCATCACCGCCTGGAGCACTCTCGAAAATGGACTGCCGGGAGGAGACACGCGCATCGGAATCAACACTCCGGGTTCACTCGATCCCTTTGCCAATAACGGAATGGTGCCGGCGGGAAATAATGTGGCTTTTATCCGAGGCGGCTTGCGGTCTCTGGCCCAAGACATTCATGGACTGATACCGGGCGAACGCTATCTTTTAAGCTACCGCGAAAACGGACGCAGTCCCACCAATCCAATTGGCAGCGCTACTCTCGGTGGGATCGAAGTCGTCCCGCAACACCAGGTCGCGGCGGTCGATAGCCTCGATGTATTCACTCAGCCCTACCACGTGCAAGTGGGCGGTGTATTCACGGCTGTCGACTCAACAGCACAGTTGGAACTGAGTAATCATGCCGGCATTGGCGACTCCATTCTCTACGACGATTTTCATCTCAATCTGGTGACGCTGTATTACAGCGGGGCTGGCTCGGCGACAGTCCACCGGGCCTTTGCTGACAACGACAATCCGCTCCTGATTCTTCTTGCTGAGGTGGATCCGGGAACGGGAGGAGATGGTCTGAGCGTTGGGTTTAAAACAACGAACGGAAGTCAGGCTCTCAGCAGTCATGGCGCACTCTGGTTGCAAATCGACGACAGCGGTGAGGCCGTTTTAAGAGCGGACGAAGAGGGAGGGGATCAGATCGTCGCTCTCTCAACAGCGGCGGCGGTTACCGTCGGTTCACCCAATCGAATCGCGATGATTTGGGATCGAACAGCGGATAAAGTTTCTGTGGTGGTCAATCAAGTGACCATCTTCAACGAAATCAATCTTGGGCCCTCCGCCGGGGGAAGTGACGGGGTTTTTAATCCCAACATTGCCGGAGTGACTGCGAGTTTTTCCTCCGCTGCGGGCAATCTTTCCGAGCTGGCGGTTGCACGGGGATCCGCGCCGGACACAACGCTCCCGATTCCCGCCGGACCCACGGTGTATCGTTTTCGTAATAAGTTTGAGTTCACCGGATCGGGAGCTAGTAGCGACCTTTTCCTGAGCTTGGCCCAAATTGGTGAGGCAACTGTTTATCTCAATGGAGTGCTTCTGCACGAGGAATCCAATTCAGGGTCGAGCGACGTTCTTCTCCCGGGCGGCGCGCTTGTAAGTGGAACGAATGTTCTCGCGATTGAACTAGCCACCCCGGCAGGTGCGGGGGACCTACAACTGGCGATGGAAACATCTCTGGCCACGATCGAAAATAACAACGGTGGCGGCCCGGAGAGATCTCTGCTTCGCTTAAGTGAAATTTCAGCGGCAGGTGCCGGAAACTTTTTCGTGGAGATCACCAACACTGCTTCGCTGCCCTTGGAGCTTTCCGGTTTCAGCTTGAATAGTTTCAGCTTGCCGGAGGAATCCCTGAATCCCGGAGAGTTTCGGTCCTTTCCGGCCAGTGAACTGGGATTCGTTCCTTTCGATGAGGAGATCCTCTTTCTCCGATCGAGCCAGGGCGGGGTGGCCGACGCCCGACGGGTGAAAAACCGGTTGCGAGGGTATGAGCTCGACAGTGGAGCCTGGCAGTATCCCGATGCACCGACTCCAGGTTCCGCGAATTCCTTTGCTCTCGAATCCCGAGTCGTCATCAACGAAATCCACTACCATCAACGCCCGGTTTATCCTGATCCAATAAACAATATCGACCACGAAGAATCTGCTTTGGAATGGATCGAGTTGTTCAACCGTTCCGGCGAGGAAATTGACCTTTCTGCTTGGTCGCTACGGGATGCAGTGAGTTATGATTTTCCCGAGGGCACGATACTTCCGCCATTTGGTTTTATCGTCATCAGCAGTAATGAATTCTCCGGCTCGCTAAACAACAGGCGTGACCGGATTCATCTTCGTGACGCCAACGGAAATACTGCTGACATCGTGGAGTATCTCGATGGTAAACCCTGGCCGCGCAACGCGGATGGGAAGGGATCGAGCCTCGAATTGCGTCACCCGAATGCTGACAACAAGAATCCTGCGTCCTGGGAAGCGAGCGATGAATCACTCAAGAGCTCCTGGCAGAACTTCAGCTACCGGGGGCGCGGGGTGGAGCCGCCGGGGAACAACAACCCGAATTACTTCCATGAATTTCTCATGGGAATGCTCGCTGCGGGTGAAGTCCTTATCGATGACATTTCGGTTGTCGAGGATCCGGACGGCGCCGCGATCGAGTTGATTCAAAACGGCGATTTTGAATCCGACAGTGTCGGAGTGACTCCGGACAAGTGGCGGATCTTTGGTAATCACGGGCAAAGCGGAGTGATGGATCTTCCGGAAGGGGGGAGGGCCTTGAAATTGGTTTCCACCGGGCGGCTTGAACACAGTTACAACCTGGCCTCAACTACCTTTGCCAACGGACGCACGCTCAACTCCAGCAAGACCTACGAAATTTCATTTCGCGCCAAGTGGCTCTCGGGATCACCCCAACTCAACACGCGCCTCTATTTCAATCGTCTTTCCAGAACCCATATTCTTCCTCAGCCTGCCATCACCGGAACTCCTGGATCGGCCAACAGCATCTTGACCGCAGTGGCACCTCCGGAGGTGAGCTCTTTTCGCCATGCGCCCCTCGTTCCCGCTGCCAACTCTCCGATTCGTATTCACGCCACCGTGGTCGCTGCGGATGGAGTCGCCTCGGTCACGGCGCACTACAATGTCAATGAGGAGGGCTGGCTATCAGTTCCAATGTCGGGAAACGCGGCAGGGGAGTTTGTCGCCATCCTGCCGGGACAAGCATCGGGGAGCGTGGTGCAATTCTGTGTCGAGGCCTTGGCCAACTCGGGTGCGAGTGCGATGTTTCCTCCCGAGGGAGAGAACTCAAGGGCACTCTTCCGTGTCGATGATCGCAGTGTCGGAGACCGGGAGGTGCAGGTTCTTCGTATGATGATGTTGTCCAGCGAAACGGACTTCATGCACACCTCTTATCACACCCCAAGCAATCAACGTGTGGGCGCCACCTTAATCTACAATGATCGTGAAGTCTGGTACGACGCCCAAGTGAGATTACGTGGTTCGGCTTACGGTCGGCGAGGAGCTCGGGTGGGTTGGAATATCAAATTCCCGGAGGATCGGCCCTTTCGCGGGGTTCACGGAACGGTGGCGGTCGACGGTGGCTTTTCCATTCCAAAGGGCGATGGAAACGGGTTTCTTCAAGTGGGACCCGGAGTGGCCACAAACGAGCTGGTTTACAATCAAATGGCGAACCGTGCCGGCGCCGTCCCTGCCAGTCATGACGACGTGGTCTACGTGGAGGCTCCACGCGCCAGCGACGACAAGATGGCTCAATTGAAAATGGCTCGTTTCGGAGATATCTGGAAGTCGTCGAGCTTTGAGCGTGGTGACGAGGGGACGTCCTTCAAGTTCGAACTGATCTACCATCCCAGGGCTACCATCGATGGAAATCCCGAGAGCCCTAAATCCGTCTACAATGCGGTTCGGGGTGTCGATATTCGGGATATGGGACCGGACAAGGAGGCTTACCGGCACAATTTTTGGATTCAGAACCAGAGTTCCCGCGACGACTACGGTTCCCTGATCGACACCGCGATGGCGATCAGTCAATCGGGCGGGAATTTGCGCGATGCCACCGACGTTGCTCTTGATATCGACAATTGGCTGCGGGTGATGGCCTTCCAGTCACTGACCATGACGGTGGATAGTTACAACAACGGGCTCGCTCACAACATGCTCATCTATGAACGGCCGCAGGATGGAAAAACAATGTGGATTCCATGGGATGTCGATCATGCCTTTTACTCCTCGCCGAGCAGTTCCATTTTTGGTCAGGCTAATGGAGACTTCGCCGATGTTGTTCAGATTCCGGCAAATCGCCGGGCCTATTGCGGACACCTGCTTGACCTCTGTAGCACGGGTTTTAATCCCGCCTATATTGCCGATTGGGTGACGCACTTCAATGATGTTGGCGAGATGCCTATTGCCGCTCATTTTACCCAATGGATCACGGACCGGCGCAACTATGTCCTAGGACAACTGAACTCGCAGCATCCGCCGCAGACTTTTCGTATTACCACCAACAGTGGAAACAATTTCAGTGTTGCAGAATCCTCCGTGACGCTTCGAGGTAAGGGATGGATCGATGTGAAGGAAATTCGGCTTGCTTCCACTGGCGAGCTCCTTGATGTCTCCTGGATCGATAACAACGACTGGGAAGTGGAGGTGCCGCTTCTGGTGGGTGCGAATGCCATCACGCTCAATGCTCTTGACCTCGGCGGCGCGGCGGTTGGTAGTGACAGCATCACGGTGACGAACACAAGCAGCCTGGAGCCTGCCGGGGTGACCAATCTAGTCGTGAGTGAAATGATGTTTCACCCCACTGGTCCAACTGCAGCGGAAATCGGCGCCGGCTTCATCGATGGTGACCTCTTTGAATACCTCGAGTTGGAAAACATCGGGCCGGTCACGGTTGATCTGGGCGAGGCAATGTTTACAAATGGGATTAATTTTGATTTCTCGACTGGCAGCATTTCGCAACTGGCGCCAGGAGGGCGGGTGCTTATTGTTCGTAATCAGGCCGCCTTCGAACTGAGACACGGCGCGGGACTTCCGGTCGCGGGTGAGTTTCAAAACGAAACCGGGCTGGCCAATGGTGGTGAGCGCTTGCGACTCGCCGGAATCAATGAGACCACCATTCGCGATTTTAGTTATAACGATAAGCATCCCTGGCCCGAGGATGCGGATGGAAATGGTCACAGTCTCGTTCTGGTCGC
>JAQWZU010000092.1 GCA_029253285.1 Akkermansiaceae bacterium | reverse complement strand
CGCTATTGATTCTGTGTTACGATCACCCTGGCATACTTTTGACCTTCCAACTCCGGAGCGAGAGACCATTGGGTGATGATGGAGTTTCCGTTTCGAGCCGATTGGTTAAGAAGAATGGCCTCGCTATCTTGCCAGCTCGTGAGATCACTGGAAACTTCGACCCTGACGCTGACATCATCCGCCCCCAGGATTCGTGGAAGTTCCAAAACCGGAAGGCCGTCGATCATCCGAATAATAACGCCATTCGGATCGCCCAAGGCGTAGGAGAATAGATCGGTGTCAGGATTTCCGGTGAAGGGAACGGAATCGCTTCCTCCCGGAGTACCACCCGAATCGAGGCTCGCTCGCCAGTTTTGTGGAAGGGCATGATCGGGTGCTGAATTCGGAGAAACCAAAACGAGGCTGTAGCCAAGACCGTCGGCCTCGCCCGGCCAGGGGACTTGGTCATCGAAACGGACCGCATGCAAGGGTGAGCCATCGGCGGCTCTCAAGGTCAATTGCTCACCACCATTATCAAGCCGGGAGGGATAGGTTCCAAGGATAGTGGCACTATCTCCGAAGGCAGATGTGAACGCGGCAGCATCAGCAACCAGAACGACTCGCTGACCGGGGGAAAGTGTGGTGTCGTCTCCAAAACTGAAAGAAATGCCCTGCGTAAAGGCCACTCCGGCGAGATCGACGTCCTGATCGGAAATATTCAGCAATTCAATGTATTCCGAGAGCTCTCCCTGAGGGCCGCCCGGATGGTAATGGATTTTTGAAATCACCAAATTCTCCGAAGTCGCAGGCACGCCCGCGAGGAAAGTCGCTTCATTGAGGGCACTCCAGGTCGTTCCCTCCAAACTGCGGGCGCGGACGGTCGTTGTATTGTCGATCGAAAGCGGGCGGGACCCCGTAAGCGAAAGATCAAATACCATGTCCCCACTGCCGGGACGTTGGTTGTGCACTTCGATAGCGATGAAGTTGACTCCCTCAACAAGAAGCCCCGGATCAAGGGTGTAGGTGTCGAAAACGCCTTCGACACCATCGTTGATAGAGCCCGTGTCGAATCCAATGACGCCCTCCGGCATATTATCGCGGACGGCTTCAACTCCGTTGATGAAAACGACTGCTCCACCATCGGCGTGAATTTGAAAAGAGGCCTCGCTGATCGTGGAGACATTGGTGATATCGAAGGTCTTTCGACAATAGAAGGTCATGTGGCGATCCCAGTTAATGATCGAGTTTAACGTCGTTCCGGTGATGCCGCCGAACCCGATAGGTGCCGCCCCGGAATCCCAGGCCGAGTCATCGAACCCCGGTGCCCGCCAAGCCGTGCCGAGATCACCACCGTCATAAAATTTCCAATCTGACCCCGCTTCGATACTGGTGAAGCTTTTCGATGACCCCGGAAATTGCAACGCGGTTGGATTAATCCCCCCACCCACAAGGCGCGGGTCGCTCCCATCAACCGTGTAGTAAATACCTCCGGTATTGTTGGTGATCGCGAGCCCGAATCCCGGCGTTACTCGCCCTCCGTGCCGATTAAAAACCGGCGCATCGACATCCGGGAACATTCCCGCGGAGCGCATCTGCCCAATGACCACATCCGATCTGGTTGGCGCGTTAACATCAACAATCCAATCGACGTAATTCTGAAACAAATCAGGCGTGTAGAGTCCATTTGCCGCTTCGAAATCACGAGCCACCTCGGTCCATCTCGCAATCTCCGGAATGACCGTCCGGGAGATACTTTCCGAGAGATCAGTAAAGTCCTCCTGAACTCGCTCCGGTGACAACATGCCGCCATTGAAGAAGTGCTTCTGCGCCCGATCAGCCATGCGGATATTGAATTCTTCGTGCAGCTTTAAGGCTCCAATCATATTTCCCGGGCCCCCATTGTCCGTGGTATTGGCCGTCGATCCGGCACCCGCATTTCCGCCACGACGATTGAGGAAATCGTTATCCCACATGAAGAACTTGAACTTACCACCCGGTTCGCGTTTGCGCCCGGCGACCCAGTTGTGTTGCGGATACCAATCGTGTTCATTCCCGCCGTAGAAGTTCAAGAGCATGTAGTCGATGTAGCTGTCGATATCCATGTAGTCTTTCACCACCTCGTAGTTGCCCTTGTTGGCAACCATGTGATCCCAGGCCGTTTTTTCCCCCTGGGAAACAAAGATCCCACTGCGACCCTTCATCATGTCGTAATCTTCTTCCTCACCTCCAAGGTGGGTCGCCATGAAGTCAGCGTTGGGACGTTCCATAAGATGGAATTGCCCGTAATACTCTCCGTTTAGATAAACGTGCACGAACCGCCCTCGCATCGAGAGATGCCCTTCTTCAAGTTGCCGGTCAAAGAAGTAGCGATTACGAACATAAACAGCTCGCGAGTGGGTATAGTGACGGGAGAAAATCGAATCGTGACTTCCGTTTCGGAGGAGGATCTGGTCGAAGCTATCGACAGCCGTCTCGCCACCGTATTCAGTCTCGCTGAAGAGATCAAACTTCAGGCGCTTGGGACCGTACTTTGATTTGAAGCTGACCCGCAGGGCATTTTTTGGATAGAGAGTGTATTGGCCGCCAAATCTTTCGATCCCTGCGTCGACCTGAAATCCATCACGCCCGTCAGGGAAAAACATTTCAATCGATACCGGGATTTCCGGCGGGCTCATGATGGGTGTGGTCGGCACATCCTCTTGCGTCACCAATGAGATACTGGGAATCTCGAGAAGAGCGTCGCGCATCTGAGCCCCCCAAGCCCCATTCCCGGTGATGATCGGAGACATGTTGGAATGGCTGACAACTTCATCAGCGAAGAGGTAAGTCTGGGTATCGGTATTGGTGCTCTCGAATCCAGATTTTTCAGCCACCGCTCTCACGATGGTATTGCTATCAATCGTCAATGTAAGCACAGGTGGTTCATCAGGCGATAGTGGAGTAACTTCTGCGCTCGCTGGCCCTGGCGGAGTTCCATCAGTGGTGTAGCGAATACTCGCGCCGGGGGTTGCAGTGGTGACTTCGAGTTGAAACGGGTCATCATAAAATCCCCGCTTGTGACTGAAAGTGGTATCTTCCACGAATCCAAGAACGGAGTCATTGTTCGCCTCCCCCGGAGTGGGAGTTTGAAAATACCCGTAGCTTTCTTCGCCGGGAGTCAGACCGTAGGACACATCGGAATATTGCTGGGGGAATGTCGGAGAAAACTCCTGATGAATCGTTCCATCCGGTTTGATCAGGGCGAGGTATTCGCCACCCTCGGAAAGCTTGAAGTTCGCATGTAGCTCAGATCCCGCCGGAGCACCATTGGATGCGTAGACCAGAAGACGTGTTCCCGACGTCAGAGAGGTATTCAGAGGAAAAGTCCACTTAGTGAGATCCTCCAGATCATCGGTCAGGTGCCAACCGGTCAACACCAGATCCGTAGCGCTTGAATTGTGGATCTCGATCCAATCGGGCGCGCTTCCATCGCCCAAGCTCAGCGTGTCGCTGTTGTTGGCCATGAACTCCGAAATCACGGGCGCGTTGATTTGCGCCGGGGCCGAAAGGGTAAAGGTGGCTAACAAGAAGCCGGTCAAAAATTTAGTCATCATCAATAGGCTGGAAAAGAGTCAGTCTGATGTCCCCTCTTTGGGTGTCTTCATCATGATATGAAAAAACAGTGGTCATGTTGCAAGCGCACCACGATCGGGTCAGCGACCGCATTGTTAAAAACAAATAGCTCCACCCCGTCAATCCCAGCATCAAAAAAACCATTTGTGACAAGCTCTTCTCGCGAGACTCTGTCAGCATCACGCTCATGGCTTCTGTCCATCCCGTTAGCAGGCTGGTATCATCGCCAAAAATAGCATAGGAATTTTCTCACACCATGATCCGTATCCTTGCCGCCCTCCTAATCCTCGCCTCCTCTCTCGCCTTTGGCAAAGAGGCCCCTCTCATCGCCATCTCCTACAACATCCGAAACGACAACGGAGGAGACAAAGGACCTAAAAACTGGGACGACCGAAAAGGCACTCTCGCAGCCTACCTTTTGGAGCACAAAGCGAGCATCATTGGATTGCAAGAAGTCAAACACAAGCAGCTCCTCGACATGGACAAGGCTCTCCCGAACCACACTTATGTGGGGGTCGGTCGGGACGATGGCAAGACCGCTGGAGAATTGTCACCCATCTTTTACGACCGCCGGATTTGGAAACTCGATCCAAAAGAACACGGCACCTTTTGGCTTTCCGACACTCCCGATGTCATCGCCAGCCGGAGTTGGGGACATTACCATAACCGGATCTGCACTTGGGCTCGCTTAATCAAAATCGACGACCCAAAAAACGAATCAGCCCTTTACGTTTTCAACACGCACTGGGATCACAAAAGCCAGGCGGCTCGCGTGAAGTCAGGCGCCCTGATCTTGAAAAAAGTCAAAAACCGCGCCCAACAAAACGATCCCTACCTCGTCATGGGCGATTTCAATGCCACCATTGAAAATCCCGCAATCATCCAGTTTCTCAAATCCGGCCTCCTCCTCGATCACGCCGAAGATAAAGTGAAATCCTCCAGCCACTGGAAAGCAGCGCTCGTCCCGGGCTTACGCATCGACCACATCTTCACCTCGTCTTCCATCAAGAAAGCGAGCGTTCAGGTCGACTCCAATGGCGACAAAGACGGGAACGCCGCGTCGGACCACCATCCCGTCCGGCTCATGGTTCCGCAATTCCTTGAAACTGAAAAATGAGGACGCAGGGTGATCCCAGCTCCAAGTCTCCTCTTTCGTGCCGGGAATTTAGAGGAACGAGCAGCGGTCTCGAGACAGCCTCAAGGATCGACAGCCAGATGGGGCTGTGTGTCGAAACAGAGCCACTCTCACGGCATGCTCTTTTCGATAAACTCCCAAGTTTCCAGGCCCCACTTTCCTTCGGTCATGCACTTGGGATTATGCAGAAACTTCCTTGAGGGATCCTTGCGATTGAGACAACAGGACCCCTCCGGGTAGTCACTCACCTCAGCAGGCAATTGGGTGAAATCGTAAGTAATTTTGAGCTGGTCCAGAGCCTCTCGGAACTTTCTGGTATTGAGTCCACCTTGAACAATTCGAAGCTTCAGAGACTTCTTAATCGCTTCCGCTTCCTTCACAAACTCCGGAACATAATTTCTGACACTCGAATCCGTCGTGCTCGTACCCCCGCCGGCATCCAGGGCCACTGCGATCGAAAAAACATCGAGATGTTTTGATCCCCAGTAAAGGGAACCAGCGGCTCCCATGGAGAATCCCATGATCGTTCGCTTGCTCCTGTCTTTTGCGATGGCGTATTCTTTCTCAAGATGCGGCAACAATTCCTTAATTACATTGGTTTCAGGCATCTTCCCCTTGGCCCCATCCCGCCAAACTGTTCCACCGTATTTTTCAGGAAATACGACAATCGCATCTCGGATCTTCCCCGCTTTCCTCGCGGCTTCATAACTGAGCATGACTTCGGACGAGGAATTGCCACCACCCGCACCATGAAGAAAAACAATCAAAGGATACGGTCCCTTGTCCTTGCTGTATTCCGGAGGCAAATACAGGGTGTGAATGATTTCATTCCCCGTGACAGGCCCCTTGAAGATCAAATTCTTTTGATACTTTCCTTGGTGAACAGCAGCAGCCTTTTGGCCCTGGGCCACACCCACTCCAAGTGCACAGAGAGCTAGAAATATTCGTATCGTCATCATTGTTTAGATTCTTGTTTAGCACCAAGGAAACAACACCTCACCCCGACTAGGAAGATAAAAACCCTCGAAGCCGGTTTTCCGGTTTTTCGTCTTTAACTCCCACTCCCATGATACGCTTATTAGCCGCCCTGTTTCTAGCCGCCACTTTTTCAAAGGCCATGTGGAAAGAGATGACCTTCCTCTCTCCGCCCAGCGAAAATAAGTTTAAGGGAAAGTGATCCTGAAAATGGGCCGAGTCTCTTGGCGATCTAGCCCTCTTGGGAGGCTTTGTATTTCTGAGATTATTGGTCTTATTCATTTGATCAAAGATCCCTTCTCAGACTGCCCTGAGACACATCCATCGATATCCTTTTGCCTTGCTCGATTAATGTTTAAGAAAAGTCGTAGGCCCTTTTCTTGATGCACCCGTTCGGAAAATCCGGTGTTTTAGGAGCAAATCCTATACTTCAAATCTGCGACTCAGACCAACTCAGAGACCACTCCAGTGGAGTCTCCGAAGCGGGTGTTCTTCAGACCAATTTGTTGAAGTTGGGTGGCGAAGATATTGGAGAAGGGCGTGTCCCTGGTGAACTTAAGGTATTGGCCGTGTTTAAAGCCCAGCTTCTTGCCGCCGGCGAGAACAAGGGGGTAGTTCCGGTTGGTGTGGGTGGTGCTGTTGCTGCTGCCGTAGAGGAAGGTGGTGTAGTCGAGAAGGCTGTCGCTGGATTCCGGAGCTGCCGAGGTGTTTCGCATCCGGGTCAGGAAGTGGGAGAACTCGGTGGCAAGGAAACGATCCCATTTGCCGAGAGGTTCCACGCCGTCCTCTTTATTCCAGGCGTGAGCCAGTCCGTGAAGGTGTTTTCCGAAGCCGAGGAGTTGAGGGAATTTTCCACCCAAAGTGGTGGCGTCGCCCATACTGGCGATTTGGTAGGTGGCGACCCGGGTGGAGTCGGTTTGAAAAGCCAGATGGATCAACTCATACATTGTGCGAATATACTGCTCGGGGATCTGGTGATCAGAGTCGAGCTTGAGGCGTTCGCGTTCTTCGTCGGTCAAGGTCGGTTTGGCGATGTCGATCCAGGCTTGGGATTGTTCGACGTTCTTTTCCACCTGCCGGACCGAGTCCATATATTCGTCGAGCTTTTGCTGGTCGTGATTACCAAGCTTGCGGCGAACGCTGTTGGCATCTTCGAGGACGTGGTCGAGAAGGTGGGCGGAGCTTTTGAGTCGGCGGCGATTTTTCGCGGTGTCCGGATCGCCGGCACCGAAGAGGCGTTCGTAAATACGGCGGGGTTGATTGACGGCAGGAATCGGGCGGCCGTGTTTGTTGAAGGAGAGAGTACTGGATCGAGTGGGCTCGCCCACTCCACCATCGGTGGACATGATCAGCGAGTCGTAACGGGTTTGGCCGGCATAATGCTCTGCGACAACCTGATCCATGGACTGAACATTCCGCAGCTTGTTGGTGAGAATGTTCCAACCAGTAAGGAATGTGTCAGCACTGTCGTGTCCGTCAATCTTTTCGGCTTCAGGGTGAGAGAGTCCGCCAAGAACAGTGAGATGATCGCGATGAGGTTCCAGTGGTTTGAGACTCTTGTTGAACTGAAAGTCCTTACCTTCGCCTTTGGGGAACCAGTGCCAGTCTTGTTTGTCTTCCTGCAAGGGGAGAGAGACTCCGAAAGGAAAATAGACAACACCGAGCCTGGCGGGAGGCGGAGTGGTCTTCTTGCCACTGGCCATGCAGTCCAGCACCGGAAGGGCAAGACAAGCTCCTGCTCCCCGGAGAAATGTGCGTCGACCAATGTGTTGAGTCCTCATTACTTTGTCAAAAAGGCTTCACTAGTTACGATGCTTTCCACCAGTGATTGCAAAAGAAGGCCATTTTTCAGTGATTTTTTTGTAATTTCTTCGACCAACGGCTCATCAGAGAACTCTAGGGAGCGCCCCATGGCATAAGCTAAAAGCTTACTGGTGAGTGCTTGAGCAAATTGTTGCCTCCGCTCGGTGAGCAGGTATTTCTTGAGTTCATCCAAATTCTTCAACTCTTTGCCATCGGGGAGCTTGCCCGTAGAATCCACCGGATGACGGGCCACCACTTTCTTCCCGTGTTTGCGGGGGATTTCCTTACGGATCAAACCAGTGGCTCCGTAGGCTTCGAACATTTGCCCCCAAGGATCAATGTTTCGATGGCAATCGGCACAGGCCGGATCATCCCGATGAATGCGAAGTTGCTCGCGGATGGGCAGTTTCGAAAATTTGGGATCACTTTCGTCGAGTGGCGGAACATTGGGCGGAGGAGGAGGAGGAGGATCATTGAGCAAGTTTTTGCGAACGAAGACCGCCCGCTTGATGATGCTGGAGTCATATCCGGTCGAATGCCCCAGCAAAACTGAGCCATGGGTCAAGACCCCGCCCCGCTCCGCTGACTTTTTGACTTTGCGAAAGTCTCCTCCATAAACCCCTTCGATCTTGTAATGATCTGCCAGTTCCTGGTTCACCAATTGAAAGTCCGATTCGATGAAGTTCTCCGCCGAGAGATTCCTGCGTAGGATCTCACCGAAAAAGTGAATCGTTTCACTCCGGAAATTCTCCTTAAGATCCGGATGTGGTTTCCCATAGATATTGGGTTCGATTTCAATGCGATCAATGGCATCCACATCCAGCCATTGGGTGGCGAAGGTTCGAATGAACTCATCAGCGCGCGGGTCTTTCACCATTCGTGCCACCTTTTGTCTCAGGGCGTCTGGCTCGGTAAGCTTGTTCTGATTCGCGAGATCTCGTAGCCAATCATCGGGAGGAGTATTCCATAGGAAGTAAGAAAGTCTGGCGGCAAGCTCATGGGAGTTAAGTTTCCTTTTCTCCTGAGATCCAGGCTCCATCAGATAAAGAAAGTCTTGTGAAACCAAGACCAGCACCAAGGTCTCTCTCAGCGCCTCTGCAAAGCTTGGAAAATCGGGACGAATCATGGTAAAAAATGAAGTGAGTTTTTCAACTTCTTCAGGAGCCACCATTTTCCGCCAAGCCTTCGGTAGGAAATTCTTGAGAATGTGCGCAACTTGTTTCGCTTCGTTGTCCGGATACTTCTCTTTGGAATCAATCAGAATGTCCTGATGGTGTTTGGGTGGCCACGACTCATAGATGGGGCCTTTAAATTCCACGGACTCGACGACCAAGTAAGGAAGATCGGGGTCTTCGATGCGGAAGTTTCGATCCTTCCCCTTCTCATCTTTTCTTTTCTCCGTTTTGACCTCCGCGTGTTCGTTGGCAACATTCATCACGTTGACCAAGAGCCCCGGATATTTCCCCTGACCGCGCACTGGAAGCGGGAAGTTCTCCAACCTTCCTCGAAAGACATATTCGTGCATCCCTTCTTTTGTAATGTCCAGTTCGGCAAGAGTCTTTTCCTGAAGCAAGGTGTCCGGACGATAACCAACAACGACCCTTAACCTGGGGATCGGACCCTTTTTCTCCGGCAGATCAGCCTTCACCTTGACCCGGATTTCGAAAGGGCCTTCGTCCGGGTAGTCATCCTTAATCCGACCGATAAAGCGGACCTTGGGACCCAGACGATTTCCGGCAATTTCGCCCCTCTCCATCCGGACTTTGCTGGACTCCTTGAAAGTGTGGTGAAACATCTTGGGTTGAGGGCCGGTGATTATCGCTTTGTCGAGAGCATCCCGGGCCGCCTTGATGTAGTGCTCCATTTGTTCGCCAGTCATCTGGAGAGAGCTACCATTATTACGAAGCCCGTCTCGCGACATCGGGTCCTGGGGGATGTCCTGAATGTGGTTGATGTCGAGCCCCAACAGGTCCCGCATCGTGTTCTGATACTGGTCACGAGTGAGTCTGCGCAGGACGACCTGTCCGCCTTTGCTTTGGTGGACTTTGTGGGCGTGATCGATGGTGGCATTGAGCCAATCCAGAACAACTTTGCGCTCTTCGGCAGTGAGGTCCTCTTCGTCATCAGGTGGCATTTCCCCGAGGTTGATCACTCCCCGGACATCATGCCAGGTTTCGGCGGACCGGTCCTTGATCATGTCGGAAGAGAGGGTATCGAGGCGGATTTTTCCTTTCTGCTTCTGCTCACCGTGACAGCCGAAACATTTATTCTCGAGAATGGGTCGCACTTGATCTTCGTATCCGCCGGGAGCCGCCGGCGACTCTGGCTTGGCGAATAAAGAACCACAAAGCATGAAGAGCAGTGGTATATATTTCAAGCTGGTCAGGATCCTTAACATCTGGTTCTTCCGGGGGCTCTATCGCTGGTTGAATTGAACTTGGTGACTCGGAAACCAAATTCAGTTTTGCACCTCAGATGGGAACCGTTCGTAATCTCTATACGCTAGTTTGTAGGCCAACATACGGGACAAATCTGTCCCTTGTATCAATGGCTGAGACATCCAGAGCCGAAAGCCGTCGCCCTATCCCCAAATCGAACTCGCGGACGCATTCGCGTCCGCAAAGCGATCGATCTTCACACCAGCGTCCTGAAGCATGGTGGTCCACAGGTTCGCGAGAGGAGTATTTTCCTTCTCGGCCTTCCGGTGCTTGCCATGGGTCAGCCCTTGAAAACCACCACCCGTCAATAGGCAGGGCACATTGGTATTGCGGTGCGCCGTGCGCAGTCCGCCGCCGTTGTAGACGAGGCTGTTGTCGAACAGATTACCGCCGTTCGGATCGAGTGGGTCTTTGGCGGCTCGCAGTTGATCGATGAAGCCGGAGTAGAGTTGCATCCATTTCTTCGTCCGCTGCAGGTTCAGTTCGTGCAGCGATACATTGGAGCCGTAGTGCGAAAGGGTGTGCGGTGTGGAAGAAATCCCCATACTCTGAAGCAGGCCGGCATCGGGCATGCGGTAGGTCACCACCCGGGTGGCGTCGGTTTGCCACGCGGCGAGGATCATTTTGAACATGGCCTTGATCTCCGGCTCTCCCTCCAACCCTTCCGGCGGCTTCTTCTGGGTCGCCTCCGGATAAGGAATGTCGATCCACTCCTCTTCACGACTCAGCGAGAGTTCGATATCGCGAATGCTAGTGGTGTATTCTTCCAGCTTCTCCCGGTCTTCTTTGCTCAGGAGGCGTTTGGTGGAGCTGCCTTCGAATTCCAGGATGTCGAAAATACTACGGCGCTGCTTCAGCGTGTGGAGCATCTCCTCGCGACTCACATTGCCTCCGAAAATCTTGAAATACACTTCCAACGGCGCGGCAAGTCCCGGCAGCGGGCTGCCGTCCTCACGATACGACATCGCCACGCCACCATGGCCATTGCCCGAGTCGCCGTTTTCACAATTGAGCTGTAAGCTTTCATACCGCGTTTCCTTTCCGAGCTGCGCCGCGGCCACCTGATCGCAGGAAATGCTGTTGTGACGCGCTTTGCCGGAAAACCCGACGACGTTGGCGCAAGTTAACACGGCTTCGCTGCCTTCGTGAGGCTGCTTGTTTTCCGTATTGGTGAAGTTCGAAACCATCGTCACCTGGTCGAGGTTCTTCTTCATCGGCGCCCAGCCCGGAGGCAGGGCGATGTCACTCAGGCGACCACTCTCCGTCGGGTAGAAATGCTTCTCCATATGGCCGTGCCCCATCGCCATCCAGAGGAGGCGCTTCGGCGCGCCAGAGGTGAGAGATTGTTCTGCCAGAGCTCTCGAGCCGGCCGGGAGAAGACTGGCAAGGAATGGTAGCGTTAATGCTTTGCTGCCGTTGCGGAGGAAGGTCCGGCGGTTGGTAGTGTGGGTTGTCAGGTTCATGGGATAGTCTTTGATTTCAGAGGTTTGGTATATTTCTTGTCAGGTGCATTCTCTTATTCGGCTTCTTCAATAATGTTCTTGTCTCTAAACCATTGCAGACACAGGTCCGGCCAAGTGGAAAGCGGGTGCTCTTTAGGTCGAAGGGAGAATCCGTGACCACCCTTCTCAAAAAAATGGACACGAATGGATGCGCCGGCTTCTTTCAAAGCTTCTCCATAGATTTCACTTCCAGGAAAAAAGCCGTCGTCTCTGGCTGATACAATCAGAGTTGGACTGATTTCATCGGTAACCGTAAACTCCTTACTCAGTATCTTTCCCTTGTTCATGTAGGCCGGGTAAAGTAAAACCGTGAAGTCTGGTTTGCAGCTGACATCGTCAAGCTCATCGACTTCCTCATAGGTTTGAATATCAAAACCGGTACTGACCCGGGCCGCAAGGTGTCCTCCCGCTGAAGAACCCATCACTCCAATCCGCCTTGGGTCGATGTTCCACTCTGATGCTCGCGAGCGGACAATTCGAACAGCTCGCTGAATATCCTGAAAGGCATCTTTACGGTTCTTCGGAGCCCGGTAAATCAGGATATATGCGGAGATTCCGTGATCATTGAGCCATTTGGCGATCGGGGTCATCTTCGTTGTGACAAGACTGACGTATCCTCCTCCCGGACATAAAATGACCGCGGGTACAGGCTTCTTCTTACCGGGAGCCGGAAAATAGCGCAATGAAGGCTGAGTGATATCGGTGAGGCGTATGTGTCCATCGCCTTGATCAGGCTTAGGCGTTCCCATGCCTTCGTTATCTTGACTCGCTGCATCTTTGGGCCAGAGCTTAATGATCTGGCTTGCCTTCTTCTCGTTCGCATTCGCAATGACTGAGGTGCTCCAAAATGCAATGCAGCATAAAATAAAAACCATTAGTCGGTCTGTAACTGTGGTTTGCATATCTATATTCGAGTTCCTTCTAACCAATCAGGATTTTGCACAGTTCGTTAATTGCTGTTCTTTTCGATAAGCATCGGCACGTTTGGATGCGGCGGATCGAAGCGGTTATTGCTGTGCTGAACTGCGTAATCATTCTCACGCGAATAAATCCACCCCCCTCGCTCGGGGGGGCTCGCGCTCTGGAACAGATTGTCCTTTACGACAACCCCTTTTATATCGCCCGCCACGCCGATGGAATTCCAGGGCGCCCAGTCTGCGCTGTAACGTATCGTATTGTTCTTGATGATCACGTTGGCGCCGAAGCCGGAATCGGATCTGACAACAATGGAATTACGTCCACAGTTCTCCATCGTGTTGTCACGGATGACGTAGTCCCTTGAGCCACAGCCTTCTAACGGAAACTCTTTGGGGCCTGAGCAAAACCCGGCGGTCACAGCGTTCCCGCGGAGATTCTTGAAGCTGTTTTCGGAAACTAAGGCGCGCGTGGTATTGTTGAGCATGCCGGAGCTGCCGCCGAGCACGTTGTTGCGGCGAAAGACAAAGTCCCGGTTATTATGTGACAACCGTATGAGCAGCATACTGTTCAACTCACGATTTGTCTTGCCCGGAGATAGAAACGAGGCATCTTCCGCCCGCCCCAGCTCGCGATTCAATTCCGCCATGTTTTTCGACAGCACCAGCCGTTTCGGAGCTTGGAAATCCAGCTCTTTGATCACCATCGGTTTGCCGTCGGCGTCCTGGACTTCCAGTACGGTAACGCGAGTGGTCCGTCCCTTCTCACCGTTCATGCAGTCCCACAGAACAAATGTGTCGCCTTTATGGATATCCTGCGGCCACGGCCATGGATACTTGAGGGTGGCTACATTGTCCTGAATGTTGGCAACGGGCAATGGGAACATGTGATCCATGGTGTTGTCGTCTGCGCCCATTTCAAAACGGCAATCTTCGTACCACGATCCGATCCGACCTCCACCGATCACGCCTGATGCTCCGGTATAGTACTCAGGAGACAGCGGTAGAAATGCGCAGGAGAGACAGGATTTAGCTTCCGTTTCACCTCCACCTCCCAGCCAAATGGTACCGCCCATCCCCATAAAATTGACCTTGCTGAGCGTGATCCTCGTCACGTAAGTCGTCTTCCCAAAGCCCCCCCTATAGGTCTTCGCATAGGCAACCATCCCGGGACGTATTTTTTTAACGCCCCTGGCTTCCAAACCGTGGATGCGATAGCGGCGATTGCCCAGCTCCTCCATGCGCTTGCCACCAGATCCCCATCCGGCGAGGGCCCGACCCCGATGTTTCTCGTCAACGACGCGCATGATTGTATTCCCGCTTTTGCCAGCTGGAAAATAAGAGCGGAAGTCTTCAGGAAAACCCGGCTTGACCTGAACCGTGAGCGAGCCGGCATTTGGGTCTACCTCCAGCACATCGACGTTCGTGCTGGCCTGACGGGCAGGCGTCACCGTCATGTTACACACGGTGATGTCAGCGCAGTTTTTGAGATCCAGAAATCGATCTTTCAGTGTTAGAGTGCTGCCGTTTCCGTCAATGATCAGGTCCTTGACCTTTCTCAGCGGAATCATGTCAGTGATGTGATAGTCCCCCTGCTCGAAAACCACCTTGGCAGGTGTATTGGCGGCCGCTTCGGTGAGCACGGCTGCAATTTCTTGAGTCGTGGCCCCTTTCTTGATCCGGTGTTCTTTGGATTTGCCACGAGTGAAGGAAAAGACCTTCGACCACTGTTTTTGGTCTTCGCGGCGAACGCGCCAGAAGTATGTCCCGGGTGGCAGGGGTTTTGCGCAAACCAGTCTCGATACCACCTCGAGCGAGTCATCAATCACCAGCGTCTGGAACGACTCGTCCCGGGATACCTGAACCCGGTACCGGTCCTCAATGTCCGCGCCGGCTTCCTTCTGCCAGCCGAGATGAGGATGTGGCGCGTATATCGTTGCACCGTTTTCCGGAGAAAGCAGGCGAACCTCGCTTTGAGCAAAGCCTGTAAAACAGCCTGCTAACAAAATGCATGATCCTAGTATTCTATTCATCTTTCCCTCTTAACTACTTACTTTTACGTTTTTTGTGCTTATCAACCCAGTTGGGCGTCAAACCCGTCTTCACATCATTTTCCTGTTTCGCGCCCGGGGTCGAACGACCGTTATCGATATACTTCTGACCAATCTCAGTCAGGTTCTTCACCACTTCCGGATACTTGCCGTAAAGGTTGTTCAATTCCGACGGATCCGCCTCCAAATCAAAAAGCTGCAGCCATTCATTTTCCTGAACCTCAGCAGGGACGATATTAGTTCTACCCTTAACGACTCTCTTGGATGGAGGTCCCGGGTTACTCCAACCGCCTGAATCAGGTCCAAAAATCAACTTCCATTTACCTTTTCTGACGGCAAAATAACCATTGTACGAGTGGTGCACTACGGCCTCATGAATCGGTCCTGTTGCCGTGCCAAGCATGATGGGTAGCGTACTCACCGAGTCCTCCGCGGCGGTATCAGGGATTTTTGCACCCACAATATCAGCACACGTCGCATAGAGGTCAACCAGGCAAATCGTATCATCTGACACGCTTCCCGCCTTCACCTTACGGTCCCAGCGGGCAATGTATGGAACGCGGTGACCGCCTTCATAAATATCCGCTTTGTGGCCGCGATAGATATCGCTCGGGTAATGGGCGTCGGGATTCTCTTCCACCGGTTGATCCATCCGGAACTGGATTTGCGATTTGTCTTTAAATCCGCCTTTTGCGGCTGGGCTGCATCCGTTGTCGGCCGTGACAATAATCAGCGTGTTATCGGCAATCCCTGCCTGTTCAACGGCTTTCACCACCTCACCCACCGACCAATCGGTTTCCATCACAAAATCGCCATACGAACCAACCGCACTTTTACCCTTAAATTTAGCTGAAGTTACCAGCGGAGTATGAGGGCTGTTCAGCGCCATATAGAGAAAGAACGGTTTGTCCGATTTGGCCTGCTGTTGTATCCAGGCAACCGATTTTCTGGTGATCTTAGGCAATACGTCAGAAAACACAAAACTTTCACCCTGCGGTCCCGGACGGCACATATCATTCGGTTTAGTTCCCGGCTCGGTAAAGCGGTTGTTCTCGATCCAAACGTAAGGAGGCATATCCAGCGATGCGCTTATTCCATAATAATAATCAAAGCCCACATCGTAGGGTCCTTCGGTGATCGTCCCATTCCAGTCAATATTCGTACTAACCGTTCCCTTTTTCTTGTCTGCATTTCCGCGTGCTGGTTTTCCGTCAGTGGTCGGCAAATTCATTCCAATATGCCACTTGCCCACCATTCCGGTGGCGTATCCATTCTGCTTTAACATGGAAGCAACCGTTTCCCGTCCCGGTTTGATCTTTGCGGGCTTGTACCCAGTCAAAATTCCGCTCGCTCTATTAATCCGAAAATTATAGCGGCCCGTGATCACACTGTAGCGGCTTGGGGTACACACGGAAGAAGAGGTGTGCGCGTCGGTAAACTTCATCCCTCTAGCCGCTAGGTGGTCCATGTGCGGGGTATCGATCTTACAGCGGTCGCCGCCATAGGTCTTCACATCACCCAGCCCCCAGTCGTCGGCCAGAATATAGATAATATTCGGCTTCGATTGTTCTGCTGCCTGTGCGGAAGCACTCATATGAGTGCATACCACCAAAAATAGTAAGGTCGTACTCAATGCTTTCTTATTCATGCTAATCTCTCTTCTGTTTTGAATGTGTTTTGTCGTCATTTCCCCGAGACCTCTTCTTTTTCGTCTCCTTAAAGTCCGGGTTCGTCCAGGGCATTCGGTCAAAATCATTGGTCAGGCGCGGATCTTGCGTCGCTTCGCGGACGGCCATCAGTTTTTTTGCCAACTTCTCTTTTTCAGCTTTAAACTCGGGATGGTTCGCGAGGTTCACCATCGAATCGGCATCGTTATCGAGGCGGTACAGCTCCTCTTTCGGACGTTTTGCGAAGGCGTATTCCCAATACTTCCTCTGGTCGGCATCGTCGCGCACCGACATCACAAATGCTTTAGTCGGGCTTCCATCGATATCCTCGAAAGCGCCATAGGTCTCCTTTCCGCGCTTAGCCAGTTCTTCAGGACTGGTGACGGCGGCGGATTTTTTCGGTTCGCCCTGGGGCCAGCGTTCTTCGTGCGGGTTGTTGATATAGAGAAAATCTTTCGTGATCATCGCGCGGCTCGGATAGGAAAGGTTGCCTTCACGTGCGGAATGAACATGGCGTTCGCGTCCGATAATCACATGGTCGCGGGTCGGGTCAATGTGTCCGCTTTTACCGGCCTTCAGTAACGGAAGAATGCTTCGGCCATCCATCTCTTTACCCGCTTCGGCCCCGGCGAGTTCCTGGAAGGTCGGACCAAGATCCATCAAATTCACAAAGTCATCGATGACCGTGCCGGGCTTCACCACGCCGGGCCAACGGACTAGCAGCGGTGCGCGCGAGGCGAAGCCGTAGCAGTTGGTTTTTCCGCGTGTAAAACCGGGCGGGCCATTATCACCCGTCGCGATGACCACGGTGTGTTCGAGTTCACCCGCCTTTTCGAGTTCTTCCATAAAACAGCGCAACATCAGGTCGAGCGCGAGAATCTCGCCCATATAATCCGCCATATCTTCGCGCACCTCCGGCACGTCCGGCAGGAAGGGGGGCATACGGTCTTTCAAGTCGTCCGGGTTAAGATTCCAGAGCTTGGCCCCCGAGCCTTGAATCCAAGGGCGATGGGTATTGATCGGGCCATAGACAAAATAAAACGGCTGTCCGTCTTTGCGCTTCGCCAACATCTCTTTGATCAACGTCCGATACGCTTCCTCAAGTTCGCTGCGAGCGGTTCCTTCGTCGATGTAGAGCGAGTAGCGGAAGCGGGCGTTCCTGTCAGTAACGACTTTTGCCTTGCTCCATTGGCTGCTGAAGGTTTTACCGGCCGAAGCCACGAAGTAGCCTTGATTGACGAGTGCCCGACCAAAACCCGGCAATCCGGGATCCTCGAATTTCTTGGGACCGCCATCTTTATGGTTCAAAAAAGCGGTTTTTCCGGTGCGCCAGAAGTAGGATCCCGTCGCAATCGAAGCGCGGCACGGGGTGCATTGCGCTACAGGGAAAATTGCGTTCCGAAAGCGAGCCCCTTCGTTCGCCAAGCGGTCAAAGGTCGGCGTCTGAAACGTTGCGTTCATCTTCCCGAACACGGAGTCGTCAGTATAACAACTCGCCATCTTTCCCCAGTCATCGGCATAGAAAAACAAGATGTTCGGTTGTTTTGCCTGCGCCGAAATCGCGACGATGAGCAGGAATGTTGCATGGAATATTGTTTTCATGACATTTCTCAAAGGTCCTTCAGTAGCCATCCTTGGGTGAAAACGCGCCCTATTTCTTGCCAGGTGCCTTCTCTTGTTGTTCGGCTCCTTCTTCAATGATCTTCATGTCTTTTAACCATTGCAGATAAAGATCCGGCCAGGTGGAAAGCGGGTACTTTTTCGACTTAAGACTGATACCGTGACCGCCTTTCTCAAAAAAGTGGGTGCGAACGGGGGCGCCGGCTTCTTTCAGAGCCTTGGCGTAAACTTCACTTCCTATAAAAAAGCCGTCGTCTTTGCATGTTATAATCAGAGTGGGGCTGAGTTTATCGGTAACCGTAAACTCCTTAGCGAGTGCCTTCTCCTTGTTCATGTAGGCCGGGCAAAGCAAGACCGTGAAGTTCGGTTTACAGCTGGCACCGTCCAGCTCATCGACTGCCTTATAGCTTGGAGTATCATAACCGGTACTGACCCGGGCCGAGAGGTGCCCTCCCGCAGAGGTACCCATGACTCCTATCCGCTCTGGGTCGATGTTCCACTCAGCAGCTCGCGAGCGGACCATCCGGACCGCTCGCTGAATATCCTGATAGGCACCTTTACGATTCTTGGGAAGTCGGTAATGCAGGACAAAGGCGGAGATTCCGTGATCATTGAGCCATTCAGCGATCTGGTACCTCCCCGTGGTGCTACCAATATGCATGTAGCCTCCTCCCGGGCTTACAATGACCACGGGGCAAGGCGCCTCCTGACCGGGAGCCGGAAAGTAACTCAAGTAAGGCTGAGTGATATCAGTGAGACGGAGGGAGCCTTCGCTTCGGCCCGGCTTCATCGTTCCCATGCCTTTGGTATCCTGACTCGCGACATCTTTAGGCCAAAGCTTAATGATCTCGCCTGAATACCTTTCATCGGCGCTGGCAATGGCTGCAGTGCCCCAAAAAGCAATACAGCATAAAGTGAAGATGATCATTCGGTATGTAATTGTGGGATTCATATATTTGTTAGGTTCTGACACTTTACTGATCCACGACCGAGCAATTTCCAATGGTCGCGAGTCTTTTCATTTCGTCGTCAGAAAGCGCGCGATCGAAGACAGCGACACCACCGATCCACGCGGAAAGCGTCGCGTGTCGATTGCTGTGGATGACACGACCTATCGTAAACGGCCCGCCTTGCTCAATGGACTTGGGGGCATAGATGTCAGAGCCGAAATAGTAGGGATTGGATTTCAATGCCACCAACTCACGCTTCAGTGGTTTCGCCAAGGCCCCATCAGGCTGCACCTGATAGGTAGCCTCGACCTTTGTGAACGGATAAGTTTCCAGCCGCACGACCCGATCGGATGTCTGCTCGATCATTTTTGTTTCAAGCGGTTCATCCTCGGGAGGGCTATAGAACTGATTCTTTGGGTAGTTCACGTCCTCACCGGGTTGAACTCCATCGATAGCAGCCAGCTGTCCCTGCTGCCAAGCGCGATAGGCATGTTGAAAGAATCGCGACTCCTTCGGATTCTCCACCCAAACGTCCTCGGCTAGACCATTCACGTAGGCCGTCACGCGATTTTCTTCATTGTGAAACACCATGCCGACCGCGTTCCAGTATAGATCGGAATCGGCGGGTTTCGTATCCGGTTTGATTTGTTTCATTTTCGTCGGCGCGGACGCAAGGTGCCGAGCGTAGATGTCGCCAAACGAGGCCCCCCCGTTCTCCGAAATGTGAGCACCGATCCCGCCTTTGTTTGCCTGCAGACCAGCGAATAGCCCAAACTGCCGCTTGCCGGGCACTTGCACTACGGGAGGTTCTCCTTTCGGCGTAACGGTGCCCTCATGCCACATTCCAGCGATCGCATGATTGCCTCGTTCGTAGAGCAACCATACCACCAGGGTGACCGATTTTCCTTTGCCTTTGATATCCAAAGGTGAGCCGTGAAGATGCTTTCTTGGCACAGACAGAACCGGTAAATCCTCGTCGCTACTAGGAGTCGAAAAGCGGACCGCTTGACCAAAGGGTCCCCGCCCAAACAACTCAAAATCAGCCAGCGTCGCTTCCGGTCCCTGGTGCCAATAATCGAGCGATATGTTTCTCGGTTCGAGTTCGTAGGTCCGCTCGCCAGATTCTCCCGGGATGGAAACGAAGGGATTGTGAGTCTGCCACGAATCCCGTCGTTCAACAAAATCCCATAAAGCGACCAATCCAGGTATTTGCTTCACGAGATCAACGCGTTCCTGATTGGCCGCCGTGAAACGAGCATCGTCTCCCGCGAACTGAATCGGAGGCAATACTTGCTTCTCAGTTTCCTCGGCTCCGATGTGCCCCGTGCAGATCGACAGTACACATGTGACGCTAAGGCTAATCAGTGTACCTGCCGTAAAGTCCATTTCTCTCATTTTTATATAGTCAGGTTGAGTGTTCTCTTCCCAATTATCTTTCACGATGTTCTTCAACGTTGCTACTTGCGGCCCGCACCAGTGGCTTGCCCGATTCGGCGCGAAACATGACTTCCACTCGCTTGTCAAAGCCAGCGACAATCTCTTCCGGACTCCGAGCTGCGAAAGCGGAGGATGCGCTGCCTTGGAGAATCGAGACGGCGAAAAATAGAATAAATGGAATGAGGCGATCCATGATTATCGATTCAAAAACGGTTCACTTGTCACCACACGTTTAACCAGCTCCCGAACCGGGTACTGATCCGCTTCGAGGTCGTCCAGCACCGCGTCAATGAGCGGCAGATCGGTAAAACTCACGTCGCGCCCCAGGGCATAACAGAACAGCCCTTCGAAGACCGATCCGGCTACGGTGCGCTTTTCTTTCATCAGCGCCGCCTTCAGCCCTTTTACATCCTTAAAAGTCTCGCCGTTGGGAAGCTCGCCACTGGCATCCACGGGATACAACTTTCTTTTCGCCCTGGGATTTTTCAGCTGGTGGAAATGCTCGACATTGGTGACGAGCTCTTCATCCCGCCACATGCCGATGGCATCGAAGTTCTCCAAGCCCAGTCCAATAAAATCGAAGCGGGCATGGCAGGAAGCGCATTGCGCTTTCGTCTGATGCAGCTCCACAAGCGCTCGAACGCTTGGCAAGGGATCATCTGAGGATGCGATGAGCTCAGGGACATTCGGAGGGGGTGGGGGAGGGGGATCATTGAGGAGAACCTCCTTCACCAGCGAGCCACGAATCACTGGCGAAGTGCGATTGTTCATCGTGCCGATTGCGAGAAAGGCACCCTGGGTGATCAACCCGCCCCGTGGCGAGTCTGCGGGCAAGGTCACCTTTTGGAATCCATCACCGCGGTAGTGATCAGTCAGGCCATATTTCGCGGCGAGCACGCCGTCGATGGTGACAAAGTCAGAGTCAATCAGGTTCGCCGCCGACAGATTTTCTTCCACAAGGGTTTTGAAGAACTCCACCGGCTCCTGCTTCGCGGAAAGGATGTAGGCATCGGTGTAGTGAAGGAGAAAGCGGGAACTCAGCCCCACGCTGTCGAAACGTTTCAGATGCATCCATTGGCTGATAAATCCCTGATAGAACTCCTTCGCCCGCGGATGGCCCAACATGCGCTCGGTCTGTTTCAGCAGGATCGCTTCATCGAGCAACGACCTGTCCGCAGCGAGCCTCATCAGTTCTTCGTCCGGTGGCCCGCTCCAGAGAAACGCAGCCAGTCGGTTGGCGAGGCTGACCGCGTCCAGGGCGCGGGTCGTCTCCTCTTCGCCGATGTCAGGATTCACCAGATACAAAAAACGCGGCGAGGACAGGATGAGGGCCAGCGGATCCACCATGGCCTCGCGGAAGTCCTTTCCTGCAGTTCGCTGGATCTGGTAGTAGGTGTGCAACTTCGTCACGAACTCCGCAGGCACTTCGCGCCCCCGAAAGGCGGCCGTGGCAAACTGCTGAAGAAACGACTCCGCCGCCTCATCGAGCGCTTCATCGGAAGCGGTGGCGACTTGGTAGGTGTCGACCAAGGCTTCGAAGGGGGTTTTCTCATCGTAAAAAGGCCCTTCCGCCTCCATCCACCTCAACAGGATGGTTTCCGTCGGAGCATCGGGTTCGATAGGCCAGTAGTATTGAAAAAGCTGTGCCCTCCCCGGGCCACCGCGCCGATCTTCGAGGAAGACGACTCCTCCCCCCATCGCCTCCTTATCTGTTGCCGGTCTGAAGTCGTCTTCGAATTCCGGATACCACACCATCTCGTGAGTCGAGGGCTCTTCAATCGACCCGGTTACGTAGAAACTACCGATCGGTTTTCCGTTCGGGGCTACCAGGTGTCCACTCGGGACTGTCATGCGGATGGATCGTCGAATTTCCACTCCATCGACGACACCTGCGGAGGCTCGCAGCCGGTAGTAGGCCCGGGCGTCGCGCTGAAACCCGATCCCGACGCTGCTGCTGAACCTGTTCCGGATCGGTAACATGCGCCCCAGGGCGTGATACTCCACGTTGTCGAAGTACCAGCCGAGGACGCTTTTCCGCTCCTGATACTTCGCATGCCGCGGATACTTTTTCGAACCGCGATTGTAGCGATTCCATTCGTCTTCGGTCAGACCCACTTCTGCCCAGGTGCGATCGGTGTCATGCACCTCCTGCACCTTATCCAGGATCCCGTAGAATTTCCTTGTCCCGTTCGACACGTCCGCAGCATTCCTCCGAACCACTTTGGCATCTTCCCGGGGCAGCACCGCCCAGTGCATCGCGGTGCGGACGACCTCCTGCGCCTGCTCAAAGTAGTTCTCCAGATCGAGGGAAGAGAGCGATTGATTCTGCCCAACCGTATCGAACCTTCCCCTCGAGTCATCAGGCAACCTCTCGGCCATGATGCGAATCCCCAGCAATTCTCTAACGGTGGCTTCATACTCACGGCGGTTGATGCGACGGAGCGCGATCTCGCCCCCACTGTCCATGAGCATCTTCTGGGCGGCTTGCAGAGCTTCCGTGAGATCACCCACCACTCCGGCCAACTCATCCTTGGGCGGGCGGGGCTTCTTTTTCGGCGGCATTTCGCCCGCGTTGAGTTGATCGAGGATGTCCTGCCAGTTCAGCGCATCCGTGTTGTTACCAATTGAACGAGTCAGCCCTTCAAGATTGAGATCCGCCTTCGACGTGGCTTCGTCATGGCAGCCGTAGCAATGCGTTTCGAAAAAGGTTTCGATCGACTTTGGTATCGGAACACCGTCGGCGCCAAAAGCCGGGCCTGTCAGGATTCCAGTAGCGAGCAGGATGTGGCAAAGACTTCTCATCGTGACTGAAACAATTGGCTGGTGACGATTCTCTTAATCATGGTCCGAACCGGAAAGTCACCAGGCTCCAATTCGTTCAATGCCTTTTCGATCATTGGCAGATCGGTAAAACTCACGTCGCGCCCCAGGGCATAACACAACAGCCCTTCGAAGATCGAAGCTGCCACCGCCCTCTCCTCCTTCATCAGGGCCGCTTTGAGTCCATGCACATCTTTAAAGGTCTCGCCATTGGGCAACTCTCCGCTGGCATCGACGGGATAAATTTTCTTGGGGCGGCGGGAAACTTGCTGAGCTTCCTGCGCTTCCGTGACCAGTTCCTCATCCCGCCAAAGCCCGGCGGCATCAAAGTTTTCCAATCCCAAGCCAATGAAATCGAAGCGCGCATGACAGGAGGCGCATTGCGCTTTGGTCTGATGCAGCTCGACCAAGGAGCGCACACTGGCCAAGGGATTCGCTCCGGCATCCAATTCAGGAACGTTCGGAGGAGGTGGCGGTGGCGGGTCATTGAGCAGGATCTCTTTGACCAATGAACCACGAATCACGGGAGAAGTTCGATTCCCCATCGTGCCGGCAGACAAAAACGCGGACTGGGTCATCAAACCGCCGCGCGGTGAACCGGGTGGCAGCTGGAGCTTTTTAAAGGCGTCACCAGCATAGACCTCCGCAAGGCCGTACTTCATCGCCAACACCCCATTGACCATCACGAAATCAGAATCGATGAGATTGGCAGCGGGTAGGTTCTCCCTTACCAGCGTTTTGAAAAACTCAATCGGCTCCTGTCTCGCGGCTTGAATCATCCCGTCGGTGCGGTGCAGTAACAACTTCGAGTTCAGAGTGAGCGAGTCGAATCGATCCAAGTGCGTCCATTGCGACATGAACCCTTTGAAGAATTGGTCCGCGAGGGGACTGTCCAACATCCGGTCAAGCTGCTGCTCCAGAACCGCAGGTTTGAGAAGCTCACCGCCCTCAGCCAACTTCAACAGTTCTTTGTCAGGAGGGCTACTCCAGAGGAAATAGGAAAGGCGATTCGCCATGCTGACGGCATCGAGAGTTCTCTCCTTCGCCGCCTTCTCCCGGGGTTCCAGCAGGTAGAGAAAACGGGTGGATGTCAGGATCATCGCAAGCGGATCGACGATCGCCTCCCGGAAACTGAGTCCCACTTTGCGCTTTTCTTGATAGAATCTGAAGAGCCTGTCTTGATAGCCCTCCGGAAGCCCGCGTTTACGAAACGCGATCTCGGCAAATTCAGCCAAGAATCGAGCAGCAACAGAATCGAACCCCTCGTCGGTCGCGGTCGCCAATTGATACTTCTCGACCAATTTCTCAAAGGGCGACTTGGGATCGTAGAAGGGTCCTTCAACTTCCATCCACTTGGCAAAGATGGTGTCTTTCGGAGCTTCCGGCTCGATCGGCCGGTAGTGATGATAGAACTGCTCGGAGCTTGGCCCACCGCGTTTATCCTCCAGCAAATAGAGGTGTCGCCTGGACTGGTGCCAGTGGTCGGGGCGAAAGTCAGGCTGAAACGCAGGGTAGTAAAGGGTTTCATGGGTCGAAGGTTCTTCAATCGTTCCTCGAATCCAAAAACTCCCGAATGCCCTTCCGTGCTTGCCGCCCAGTTTTCCGTTCTTCTCCATCAGGCGGACACCGCGACGGATGTTGACACCATCGACCACGCCGCCGCAAAAACGAACGCGGTAGTGGGCCCGGGCATCCTGCCGAACGAAGA
>JAQWZU010000078.1 GCA_029253285.1 Akkermansiaceae bacterium | reverse complement strand
CAGTAAATAAAACCCTTTGTAGAAATAAAGAACTAAAGCACAAAAAATTGACTGGAAAATTTGCTTTTTGCTGAAAATGGTCGGAAAAAACGGCGTCATTGACAGGAATTCGGTAAATTCACCGATTCCATTCCCCCTTTGGAGCTGATTCCACCCTACAACATGCTGCACTACGGCGGTCGGATGAATTACTTCTGAGGAGAGTAAGCGCTGGCGGAGGATGTGAGATTGCCTGTCGCTTCGCTTTGAGGCTGACTCCGCTCGCTTCCCTCCCTCCGGCTCAAACTTCGTTCTCATCCCACTAAACGCCACAGCCCCACCCTTGCTTTGCAGAGGTGGGGCTGTGGCGGAGGGTGTGGGATTCGAACCCACGGATACATCACTGCATCACTCGATTTCGAATCGAGCGCCTTAAACCGAGCTCAGCCAACCCTCCCGAGTGGCGGGACGCTATCAAAGTCGGACTCAGGGTCAAGATTAGCGATGAGCTTTTTCCCGGCTGGCTCCCCTATCCTGGAACGGTGAGGATCACCCGCAGGCCTCCGCTTTGGCGGTTGGCGCAAGTAATGATTCCGCCGACGCTTTCAATGCAGGTTTTGGCAATGGCCATCCCCAAACCAGTTCCGCCGCTTTCCCGGGTTCTCGCTCCGTCGGGCCGCGCAAAAGGCTCAAAGATTTTTTCAATCCACTCCTCGGGCAATCCAGGACCGCGATCTTCAATAGAAATATCAACCGCGCCCCCTCTGGCGGTGACCACGACTCTGACGTCCTGGGCATGTTTGAGAGCATTTCGAATGACATTTCCCATCGCCCGTTTGAATAAGTCGCGGTTGGTGACAATCGAGAGTCCCAAGGGAGCCGAGAAGGGAATTTGACCTTCCGCTTTCTCACGCTCAAGCACCTCACCACATAATTCCCCCACCTTAATCGACTCCATTTTAAGGTTCTTGGGTTCCAGGGAGGCTTTCGAAAAGTCAAGGAGCTCATTCACCAACTGGGAGAGTTCAGCCGCCTCGGCATTGACCGATTCCAGCTTCTGATAATCCTCACTCTCCAACTTGTGCTCCAGCACGCCAAGCCCCATCCGAATCCTTACCAGCGGCGAACAGAGTTCGTGAGCGATATCACCCAGAAAGCGTTTTTGACCTGAGACAAAATCATCAAGCTTGCCTGCCATCGATTGCAAGGACCGACTTAAGCGACCGATTTCGTCGGTTCGATTCGTTGCGACCGAGACCTCGAAGTCTCCCTGCGAAATCGACTCCGCTCCACGGGTCAGAATTCCAAGTCGTCGGGTCATTCGGTAAACCCAAGGCACCCACACAAGAAGACTCAGCACCAACACTCCGGCAAGCCCCCAGAACAAGGGTTGCCAGGTGAAAAACAAATCACATCCCGCTCTTCCACGAATCAACAGAACAGAACTTCGACGCTGTCTCTCGCGCGCATCCAAGATATCGATCCTTACTGCGCCAATTTCCCCCTGTTCGGTGTGAAAGAGCTTTAAAAAACGAAGATCAATTTCATCCTCTTCGCTCGGGGAAGGTCTTATCCGCTCGCCATCCCCCACTTCGTCCGAACCATCTGATCCACGCCCCAAAGGAGGTCCATCAGCCGAACGGCGGCGGGGTGGTCCCCGGTCATTGCCGGGACCTCCAAACTCCCCGCCCTCACGTCGACGGGGCGGCGGGCCATCTTCACGACGCGGCGGCCCCTTATTTTGAAAGAGTCCCTTTTCTCCATCGGAGAGTTCCCACTCCGTTCCCTCGATCAGGCTATCCTTAAAAGGACGGTAAAGCCCCAGGTCAACCTGATAGGCCTTTTCGAATCCCTCCAACACCTTTCCCCAGTCTTCACGATCCGCTTCGTCGAGACTCTCATTCACCAATTCCGCCATGCTCACCAAACGGGGCTCCGCACCACTCCGGGTTAGCTGATTCCAGCCGACTGAATAATACTCCCTGGCAATCCACGACATCAACAATGCCGCCAAGATGACGTTGAACGTCAATAGCAGAAAGATGCGAAGCGACAGCGGAATTCTCATAAATGGCTATGCGTCGGGCTCCATGAGCTGATACCCCACTCCGCGCACCGTGCGGATGTAGCTCGGCTGCTTGGCATCGTCACCGATCTTCTTACGAAGCGCGGAAATATGGACATCGATGGAACGATCGAAGACATCAAACTTTCGCTCGGACACTTCCTCGATCAATTGCTCACGCGATTTCACCCGACCTTTCGATCTCATCAAACAAGCCAGCATCGCGAACTCCAGAGCCGTGAGATCAAGAGGCTTTTCATTCAACAAGACGGTATGCGTCCCCTCGTTAAGGCGAATCTTTCCGACGATCCAATCGACATCCTGCTCGGCTTGCACCGGATCAGCAAGATGAGATCGTCGCGTCACCGCACGCAGACGAGCAAGAAGCTCGCGGGTGGAAAATGTTTTCGGAAGATAGTCATCGGCTCCTAACTCCAACCCCACAATTCGATCAGCTTCATCACCCATCGCAGTCAACATGAGCACCGGAACATTCGAGGTCTTGCGCAGCTCCCGCAGAACTTCAAAGCCATCCATTCCCGGCATCATGACATCTAACAAAATTGCTTCGTATTCACCCTCCTGGGCCACTTCCAACCCCTCGGTTCCGGTATGGCGCATTTCCACATCATACCCCAACGGCTCGAGGTAATCATGAATGAGACCACACAGCTTGCGATCATCATCGACAACGAGAAGACGTTTTTTTCCGGAACCATCCATACGACTTTTCTAGAGTAACTCCACCCGCAGCAAAAGAACGAAGCGATTTACACCCACTTAACAATTCTTTTCCAATACGCGATTCCTGCGAGGGAAATCACTTCACACTAAAAGCGCGATTGGTGCAATCGCTCGCTCACGCCCCTGTGTAAATCTCATGCCAAATCGCGAATCCCCGCGATCCTCGCTCCCACCCAGTAAACCGAGCCCAATCAAGACAGAAACGAGAACGGACAAGCGGAAGCGGAAAGCTCGAAACAGCGGAGTCCTAGGTTATCGCAGCCCCCCATTAAGCAAGAAGCCCCGGAAGAGCGACTCTTCCGGGGTTTTTTTGACGTTCTATTTAACTAAAGTTTTTTGATGAGCATGTTTTTGAACCACATTTGATCGCCGTGATCCTGAAGGAGAACCGGCCCGGTCCAACTTCCAAAGCCTTTGTTCTTCTTATACTTGCTCTTTCCAAATTGCTTCTTCCAAATCTCGGAACCGTATTCGATTTCAGCAACCATTTTCCCGTTCAGGAAATGCTGAAGAAGATTCCCTTGCGCGATAATCTTGCCAGTATTCCACTCACCCACTGGTTTAAGTTCCCGGTCTACGGGCGCTGCCACCAACTCATACAGAGATCCGGCGCGATGGGTTGGGTTCTTATTGTCGTTGTGCTTCTCGTCATCGAGCACCTGATATTCCAGGCCCAGTGATCCACGCGTGCGGTATTTCACGCCGCTGTTTCCCTTCTCGGAAATTTTCCAATCGAAGGTGAGTTCAAAGTCTTTGTATTTCTCCTTGGTCGCGATGTCCCCGGATTTTTTACTGCGGGTCACCACCCCCTCCTTGATCGACCAACCTTCCGGAACAGGCTTACCGTTTGTTCTGGCCCAGGCGGAGAAATCTCCGGATGCGAAAAGATCCACTGATTTGGATCCGCCCAAATCCTGAATGCGAACATTTCGCCAGTGAATCCGCCCCGCTTTACCTCCATGCACCTGTAATCCAATGAAACCATCACTCCGCTCGTCATTGACGAGATGCGAACATGGCACGCCGTTGATCCAGGTCTTGATCACATTTCCTTTGGCTGAAACCGTCATGCGATTCCACCCCTTGAGATCTTTAATCGCAGCGAGAGCGGTATCATGCACCTTGGGCTTGCTAAAAGGATACTTCCACCCGCCCATCGCCTCACCATAGATTCCGCCGGTCCAACGACGGTCGGAGTTGTCCATCTCGCTTTGGTAACCGAATACCCGCGCAAAGCCATTTTTATCAGGCTCCATGGTCGCAGCCCGAAACATCACGCCGGAATTCCCGGGAACCTCCCACTTAAATTCCGTGGTAAAGACAAAGTCGGCGAAATTCTTATCGGTGCAGAGAAAGCTATTCGGTTGCCCCGGAACACAAGTCCCGACGATGGAGCCGCCCCTCGCTTCAAACTTCATCTTACCGCCCTTGATCGACCATCCACTGAGATCCTTCCCATTAAAAAGATCGGTAAATCCATCTGCCTTCAAATCAGGTTCGGCATCTTTATTTTCGAGAAGCGTCGAAGGATCAATCCCCTTGGGCCAATTGTTCTTCTTCTGAGCGGAGAGCATCGGAGTGCTCACCAGGAACACACCAAGCAATAGTTTCGTTGTCATCATGGGATTATCGGCTTGCGGTATATCAATACGCTCCCCGCCTGACAACCCCTCAGAGAAAAATCATTCCTTAACAAAAGGCCGTTTCGCATCCACCCCGAGGGTATCTCTCGGCAAGACCGGGTAATATAAGTGAGTCTTCCGCCTACCATCTAGCCATCATCTCTGAACTTGCATGAAGATGATAGTGCCCGTAAATTCCTTCCAGAATGCGCGCACTCTTTTTAGCCATCTTGCTGGGATTCCCCCAGCTCATGACTGCGGCAACAGACCATCTTGTTTCCTACTGGGATCTTGATTCAAACCTTAACGATTCAGCCTCGGCCGGTGTCGTAACGGACGACGGATCATTCGTTAGTACAAATTCATATTCCTCCGGCGTTTTTGGAGAGGCGATCCAACTCAATGGGACCAACTACGTTACCGTTCCCAATGGAGCCGACAACAACGGCGGCAACGGAGAATCCATCACGGTCTCGGTTTGGTTTCGCACCGACGGCTTTGACAACGACTGGGCCACCCTCGTGGGACATGACAATAGCGGCGAATGGAACATGTCCCGCGAAAAAAATAAGAGCACGATGTATTGGGCCGGCGGATCGGCGGGCATCAAAGCGACCGCCATCGATGTCACCGACGGAGTCTGGCGCCATGCCGTCGGGGTCGGAGCCTGGGGGAAGCCTACCCGTCTCTATATCGACGGCGTATTACAAGTCACCGGGACCAATTCCTACCTCAACCCCGGATCAAGCCGCCCCTTCATGATTGGCAATAATCCCGCCCAACTGAGTCGCAGCTGGACAGGAGAGGTCGATGACGTGGGCATCTTTGACAATGAACTCAGCGCGCTTCAGGTCGCCGCCATTTATAACCTCGCGAACGATCCCGAATTCTCCTACCCGCTCGATGAAGTAAATCTGGTTTTTCAATCCTACGACGACGGACCCGGCGGTTTCGTTGTGATTCGCAATGGTCGATGGGATCATATTGCCGCCGACCCGGTCGACGGACGCACCTTTATTGAACTGGGCACCGATGGCTCGGGAGTCGCGGGACAAACCGCGCCGGAAGTGATCACCTTCACAAGCGACCGGGTTCTTATTCCTGAAGGCTTTGAAATAGCCTTTGCATGGGAAGTCGATAGCGCCACCACAACCGTCGTAATCGACCAGGGAGTTGGCGATGTCACCGCCCAAACCACCGCCGGAATGGGAAGTTTCACCTTCGACCCCGGCCCATCCAGCGAAACGACTTTCACCATTTCCGCAACCGCCCCTAACGGACTTGCCGCAACAAAGACCCTTACCATTCAAACGACAGATCAACCGCTTCTCGATAGCTTTACCGTGAGCCCGCAAACGGTAGGACCAGGGGATGATGTCACCGTGAGTTGGCTCATTCTCAATGCCAATACAGTGACACTTAACGGCAATCCCGTCGCAAGTGCGGGAACCCAGACCCTCCCGGTTAACGAACTCACTTCATTCGTCCTCGATGCCAGTAATGCCAACGGGTCGCTTCAAGAGACAAGGTTTGGGGTCGTTTCACCACCGGGCGAGCCGGTCCTCACCGAATTTCTGGCTTCCAATATCGATGGACTTCTCGACGAAGATAACGACGACAGCGACTGGATTCAAATCAGCAACCCCACCCAACTTGATGTCGTCATCGATGGCTCCTACTACCTCACCGACGACCCACTCGATCTCACGAAATGGCAGATTCCCGTGCAGACCATCACCCCGGGAAACTCCATCGTCATTTTTGCTTCAGGAAAAACTCTACCGACTCACGCGAACTTCAACCTCAAGACCGAAGGCGAATACCTCGCCCTCGTCAAAGTCGATGGCGCCAACACCATCCTCACGGAATTCAACGACTACCCGCGCCAATTCAACAATCTCTCCTACGGTCTCGCGACGGACTTTTCCACGCGGCTCTATTACAATAATCCCACTCCCGACTCGGAGAATTCCGGCGAGTCATTCAGCGATTACGTGAAGGACACCTCTTTCTCAGTTGACCGCGGCATTTACGACTCCGCGCAGATGGTAGAAATCACAACCCTCACCCCGGGCGCGGAGATCTACTATACCACCGACGGGTCCGAACCCAGCGCCACCTCGGGAACCCTCTACGCCTCCCCCATTTCAGTCATCACTACGACCACGCTCCGAGCGATCGCGGTCAAAGACGATTTCGTGTCATCGAACATCGATACCCATACCTACATTTTCCCCGGCGATGTCCTCAGTCAAAACGCAACACCCTTCGGCTTTCCCATCGGACCCGTGGGCGGACACGTTCTCGACTATGAAATGAGCGATGCCTTGTTTGCCGGAACCACCGGCGGACAGATCCTCGACTCCCTTTCCAACATCCCCTCTTTATCCATCGTCACTGATCAGGACAATCTCTTCGGGCTGGAAGGCGGCATCTATATTAACTCCGAAGAACGCGGAAGAGAATGGGAACGCCCCGCCTCCATGGAAATGATTCTCCCCCCCGGATACAACCACCCCGATGGACTACTCACCGGGTTCCAATCGGACTTTGGCCTGCGCATTCGGGGAGGTGCATCCCGCAGCCTTGCCAACCCAAAACACGCATTCCGGGCCTACTTCCGCAAGGACTACGGCCAACGAGCCCTGAACTTCCCCCTCTTCGGAAACGAAGGTACGGACGAATTCAAAAAGATCGATCTGCGGACACCTCAAAACTACAGCTGGTCACTAAAAAAACGCCAAAGTGGCCTCAATGCCAACGAGGACAACAGCTACAAGAACACCTTCCTTCGTGAAGTCCTCACCCGCGATCTTCAGGCAGACCTCGATCAACCTTACACCCGCTCCCGCTACTACAATCTCTATTTGAACGGACTCTATTGGGGCGTCTACATGACCCAGGAACGCCCTGGTGATGACTTCGGCGATTCATATTTGGGAGGAGACGATGAGGACTTCGACACCTTGAAGTCATCCGGAAATCAAGACGACTACACTACTGAAGTTTCCGACGGCAACTCCACCGATTGGGAAACGACCTACAACCTCGCCATTGATGTTTCCAAAGACGCCGCCAGTAACAACTCCTCTTATTTTCAACTTCAGGGGCTAGACTCATCCGGAGCACGCGACACCAACCTTCCGATCTATCTCGATGTCGACAACCTCATCGATTACCATCTCCTCATTTTCTATAGCGGTTTCTTCGACGGCCCTCTCTCTGCATTCAATCCCATCGCGGCATCCAACAATTGGTTTGGCGTTCGCAACCGCACCCGAGGTGACCGGGGTTGGACCTTTTTCATTCACGACGCCGAGCACAGCCTGGGATCCTGGCCCAGCAACACGAACGATCGCACCGGACCGATTTGGGGAGGCACCGTGGCTCAACAGGAAAGCCTCGAACGCTCCAACCCGCAATACATCCATCAATATCTCGCCAACAACAACGAGTATAAACTCCGCTTCGCCGACGCCGTGCAGAGGGAATTCTTCAATTCGGGAGCCTTGACCAACGGATCCGTCCTGGGACGATTAGCCACGCGGAAAAACACCGTGGCCGATGTCATCAATGCCGAAGCCGCCCGCTGGGGCGACACCCAGGATTCCAATCAATCTCTCAAGCGCACTGATTGGGTCAATGCCGTTTCCAATCTAGAAGACTGGATCGATGACCGAAACCTCACTGTTTTGGCACAACTGGAAGCCGATGGACTTTTTCCAACCACCGAGGCTCCGATCTTCAGTCAACACGGCGGACTCATCTCCACTGGATTTTTCCTAAATATCGCCAACCCAAATGCTGGAGGATCAATCTACTACACCACCGACGGCAGCGACCCGCGCGAAATCGGAGGCGGAATCAATCCAACTGCCATCCAAGCAAGCAGCTTCTTCATCAACACCTCCGAAATCATCAATGCCCGCATCAGGATCAGTGACAGCGACTGGTCAGCCTTGAGCTCCGCCGAATTCCTCGTCGCCACCAATCCCGCACCCGGCGATCTCATCATCAGCGAGGTTAATTACCATCCCTATGATCCGACTCCGGGAGAAATCACTGCAGGCTGGACCAGCGATGAGGATTTTGAATTCATCGAAATCACCAATACCTCGGCATCCCCAGTCGACCTCAGTAAGATCTCAATCGCCAATGAAGTGAACTACTCCTTCTCCGAACTCGAAGACCTCAGTGAACGCGTCATTGCAGCTGGAGGCCGCATCGTGATCCCACGCAAACCAAATGCCTTTGCGGAACGCTACCCCGGAATTTCCACTACCGGGAATTACGAAGGAAAACTCTCCAACGACATCGGAACCATCGAGCTCCGGGGAAATGGCAACACCATCCTCTTTTCGGTCACCTATCAAGACGATGCCGGTTGGCCGAGTGATGCCGATGGCATTGGAAACACGCTTATTCTAAGAGATCCATCCGCTCCCAACGATCAAACCTTCTGGCGCATCAGCACCCAAACCGGAGGCAACCCCGGCACCTCCGATAGTGATCTCTTCACCGGAGACGCCACCGGAGACAGCAACGGGAACGGCATTACCAATCTCATCGAACACACCCTTCGGGATGCCACCGGAACTTACCTTACTCCCATCCTCGGCATGATGAACTTCGACAATGGAAGCGGGCCTGAAGACTACCATACCCTGACCTATACCTACTACCATCCGGTCGACAACGTCACCACCAAAGCCGAATTCTCAACCGACCTGACCACCTGGCCCGATGATCAAATGGAACTCACTTCCCTGACCGTCAATCCCGATTATACCGTCACCGTAACTTACCGCTCAATCTCCCCGATCTCGGATAACGAAAAAGGATTCCTCAGAGTAAAAGCCATCGTCAACTAACGCAATCAACCTGCATTAACCACTTGACCGTTCCGCCCTCATACCGCAACAAAGTCACAGCAATGAAAGCACTTCTCTCTTTCTTTTTCCTCCTGACTTTGGGTGTTCAGGCTCTCGAAGTCGCCTCGCTGCACCCAATTCTCACCGACATGCTTAAGCAAGTCGGTGGCAATCGCGTGCAGATCACCGAAGTCGGCAAGCCCGGGATGAACGTGCATTACTTCGAGCCCCGAGCCAGCGACATTCGCAAGATGTCCAAAGCCCGTCTGATCTTCGCCTCCGGAAAAAAGCTGGAACCCTACCTGGGCGATCTCGAAGACAGCCTCGGCGCCCATCAGGTCATCGTTCAGGTCGGCCACACCATTCCCTCCCAGAAAGTCTCCGCGAAGGATCAAATCTACGCCTGTTGCCCCCATCATGCGGGAGGAGGTATTGACCCCCACTGGTGGCACAACGTCCGCAATATGGAACGCGCCGTTCGCGTCATCGAAAAGAAGCTCATCGCCGCCGATGCAGCCGGCTCCACGATTTACAAAGCGAACGCCAAAACCACCATTGCCGGCCTTCGCCAACTTGACGCCTGGGTCAAAGCCATGGTTGCCACCATTCCCAAATCAAAACGCCATCTCGTCACGGCCCACGCCGCCTTCGGATACTTCTGCAAAGCCTACGGATTCAAAGCAACATTCATACAGGGGCTCAGTGCCAAAGGAGAAGTCCCGGCCCAGCAACTCGCGATTTCAATTCGCCAATTACAGGCTGAAAAAATCCCTACCGTCTTTCCCGAAAAATCGGCCAATCCAAAAATCCTCGCCCAGATTGCGCGTCAATCCGGAGCCCAAATCGGCAAACCTCTCATCGCCGATGGTTCGGTCGCCAGCTATCAAAGGATGATCCAGACAAACGTCACCAACATCGTGGCCGGCCTGAAGAAATGACCCGTTCTCCTCTTACCTCGACGACTCTGGCGCTGCTCCCTCTGGCCGCTCTCGCGTGGCCTTTAGTAGAAGTCGTCAAGCCCCTGGAAGTGACTCGCGATCCCATCGTCGAACCCGCGGTTGTCGGAACAGCAAAGCGCGGCGACATTACTCTGCGCACCGCTCACCCTTACTCTTCTGTTGAAGTCACCATCGGAGATTCCGTCTGCAAATTTTCTGCCGACGAAGACTATAAGGAAATTCTCTTCACCATTCCCGAGTCAGGACAAATCACGATGAAGGTTTCCGCGATCTGGCCAGAGGACATACCGGAAACCGCCCTTCTCATTTCCCTGGAGCCCGACCATCTTCTCGCACGATCATTCACTCTCTGGGGCACCCTTGAAGCGACGCAAGAGTTTAATTGTCAGTGGAAGGTTTCCAAATGAGCCACGACCACCACCAACTCGACCTCGCAAACGTCCGCTACAAATACGGAAACAAGAAGGCACTCTCGGACGTTTCACTCTCCACCCACTGTGGCCAACGGCTCGCTCTTCTTGGCCCCAATGGCGCAGGAAAAACCACGCTCATCCGCCTCCTCGCCGGACTCCTCGACCCTCAGGACGGAACACTTAACTGGCGCGAGCAACCACTCGCAACCTTCCGAAAAGAAATAGCCTACCTTCCCCAAGCCGACCATCACCAACGCCACTTCCCCATCCGGGTGCGCGATGTCGTCGCAATGGGTCGCTTTCCCCACATCGGAAACCTCAAGCGTTTTAAAAAAATCGATAAGGAAAAAACCGAGGAAGCCATCGCCACCATGAATCTCGGCGATATTGCCGACCGGCAAATCGATCAACTCTCCGGCGGCCAACAGCAGCGAACCTTCATTGCCCGCGCTCTTGCCCAGGAAGCCCACGTCCTCCTCCTCGACGAGCCCTTCAATGGACTCGACATCGAAAGCCGTTGCCATCTCTCCGACAGCCTTTTCGATCTCTCAAAATCCGGTCACCTAATCATCGCGTCTCACCACCAACTCGAAAGCGTTACCGAGATCTTCACTCATGCGCTTGTCCTCGATCAAAAGCAAATCGCTTTCGGTCCTGCTCCCGAAGTCATGGCCAGCGACGTGGTGAAGCACACTCTCCACTCCTGCCACCCGCATCATCATGATCGAACCCTTTGATCTTAACCTCTACCAACGCGGACTCGTCGCGGCTCTGATCATTGGCTTCGTCAATGGCTACGCCAGCGCCTTCGTTTTGCTGCATCGCAGCCCCCTAAAATTGACGGCACTCAGCCACAGTCTTCTTCCCGGAGTCGCCATCGCGACCCTGATGGTCGGTCTCGGTGTCGTAAGCGCATTTATGGGTGCCGTTTCCGCCGCGATCCTCATTGGCGTTCTCACCATTCTCCTTTCCCGCGAAACCAAAATCGACGACGACACCATCCTCGCCGTTCTCTACACCGGTGCTTTTGCCGTCGGCATCATGGTCCTCAACCGGCTGGGCTCGAATCAAGACCTCGATTCGTGGCTTCTTGGAAACATCCTCGGCCTCTCCGACCTCGACTTGAAAATGTCCTTCGGAGTGGGCATCATTGCCGTCGTCATTCTCTCTCTCTTCCGACGATCGGTTGTCCTCAACCTCTTCGATCCCGAAGTCGCAGCCAGTCTGGGCATTCGCACCCGCCTTCTAGACTACGCCTCTTTCGCGGTTCTCATTCTTGTCCTCGTGACGACTCTGCAAGCCGTCGGATGTATCCTCGCCATCGGATTGATCGTCGCCCCGGCCGCAATCGTGAGACCCTTCATTTCGACACCTGATGCGCTCTTCCCACTCAGTGCTCTGGTCGGCGCCGGAGGCTCTGCTTTGGGGCTTTTTCTGAGCTACCATCTCGATCAGCCAGCGGGTGCCAGCATCGCGGCAACCCTCGCGGGACTCTTCCTGATCTCAGTTACACTGCGCGCGGTTTCCCGGAGAGTTGTGTGACAACTTAAGCCAATTGCAAGAATGCCACTTGATCGCTTCTTTTAGCCTTCCGTTGGGCCTTCCTTACGCTATCCCTAGCGCGTTCGACCACACCTAGATACACTCTCATGTCGCAAACGACTGCTCCTAGCTCTGATACAATCCGTAACGCCGTCATTCGCCTCGCTGGAAACTCCCAGGATGGCATCCAATCGATCGGTGCCTTCTTAGGCCAACTTGCCGGCTCAACCGCACAAGACGTCATGACCTACATGACGATTCCGAGCACCATTTCCGGCGGCCCTTCCATCTTCCAGGTCCACCTCGGTTCTGGTGAAGTCCTCCATCCGGGAGACGAAGCTGACACCCTCGTCGCCTTCTACCAGCATTCCTACGATGGCCACCTTCATACTCTGAAAGACGGCGGCATTTGCTTCTATGACTCGGACAATGTCGAAGAGCTCAAAGAAGAGCGCGGAATCATTCACATTGGCGTTCCCTTTACATCCGCCACCATCGAGGCGATCGGCGGAAACGCAAAGTCACGCGGTAAAAATATCTTCGTCCTCGGTCTCCTCTGCGCCGTCTACCAACTCGACCGCGAGCGAATCTCCGAAATCATGAGCGCCAAGTTCGGCAAGAAGTCGGAAGACATTCTCCGCAACGTCATGCTCGCCTTCGACGCCGGTTACGCCTGGCCCGTCCATGACATCGAGCACATGCCGATGGCTCCCGGTGAGAATGCCGCCGAAAAGCGACTCTCCACTGATGGCAACACCATGCTGGCACTCGGCCTCATTGCCGGTGGCGTTCGTTACGGCGCGGGCTACCCCATCACTCCCTGGACTTCCATCATGGAATTCCTTCGCTCCGAACTTCCGAAATACAACGGCATGTTCATTCAGTGCGAAGACGAACTCGCTGCGGTCTCCATGGCCATCGGCGCCGCCTATTCCGGTCACCTAGCCATCACCGGATCATCCGGCCCGGGTCTCGCATTGAAGTCCGAAGCCGTCGGCTACGCCTGCATGGCTGAAATTCCTCTCATCGTGGTCAACATCCAACGCGGCGGTCCTTCAACCGGACTTCCGACATCAGTAGAACAGTCAGACTTGATGCAGGCCATCTACGGTTCACCCGGAGATGCCCCACGCATTGTCCTCGCTCCGCGTGATGTCGAAGACTGCTTCTACACCGCCATCGAAGCCTGCCGCCTTGCCAAAAAATACTCTACTCCCGTTCTGATCCTCTCCGATCAAGCCATCGCGACCCGTCTCGAAGCCTTCGAAGAGCCCGATCTCGAAAAGCACTGGGTCGAGCCCACTCTCGACCTTACCGAGGAAGACGCAGACTGGAAACCTTACCCTCTCGACAAAATCACGCGCCACTCTTCGCCTGGATCACGTTCCTCTCAGGAGAAGTATCCCGTCGTGACCGGCCTCGAGCACGATGAATGGGGGCACCCATCCGGCAATCCTCTCAATCACGAGAAGATGACCGCCAAGCGTCGCGACAAGCTCATCGACCTTGCCAACAGCCTTCCTACTCCGGAAGTACACGGCGAAACCAGCGGCTCACTTCTCTTCGTTGGCTGGGGTTCCACCTACGGCCCGATCAAAGAAGCAACCGACCGAATGATTTCTGAAGGCCACAAAGTCGGCTCGATTAATCTTCGTCATGTTCACCCGCTTCCAAACGGACTCACCGATCTCTTCGAGCAATACGATCACATCCTTGTTCCTGAAATGAACGACTCCGGTCTCTATGGATACGGTCAGCTTGCTACGCTCCTCAGAGCCAAGACCTGCAACGGAAAAATTGAATCCGTCAACAAAGTGCAGGGAATCTCCTTCCGTGTCCTCGAAATCGTCACCGCCGCTGAAGCACTGATCGCAAAAGCTTAACTCTTTCCATCTTACTACCATGTCTGATTCCACTACTGCCGCTCCAACTGAGAAGCTCACCAAGAAGCAACTCAAGGCCGACCACCCAACCTGGTGTCCCGCTTGCGGAGACTTCGCTGTTCTCGCGTCATTCTTCAATGTTGTCCAAAAGCTCGGCATTCCCCACGAAAAAATCTGTGTTGTTGCCGGCATCGGTTGCTCTTCGCGATTCCCGTACTTTGTGAACGCCCACGGCATCCACTTCATTCACGGTCGTGCCCTTCCGCTTGCAACCGGCATTTCCCTCTCGCGCCCCGACCTGCACGTCTTCGTGTTCGGTGGTGATGGCGACGGATTTTCCATCGGAGGAAACCACCTCAACCACGCCGCTCGGAAAAACGTCAATCTTTCCTACGTCGTCATGGACAACTTCGTCTACGGCCTCACCAAGAACCAGACCTCTCCGACAACTCCGATTGGGCGTAAGTCCAAAACCGACCCACGTGGTGCCATTGATCGTCCGATCAACCCGATGGCCCAGCTCGTCGCCAGCGGAGCCACCTTTATCGCCCGCTCTCACGCTGCGCAAGTGAAGCACATGAACGAAATGTTCGAGCGAGCCATTCTTCACCCTGGATTCTCGGTCGTGGAAACACTCTCCGAGTGCACCATGTTCTACCCTGGTGCTTTCGATGACGGTAACCCCCGCAAAGGCGGCGCCTTCGAACTCGTCGACGAAGAAACCCAGGAAATGGATTCCATCGAGGCCGCCATGGGACTCACGGCTGATCTCTCTCCCGGCAAGTTTGGTGTCTACTACGAGACCCAGCGCCCAACCAAGAACGAACTCGAGCGCGAATGGCTCACTGATGCCCAAAGCAAGATCGGCGACGCCACCCAGAAAGACCTCCTCCGCCAACGCTTCGCCTCGATGCGTTAAGAAATTCTTTCCAATCACTCAAACAAAAGGCGGTGAGGTTTCCCTCTCCGCCTTTTTTAGATTCTACAATCAATACCCGCTTAGATTCGTGCTGGCTCGTAGTGAGGATCGTCTTCAGCAACCTCGACCTCAACCAGCTCGCTGGCAGTGTCGATCATCTTGGCGCAGGCCGGGCTCAGATGACGCAAGCGAATGCGCTTCCCAGCCGCCCTGTAGCGTTCGGTAATTCCATTGAGCGACTCAAGGCTGGAGAAGTCCGCAACCCGAGCCTCCTTGAAATCAATAATCACTTCTTCCGGATCATTCGAGGGAACGAGGCGCTCTCCAAATTCACGGACAGATCCGAAATAGAGCACTCCCTGAAGGTTATAAATTCGCACCCCGTCCTGACTATCGTCACGACGCAGGCGCACGTGCTGCGCACTCTCCCAGGCAAATACGAGCGCTGAGAGAATCACCCCCACCAGGACCGCCAAGGCCAAGTTGTGCATGAAGACCGTGATCAAAGTCACAGAAAGAATCACGAAAATTTCTGAGAAGGGAACTCGGCCCCAGGTTTTCAAAGTCGCCCATTCGAAAGTTCCGATCACCACCATGAACATCACCCCGACCAATGCGGCCACTGGGATTTGCACAATGAGCGGACCGCCGACCAAGATGAAAATGGCCAAGGTAAGAGCGGCCACAATTCCCGACCAACGGCCCCGTCCGCCCGATTTAATATTAATCAAACTCTGGCCAATCATGGCACATCCACCCATGCCTCCGAACATTCCGGAGAGAAAGTTTGCCGATCCCTGAGCCAAACACTCCCGATTTCCCTGACCCCGAGTTTCGGTCATATCATCAATCAGCTGAAGAGTCATGAGGGATTCGATAATCCCCACCATGGCCGCTGAGAATGCCGTCCCAATAATCAACATTGCCACGCCTTCTCTCTGCCAGGGGATATCTCCCGGCCAGGAAAGGACCGGCAGACTATTGGACAACTCTCGGGTCCCCCAGCCTTCCTGAAGAACATCGGCGATGGTCTTGGTATCTATGAATGCACTCACACCACCCACCACGAGGATGGCCACGAGAATCGAAGGAACAGCTTTGGTGATTTTCGGGAAGAAATGAATAATTGCCATCGTGAGCGCCGCGAGGATTCCCATGCTGACCAAACCACTTTGCTCCATCCAAATACGAGCCGGCGAATTAGGGTCCGCCGGGTTGTGCTCGGGATTTGGCATCTTAAAGAATCCGAACTGCCCCACCAAAATCACAATCGCGAGACCGTTCACAAATCCCATCATGACAGGATGCGGAACCAAGCGGATAAAGCGCCCGAGACGAGCCACCCCGATCAAGGCCTGGATCACTCCTGCAATCATTAACACTGCAAAAAGATACTGGAGCCCCAGATCCTCGATCCCCATTTCCGCCCCATGTTCGTTTCCGATCCGCACCACGATTGCCACAACAATAGCAATGGCGCCGGTTGATCCAGAGATCATGCCCGGACGCCCACCGAAGGCAGAAGTAATCAAGCCCATGAAAACGGCGGCCCAAAGTCCCACCAGCGGCCCGACACCCGCAATAAACGAAAAGGCAATCGCCTCTGGCACCAAGGCCAGAGCCACCGTCAGTCCCGAGAGGGTATCGTCTTTCCAGTTGCCGTTTCGCTTGCGAATGAGATCAAAAAACATAGTCAGTAATCAGGTAAAGGTGGCCTGCGAAAGCCTGCCGGACAATTCGCAGAGGCGGCGGCCTTACTCCTGCATCACTACTTTGGCAATCCCTTTCCAAGTCGGCAAAGGTCCGATCGCAACCCCGCAATCCACTAACTTCCCTCGCAAGGAGTCACCACGCCGGCGCTCACCTCGGAAACCGGCAGGCTCGCACCATCCTGCTCCCACCACCCTAAATGAGTTGTCGTGATGAGCTTTTGCGCTTCTTTGGGCAATTTCTCCATCAGAGCATTGCGCCTCAGAGGATCAAGTTCTCCAAAAACGTCATCAATCAAATACACCGGTTCTCGCTGTCCCCGGACCTTCAGCACCTCTCCTTGGGCCAACTTCAGCGCCAGCGCCAATGTCCGCTGCTGCCCCTCACTCCCGAAATCCCGCGCGGCCCGCCCGCCCAGTGTGAACTTCAAATCATCCCGATGAGGTCCCGCCATTGTAATCCCCCGACGCATCTCTGATTCTTCGGCTTCGGCAAAGGCGGCCTCCAAGTCTCCTTTCGATCGATCCTGATACACCATTTCCAATTCCTCCCGCGCACCGCTGATGGCACCCTGATTCTCCAGAGCTCTGGGTGTTAGCTCCTCGCAAAGCTTCTGCCGCCGTTTGATAATTTCTTTCCCATGATCAATCAAGAGCCGCGTGTAGGCGAGAACCGCGCTCTCTCCGGGCTGAAGGGTCTTGAGATACTTGTTTCGGGCCGCGAGCGCCTTTCGATAGCGATTCCAGTGATCACGATACTCCAAGTCAATCTGAGATGCCAAAAAGTCCAAATACCGCCGCCTTCCTTCGCCTCCTCCTCTCACCAAATCCAGATCGCCATTTCCCATCCACACCACCAAGCCACTCTCACTGAGGTAATCCCGGCGACTCGAGACCTCCTCTCCCTCATTCTTCAGAATTAACCCCTTACGATCTCCCCGCACCTGCAGTGATCTCCCCATCGACTCTCCGGCCACTCCAAATCCCTCCGAACCCTCACGGATCAACTGTCTCATCTGACGAGCTCGTGGCGATTGCAGGCGCAAAAGCAGACAAACCGCCTCCAGCAGAGAAGTTTTCCCCTGTGCATTCTCACCAACGAAAATCCCACCCTCCGGAGCCAAGGAGAGCGAAACCTCCTCGAAACATCGAAAGTTCAATAATCGCAGGCTCTCAATCACGCCCAAAACATCCCTTCCAACTACCCGATTGGCAACGCGAAATAAAAAAATGCAAACTCATCTAAGAACTTGTGGCCGCTGAACGTTTGGCCGCTGATCAAACTCATCTCTGGACTGGTAATACAGCCAGATTCTTGATAGTTAATCCAATCTTAACGACATTTAGCTCATGAGTCTTCACGCACAACTCTCACCGGAAGCCCAGGCCCGCCTGGCCGCCCAACGTCGCACTTCGACGATTACCAGTCTGATCATCGCCATTCTGATGATGACCCTCATCGGGGTGATCCTCCTCATTATCGCGATGAAGTTCAATAAAGACGAGATCCCCGAGCTCATCAGTTACAGCGCGGAAAACGTCGAAGAAGATGAACTTGACGTTCGTAAGGTCCAAACCCAAACCCAGCGCAAGCCTTCCGCACCTTCTTCGTCCATGGCCAAGGTCATTGCGGCAAATTCAGCCTCTCCCACGGCCATTCCAGTTCCTGAAATCGACGTTCCCGACCCCAGCCTCAACTTTGGTGACGGCGACGGATTTGGCGACGGATGGGGCGACGGTTCTGATTCCGGAGCTGGTGGCGGATTTGGAAACATCCCGGC
>JAQWZU010000074.1 GCA_029253285.1 Akkermansiaceae bacterium | reverse complement strand
GAATTTATGGCACGCGATGAAGCGCTCAAAAGAGGCCGAAACTATTGGTTGGTTAAGAGTGTTTTGACCTCATCGGAGAGTGCTGCTGAAGACGGGATTTCGCTCATCCATGGACAAATGGCGTATCTCGAACTTTGTGCCTCCCAGTTGGCCATGAGGAGTTCCTCGACTGTGACAATGTATGCCCAAACCGAGGCGGGCCGGAAGGCTGCCGGTAAGGGGCCTGATGATGAATTTGATATTCAGGTGCCGGGAACAGTTTCCTTAAACGGGGTTCTTTCGTCAAGATGGACCGGGAACCAGTGGCGCGAGCTGCTGGATTGGCAGAGCCGCAACTATCGGGGTGGAGGAGTCGAATGGGGTGTTTCGAATCCGGAGGCGGATGATCGTTTTCGATTCTCAGTGCCGCTTGTGGCGGATGTTCTGCCGGCGCGGGGCGTTCTCAGTGATGATGAGCGAAGCGAATTGCGTACTTCACGCAGTGCCGCTCGCATTCTTGAACAGCTCGGTGGCGGACTGGTCGTGAAGCCTGGAGAGAAGGTTTATTTTGGCGTTCAGTATCAGGATAGTGAAGGAAACAAGAAATGGATGACCACTTCTGCCGAAGTGATTACCCATCCGGTCTTTGAGATTCTCGACGAGGATTTTCAGGAGAGAGTGGCTACTGCTTATGCCGGGGAAACCCTTCATCTTCAAGTCAGTGATTTGGGCGCTGATCTGACCGATGGAAGCGATCTTGTCTCGGTGTTGCTGCAAGCCAAGTCCGGAGCAAAGGGGAGGATTGATTTGCGTGAGACGGCGCCCCATAGCGGAGTCTTCACTGGTGGTTATCTTCTGAGCTACGACAAGACTCCGGGGAGTCTGCCCGAAGATTACAATATGGCGCGGCAGGGCCTGCCGGTGGCCTACGGAGATATGGTGGCTGCCCGTTACACCGATTCCAATGGTGTGAAGACACCCATAGCCACCGTCTCGATCAGCAAGGGAGCGGATGGAACCATTCAGCCCTTTTCCAAACAATATGAAGATCCCGAGGTTGCGATGCGCACCCAGTTTTCCTTGGCGGAAGCCTACCTCGAAATCGCGAAGCGTCATCGTCGTTTGGGCGAGACTGAACTGGCGGCACGGGAGTATGAACAGGCAAAGCAATTATTGGCCAATGCGATGGAGGATTTTCGTGATCCGGATACCCGGGCTCATGCTGAATATCTCCTGGGGAATCTCACCCTGGAAGAAGCTGACACCACTGAGGCCGGGGAATTGAAGGAAGATCGATATCGAGCCGCCCTGTCACGATTCATGACGGTGACCGGAAGCTATCCCGAGACCTTGCATGCCTCTAGGGCGCAGTTCCGGATCGCGACGATTTATGAAAAACTGAAGGAGCCTGAAATCGCCGCACAGGAGTATGTGAAGCTCGCCTACAAATATCCCGACTCCGAGTATCTCGCCACTTCGATGGCGCGGCTGGGGAGTCATTTCCTGAAGAAGGCTGCGCAGTATGAAGCCGAGTCCAAGCCTCTTCTTGAACAGGAGGATGACAAGGATGCCTCATTTAAAGGAGAGGCTCTGAAGAAGATGGCGTCCCGTGAGTATCTTAAGACGGCGCAGATCTTTTCCCGAATGCAGGAACGTTTTCCCGATCATGCGATGGCGGGTGCGGCCGGGCTTCGGGCAGGGCAGGCCTACATGCGGGCCGACAAGTTGACCGAAGCAATTGGTGGCTTTGCAAAAGTGATTAATGAGGAAAACTACGATGGGAAAACGATCCGATCGCAGGCGATGTATTGGTCGGGCAAGTGTTATCAGGATCAAAACGAACAAATGGCCGCTTATTCGATCTATAAGCGCCTGACTTATGATTTTCCGGAGAGCGAATGGGCGGCATATGCACGGGGTGAACTTTCACAGGGAAGTTTGTTGAGGTTGGAGAGTGAACTGGAACTTGAACGATTGGAGCAGGAATGAAGAAAGACAGAGATATTCATCAACTCGACCACTCCGCAGATAAACGAATGAGTCAATCTACTCTTAGGTCGCGCATGGTAGCCCTTGGGGTGTTGTTCATGGGGTCGATGGGCCTCTCAGCTTCGCCGCTGGATGATCAAATTACGGGCTTCAAAAACGCCACCACACAGACGGAGGGCGCGGTTTCCCAAATCCTGCAATCAGGAATTAAGGAACATCGTTCGGCGCGAGCTTTTGCGGCCGCGAAATCATGGCTGGCGGCGCATCCGTCGTCCTCTCAACAACTGCTCTTCCATGCCGGCCAATCTGCCGAGCGGGCGGGGGATTGGTCATCGGCTGTCAGTTTCTATCGAAAGCTTTTAAAGAACCCGCAGGTCGATGGGCGTCTGGCCGGAGAGGCGGCACCGGCGGTCTATCGACTTCTGATTAATTATCTTGGCGATAGCGAAGCGGCCTATCTTTTCATGAAGGAAGATGGTGACCGCTTGCGGGGATTCAGTCGTACGAAGCAGTTTGACGCTTGGTTTCTCGCTCAGGCGGAAGATCGATCTGACCTAGCTGCTATCGCGAATCGTTTGGCCGCGATTTATAACAGCAATGATTCGCTGGAACCATTTGCGGATACTCGCGCGATGTTGATTCGTGAATTGGAAACCTTTCGCCATAGCGGCGAGGATTTGTTCGAGGCTCTCGATCGTCTCGCTGCTGCCAAAAGAACAAGTGCCCAGGACAAGGCGCGGATTGCTTGGGTTAAGGAGATTGTGCCGCTGGCTGCCGTGATGGCCGAAAAGGTTGGGGCAAAGGAAAAGATCTCCGATGAACTCATGGATCCCGCTTTGAGGGCAGCTGATTCACTTGTGCGGGCTCTTCCTTATGAGGGCTCGATTGCAGTTGCCAAGGGATGGATGTTTTTCCGGGCTGGTGACTCGGGGGTGTTTGCGACCTTCGTCAATCCCCGACGTGAGGAGAAGGCTGCTCCAGTGCTGCGGGCTTTGGCTGGTCTATCGGCCGAAAAGGCGCGTGATGTGCTAGGTCAGAAGTTTCCGGATTCCAAAAATCGTAAGCTTGCCGAGTATCTCTTCAGTAAAGAGGAGTTACGGATATTGGTGACCAAAATCCCGGCAGCTTTCAATGATTTGTCCGCACCTGATGTGCCTTTGTTCGACAAGACTCTGGCGCCTGAAGTGGCCAAGGCGATGGCTCCGCATCTCGCCCGAAACCCCCATGCCCAGGCGGCCATGGTGCGGGCTTGGGCCAAGCCGGAACGCAAATACAGTGCGGTCACTGATGAAATGATGAAGTCGGAAATGTGGCGCTTTACCGAGATCAAGGCGCTTACTCACGGACTCTGGCATAGCGGTATGTTTGAGCGTGATGTTGAGCACGATGTGCCGATCAAGAAATATGAGAAGCTTGATACCCAATTTCAAAGGTTGAAAAAGCAGACCAGTAAAGAAGCCTCGAGCAAAGATCGACTCGCTGCTTTCAAAGTTCTGCAGGGGGATCTCCTCGGCGCTTCTCCGCGGATCGTAGGTTCGCTGCCACTCTGGAGTGAGCTCTTCACTAATGCGCCCGATCCGGACAAGGTCACGATGCTCAAATCGATGACTTCGAACCTGCAAGGTGGACGAGATTTCCTGCTTCGCCGAATTTTACCGAACTGTCGATTTGGAAAGAATGGCTCTATTTTTTGGCAGGCCGAAGTCTATGACAATCACTTCCGCTACCATCAGAAAGAAACGCGGGAAAGTGGCGCGGAATTGCTCACGCATTTGACCCGGACGGTCGAATCTCAAGCCAAAGCCGGCACCTTATCCGAAACAGTCTTCGGAATGTGGCTGCACAGCATTGATGTCCGCGATGAGAAAATGCGGGAGTTGATGAAGGTCATCGCAAAGTCGCCTGCCTATGCAAAGCTTGACCCGGCCTACCATCGGGCGGCGGCGGATCAGCACCATTTTGGAGAGATCGCGATGACGCCAGTCCTAGCGGCAGTCGACCCACGATATCTGAGTCGCGAGTTGCTCGCCTTGCCGAAGGGGGCCACTCCTGCCCAGGTGGAAGCGGCACTTAGGGTTGCGGTGGAGCGTGCGTCCAAGGCGCCCGCTACGACCACGGTTGTCGGTCTGAGTCAGGTCGCCGCCCTGCCTGAGTGGTCCACAGCGACCCGCAGTCTGGTGCTTTCCTTGTTTAAGGAAAACGCACCGATTGGCAACTATCCAGACCGACAGGGTTATGAGCCGCTTGTTATTCGAATCGCGAAAGACACGACGGAGAGCAAAAAATGGGAGACGCTTGAGCCCTATGCTGCCGGCTTGTGGCAGGCAGCTGCGAGTCCGGATCATCCGAGGTCACAAGGTGCGGCGGTTCTGTCGACTCTTTCCGAGGCTATGCTCAAAGGAAATTCTCCTTCGGTAGCTTCATCCTTTTGTCGCGCCGCCCTCCGTGGTCCGGTAGGTCGGATACTGTTTAAGAAGCAGGACTCGGAGATTCCGAAAATTGCGGCCCGAGTCAATGGTGTGAGCGGTCCGGCGGCTTTGGCGATTGGCGCGGTGGAAATTCCGGTCGATGAGACCGATCCAGCTTATCCGATTTACAAGTCGAACGCCGAATTCGTGCAAGGGAATTTGGATTCAGCCTGGGATCTCTATCTTAAGAACGCAGATCAACTTCAGCCAATCCTGCGTGAGCTTTCGGTTGATTACGGATTTTGGTTGCTAAGTCGAAATACCCGCATGAACCGCACCGAAGAGGGGGAGGCTCTTGTCAAAGAGTTGACGATTTGGTCACGCCAGGCTGAGGGCACCTTCAGTCTGGAACAAGAGGCGGAGCTTAAGATTGCTTATGCTGATTTGGCCTTTCTGAAAGGGGCGCTTCCGACCTCCCGTGCCTACTACCGTCGTGTCGCCGATGCCAAGGAATATCAAGGGTCTGAAATGGGTCTGCGGGCGGCATTGGGTTCAGTGAAAGTTGATCGAGCCTCCAAGAACTTTGGCGCAGCGATGACGGAGCTCGATAAATTGTTACGGGTCAAAAATGTCTCTTCCCGAAACAAGGTTCGTTATGCCCGGGCCGAGGTCTTCATGGACCAGGAAAACTACAAAGAGGGATTGGATGAACTTGAAGCGGTCCTTCTTCGTGAGCCCAAACATCCTGATGCCTTGATTCTTAGAGGCAAGATTCACAACGAGATGCGCAAGCTGGTGGAGGCGAGCGAGATCGAACTTGGACCCTCGCAAGAAAATACCGTCATTGTGCCAGGAGAGGCCGTGAAGATTAATCTTCGTGACCCGACGCTGCGGGTTTCAGGAGTGGGTGCGGATATTGAAGTGGAAATTTGGGCCAAGTCCGGAGATCGGGAGCGGGTCATGCTTTATCAGCTCGGAGACAATAAGGAGAAATTTCGAGCCGAAGTTCCTACGTCATTGGGGCCGCCGGTTCCAGGTGACAAGACGCTCCAAATCTTGGGAGAAGACGAAATTCGCTTTGGATATTCGAAGCGCTTCCGCACCAAGATGGATAATCTTCCCGATGATCCTACGGTGGTGATCAGCGTGGCTTCTGATGCCAGTCTCGATCTGACCGCAGGTGCGTTTCCTCCGCGTGAGGGTGAGCGTCGTCTCGCGATTGAAGAACTCGGTTTGTCCACGGCTCAGGCGGCATTGGGAACCAGATCCGTTCGGCCGGGGAATCCGGTTTACCTGCGATTGACTGATTCGGATCAGAGCAAGACTCCGGGAGTCGATGAAGTTTTTGTGACTTTGGTGGCGTCCAGTGGTGATGAGATTCGACGTCTTGCGCTCAAAGAGACGGGGCCGTTCACCGGAGAGTTTCAGGCCATCGTTCCCACCAGCGGAGCCCAGGCTCTGGCCTTTGCCTCGGAGAGTGCGCCTGGACGCGATCCCAACATGGCGATCAGTTCGCAGAACTATCCGGGCTGGTTGGGCAAAGTGGGGGACAAAGAGGGACTTAGAGTCTTCGGGGTTGATTTGAATGACAATGTTCCTCTGGACAAGATGTCTCTCTCGGGAGGAGAGGGCGGCGAGGCTCTTACTCACTTCGTGCTTCAGACTTCGATGAATGGAACGAGCTGGACGACGAGGTATCGTTACCCCGCAGATTCCGATGTTGAGCAATGGGATGGAACTCCCATGGTGAGTTCGTTTCCCACCTACCGTGGAGGCATTGCCATTCCAGCTCCGGAAGGAAGGGAGTTGCCTTCCGAGTGGGCCGACGCGATGGAGCTGGGATCAGCCAAAGAATCTTGCAGATTTCTTTCCGCAAAAGTCGGAGGTTTGTCGGCCGAGTCCCTTCCCATGGTGAATACCGGTCATCCGGGGTATTCGGGCCTAATCCAATATCGAGCTCTCTTCTATCAGCCTGCGGCAGCGATTCGCCGGTTTCAGCTTTCAGGCTATCCGGCCACGGATGAAAAGGGGAATGTGAATACCATCTTTTTGATTAACGGAAAACCGGCTGATGAAGATGCCGAAGATCCGATGACGATTGAGCGGGAGTTGGCACCAGGTCTTCATGAGATTCAAATTTGGCGTCATGAGGGAAGAAGCGAATTGCTGAAGCGAAAGCCCGTCTTGTTGTGTGACGAAGCAGGGAAGGATGAACTGGTAGCATGCCCGGATTCGATGTTTGCCCCGGGGTCATTTCCGGAAGCGGTGCAAAAGTTAATTCCCCAGCCTGCGGAAGTCTCCAAAACCGAAAAGGGATTCGATTTCTCCTTTGGGGATCAAACCCAGGCTCGTTTGGTTCGACTGGTGATTGCCGGGTTTGAGGGCGTGGCGCCTGGGATTGGGAAGCTGACCCTGAGTGATCGAGAAGGGGGGGCGCTCCTTCCGGTAAAGCAGGATTTTAAGTCCCTTCGTGAGAACACCGAACTTGAGGTTCTCCCCGGTGATCAAATTACCGCGCGCTACGAGGATCCGGTGACGGCCACTCCGCGGAGAACCCGCCATGAAAAGCGCCTGACGGTTGCCTACAACAATGCCGAAATCACAGCGTCATTCTTGAATTATGAAACGACGGAAGAGGGCCGGGTTTTGGTTCTGGAGCCCATTCGCCGATTCCGGTTCGATGATGCTCTTGCAATTGTGATTGATGATCCTGATATGGATGCAAGTCCTGAGAGGGATGTCATCGGGTTTGAGGTGACGACCCAAAGTGGCGGAAAGGCCACGATCAAAGCACTTGAGACCGAAGAACATAGTGGGCGATTTTTGGGGAGAGTTTTCCCAGTTGAGGGTGAGCCCGGAAGGGCTTCTGAAATTCAGATGTCAAAGGGGGGCTCATTGACAGCGACCTATCGGGATGAAGAAAATCTTGATCCGGGAATTCCTACTGATCGTTCGGTGACGATTACCCATGCCGTTTATCAAGATCCGTTGATCTCGGCATACACCATTGCTTCCAAAGCGTTGGAGGTACCGGTTTTAGAAGAGACGAATACCGTGAAAACTCCCGGGAGAAGATTGGCGCCAGAGATTGTCCTGCCACGCCGTCGATTGGACTATTCTCATGTTGGAAGCGCCGATTCGGCGGAAGAAGCGCTGCAGGCGGTCGTGGGGGCAAGCCTTAGATTTGATGTCGTTGTTCCGCACCTCGCACTTGCCGGGAGTAGTGAAATTCGAGCCTACGTGCAGACCGAGGCAGGGCGGAAATCGGCCGAGGGAACTTTGAAATCTCCCTTTGATGTGGGCGTTCCCGGCACGATGAAGCTGACCGGCGTGCTCGAAGGAGTGGAGCTCGCCGAGCCGAGCGGATATGAAGTCGGGGAAAGCCCGCGTCCTCCCTCGAATGAACCTCCGCTTGAGGAGGGCCGCTTTTCTTTCTCGGTGCCTCTCGTTTTGGGAGACCAGCCCACGCGGAGTTTTGCCAACAAGGCCGCGGAGTCACTTCCGCGGACCTCAATTCCGGAAGGCTTGATTGTGAAGTCCGGGGATATAGTTCATCTCGGATATCCATATAAGGATGTCGACGATAGCGTGAAGTGGAAGACGACAAGCTTTCGGGTCGGCAGTCATGGCTTCCTCGATGTCATGGACGGGAACTACAACAGTGCCCTGACGAGTTCCTTTGTTGGGGAGAAAATCTATGTGCGTGTCTTGGATCGTGGTCTGGATACCGGCCCGGCCCGTGATACCACCACGGTGACGCTGACTTCGGGCAGTGGAGCGGAAACTGCATACCAACTCAATGAGACCGAACCTCATTCAGGATTGTTTAAAGGAGTCTTCGCATTGAGTTACGCTGATGAGAAGCTTCCTTTAAAGCTTCCTCCGGTTGCCTTGAATGGTTTCCCGGTTCGCTATGGTGACGATGTCACCATTTCCTATCGAACCGACGACGGAGATCAGTCGTATCAAGTGAATGTCAACAAGGGCGCGGATGGGCTGGTTGAGCCGTTTAGCAAGCGCTTCACCGGTGATAGTATGGCGGTGCAGACCAGCTTTACCCTGGCGGAGTGTTTCTTTGAATTGGCCAAAAAACATCGCGAGATGGAACAGGAAAGTTTGGCCCGCCGGGAAATGTCCCAAGCTCAAAAACTTTTGGCTGAAGCCGTTGCGACCCATCGTGACGACGAACTCCGGGCGCATGCGGAATATCTCCTGGGCAACCTGGCCCAGGAATACGCGGACCTTTCCAAGAATGATGAGGCAAAGCTTCCGATGTATCAGGATGCCTTGTCCCGCTTCTCAAAAATTCCCGCGGATTACCCGGACACGGAATTTGCATCCAAGGCGCAATTCAAGACCGCGCTCGTTTATGAGAAAATGGGAGAGATCGACAATGCCGTGGAGGAATACGTCAAGCTGGCCTACAAATACCCAGATGATGAATTAATTCCCGAAGTGATGTCCCGTTTGGGAGGGTATTTCCAAAAGAAGGGGATCGCGCTCAAGAAGCAGGGTGATCCGCTTCGTGAAAAGGAAGATGCGGAATCAAAGGCGGAGGTTCTTCGCCTAGATGACCTTTCTTATCCCGAATTTCTTAATGCCGCGATGGTCTTTGGAAAACTCGAGGAGCGCTTCCCGGATGATAAACTTGCTGGATTGGCTGGCTTGCGGGCTGCGCAGAATTACATGCGGGCGCTGCAATATGAAAAGGCGATTGCCGGATTTGAGAAGGTTTACGGAAATGAGAAATACGATGACCGTGGCGTGCGTTCCCAGGCGATGTATTGGTGTGGCCTGAGCTTTGAGCGGAGCGCGGAGCCCGAGATGATGGAGGCTTATCAACTGTATCGTCGAATCACCTTTGATTTTCCCGACAGCAAGTGGGCCAAGTATGCCCGTGGTCGTCTGGCTGATCCTGCTTTTGCGAGAATTATTGAGATAGAAAAGCAGGAACGGGAACGTCTTATCGAGGCTTTAAAGGAGAGTCGAAAGTAACTATGAATCAGAAAGAACGTCAACTCCTGCGTGAAGAGATCGGTGATGCCAAGCCGGATCTTTGTCTTCGTAGTAAGGCCCGGATCGATACCGGACGCTGGTGGAGAAGATCGCCACTCTGGCTCTGTGTGGCATCGGGGCAACTGATCATGCTGTCGGTAGGGCGTCGTCAATACTCAGCCCGGCTTCCTATTTCCAGTTGTGGCGAGAGCCACTATAACCATGCCACGGGAGAATTTGTCATCGTTCCGGGCGAAGAACTTAAATTCAGGCAATTTCCACTTTCACCACGCGAAGCTCTCGAACTGCTTCGGCACTTGAAAATTTTAGAAGTCACCAATTCATCCAAATCTTAAAACCCGCAATAAAACTATGTTAGAACATCTTTTAAAAGGAGGCCCCTTGATGGTCCCGCTTATCTTATGCAGCCTGATCAGTCTCGCTGTTGTCTATGATCGTTGGTTTGCCTTTCGCGAAAATCGAAAGGTAAATACCCGTTCGCTGCGCTCAAAGGTTCTTGGTCATCTCAGACAGAATGATATTGAGGCTGCCGCCCGTGAGTGTGAATCGGCAAAAGGTCCGATCGCATCGGTGCTTTTGGCCGGTCTGCGTTCTTATCAGCAATTGAGCGGCAAACAGGAGAGCTCGGAAACGATGCGCCTTGTTGTTGGTCAGGTGATGGAGGACTACAGCACGCAGGCCATGGGCGTGGTGAATCGTCGACTCGATGTGCTCACCACCATCGGGACAGCCGCTCCTTTGCTGGGGATGACCGGAACGGTGACAGGGATGATTGCCTCGTTTGCAGGACTAGCCGATGCCGGAAGTGTTGGCGGTAGTGGCGGGGCTGTCGCAAACGGAATCGCTGAAGCCATGGTCACCACCGCGGTGGGCTTGATTGTGGCGCTTCTCGCCGTCATTCCCCAGAGCGTCTTTAACCGTTGGAGTGATGAGATCGAACTCGAAATCGAGGAAGCGAATAGCGAGGTTGTCGAGTTTATCCTGACCCATCACTAGATCGAATCACCGGCCAGGATTATGAGAAAGCGCGATCGTAGTGAGAAGAGGCACCGCACGGGAGAAATCCCGACCGGTTCATTCTCGGATATCGCGTTTTTGTTGATCATCTATTTCCTGGTTGCGACCACCTTGGTGAAAGTGAAGAGTATTACCGCCGACCTGCCTTCGGGAGAGAAGTCCAGCCAGGCCCAGTCTGACAAAACTCCCACGATCAACCTCAAGGACGATGTCATTATGTTTAATGACAAGAAGGTCGACCTGGCGGAACTTAACGCCCGATTGGCCGCTCTTGATCTTGCCGAGTTGGAAGGAAGCAAGCGGGTTATCCTTTTGGAGTCTGCAAAGGGGACTCCTTATGAAAACTATTTTCAGGCCCTTGCGGCCATTAGTGCAAATGGCGGAGTGGTCGCCCTCGTGGAGGACGATAAGTAAACGATGAACAAGCGAGCACAGCGAAAGAAGAAAAGACGCATCATTCCGGTGCCGATAGCCAGCATGGGCGATATTGCCTTCCTGCTGATTATCTTCTTTTTGGTGTGCAGCGAGGTGGCCAAGGATAAGACCAACCTTCAGGTAACGCTTCCGAATTCGGAATACGTCGAGAAAACGAAAGCTTCGGTCGCGGCCCGTGTGGCAATCGATGCGGAGGGCGTGATCTACTTCGACGGGGCCCGAGTGGACAGCTCCAAAGATGTTGAGTGGGGAGTTCGGGCTGTTTTGGCCAGTACGGTGTCGGATGAACAACGTCATGTTCAATTCAAGTGCGACGCGGCCTTACCCAAAGAAACTTTTGAACCAGTTATGAAAGCCATCGCCGAAGCAGGAGGGATCCTGGAGGCGGTGGGAGAAAAAAATCAGTAGTTAGAAAAATCAGATGGAAGAACAAGAAACGAAAAACAAGTCGGGTAACGACGAGATTTCACCGGATGAATTGATGGAGAGCTTCAAAGGACGAGGCTTAAAAACGATTATTCTATTCACGGTGGTGATTCATGCGGTGTTGCTTTTAGGGACGAGCATTCCTTTCCTTAAGAAGGCTGCCACCGGCAAGGATACCTCTGAGTTGAGTGAGCAAGAGAGAATGGAGTTGGCAATGAAGGAGGCGACAGATTCACTGCGCGATATTGCCGAGGAGCATGGTCTGAACGTGCAGGATATTAGTAACAACTTTTCAGATAAGAAGAGTTCCGGTGGTGCACAAGCCCCGGAGGTGAAGACTCCAAAAACCCCAGGGGAAACACCACAAGGAGAAACTTCAGATCCCAAGTCGGACATTGAGAAAGATCTCAAGATTAAGAAGGAAGGTCCCGAAATCCCTAAAGTTAATGAAGAGGAAGACCTCTTCAAGTAGGCCCTGATTTCGCAGTTTGTTTGGCACGATGAATCCCCAACCTAAAAGCTCTCTTCCGACCGAATTGGTCGACGAGATCCCAACCCGCCCATCACCGTTCAAGGCAACGGTGGTTAGAGTGGCGATGGTGATGCTTGCTTCCTTGGGGTGGGCCTTTTGGTCCTGGGGGCCGCCGGCGTTAGCGATATTCCTTGAGCAAAATCCCGGAGTCTCGGACCTGTTTGACACCCGCGGCTTCACCAGGGCATTTGGCCTTTCTTTTCAGGCCTTTGGATTGGTTGGCTTGGTGATTGGAATCGGGGGAGCGGTTTCCGTTCTGAAGAATAGGCTGACGTATCTACTTTTGCGAAATTCGCTGTTTCTTGTTTATGCGGCAGTTCTTTTATATGTTGTGACCGCTTGGCTCGGTCTCTTTGCGGTTTTGAATGCGGGAGTAGAAATCGATGCTTTGAAGCAGGATCGCGCGACCATTCTACTCAGATGGTGGTCGGTGTGCTGGCCTGCCCTGGCAATAGGCATCTATTCCTTTTGGCTGCGGGTGATGTTGCGTAGTCGTTCCGTTTATGTGGCCTTTACCCGGAAGGCGGGGGAGCCAATGTCGGGAGATCGGGTTCTCGAAGATTTGCGGACTCACGGACGGGACCCAAGGCATCGTCGAAGTCTTTATGCCAGTGTCTGGACCCACATCACGATTCTGATCATCATCCCGTGGCTGCTTAGCCTGGGTGGTAATGTTGAACCCTACAAGGTTCCCAAAGGCAGTGGTAACCCGGTCGTCGCGATGGTGAAAATGGTGAAGCCAAAGAAGAAGAAAAAGAAAACGCTCACTCTGCGCGCCAATTCCGACATCATCATGGCAATTCCCGACCTGGATGAAACCGAAGTGGACCGGGAGATGGAAAAACAAACTCAGGCGACTTATGAAGCGGGGGCGATTGCCAAGGCCGGCAAGATTGGAAAGGGAGGAGGGACCGAAGGTGGATGGCCGGCGGGAATGGAGGATTACAAGGTGCGCTTTATCCGCCTGGAGCATGGCGGTGCCGGATGGGATGATGGGATGAATGAAACCGGTGCGGATTTGAACTTCCTCCGTTCATTTGCGCAGGCCACTGGCTTCAAAAAGATTGCCCGGAAAGGTGAGAGCCATTCTATCGCGCTTCTGAAAAAATATCCCAAGGATGGTTTTCCTCCCTTCGTCTATCTCACGGGTAATAACAGCATGGGGCGGGTGAGCTCGGCGGACATAAAGATTCTTCGCGAATACTGTTTGGGTGGCGGGATGCTCATTGCTGATGCGGGAAGTGCCCGTTTCCATAGCTCCTTCATCCACTTCATCAGGCAGGTTTTTCCGGACAAACCACTCCTGGATATCGCAGACGACGATATTATCTACCAACTCCCTTATCGTTTTCCAGAAGGCGCTCCCGCGTTTTGGCACCATGGCGGACGACGAGCTCTGGGGATCAAACACGAGGGTCGCTGGATGGCCTTTTATCATCCGGGTGATATGAACGATGCCTGGAAGTCCCAGGGATATACCGATGTCACATCCGAGATGCGGGAGGCCGCGACCAGTCTGGGAGTGAACCTTGTTTACTATGCCTTCAACCATTGGGACGACGCGGTGACGAAAGCCAAGAAATGAATTGGAATCCGGAATACTTTAGCTCGATTGGATACCTCGGAGTTCTTCTCACCGGAGGGGCTCTTTTGTTGTGGATTTGCTACATCGCGAAGCCCTTGCGGATCGCGAGTTTGGTGGCTCTGGGATGTGTGGTCGTTGCTTTTGTCTGCGCGAGGACGAACTCGAAGACTCATGTGAATCGCATTCAGCCCGATCGTAGCGAGGAGCTTGCAAAGCGGGCGGCCCAAGAGGAGGCGAGGAAGCAGGCTCTTCTCGATAATCGAGGGGATGAAGTTGCCCAGATTCGTTTTGCGGAAGATGGAGCCAATGATTTTCTGGATCGGGCCGGGATGGATGATGCCGATCTCAAATACTTTGAGAGCCAGGGAGGATTAGGGGAACCCGAGTGGAAGAGGGAAAAAAAGACGCGGAGCGGAGGAGGTGGAGACGACAGTCTTGAGTCGGAGATTGGAGGGGAGGGCGTGATTGGTGGAGTACAATCGGATGAGTTTGATACGGACGAGAGTAAGGAGCCCATCATTATGTCAGAGGCGGATCTTGTCATGGCCAATCGATTGGATCTGCTGAATCTCAAGCTGACGCTGATCTTTTTGGTAGTTGGAGTAGGGGTCTTTCTTTTCGACTATCTTCGGCGGGCCAATATCTATGGCAAGGCTTCCCGGCCTTTACCTCTTCCCAGCTCCTTGTTGAATGCCTTGACGCCGATGGCTCCCTTGGTGATTTCAAAGAAGCGGTGTCGAAAGTCAGCCCGGGGTGAGTTGGCCCGGTTGGTGAAGCGGGGTGATTCTTTTATTTATCTGACTGATGATTCCGCCCGAACTGCGAAACTGCCCAAGTCGATGAGCAGGCTGCCCTTCGTCGGAGGGAAGGAAGAGTTGATTACCGCGAGCGCTGAAATCGATGAAGGGTTCATTTTCGAAACAGTTTGGTATGGTCGCAGTTCGTTTGTGTCTGCCGACCCTGAAAGGGCGCTTACGTTTCTTAACGTTTTTCAGGCAATGTTGGAGCAGCGAAAACTCTCGCGGGCCAGGGTCTCCCAAACGGCCCACCTTGTTTGGGATCTTCAGTCGCCCATGCCCCGACAGACCCGCGCAGACTTGTTGAAACTGGCGGCGGCGACCGGGTTTTCAATTTTGATCCTTCGAGAGAAGGCATCCAAAGAAGCCTCTCATCAATCCAAACTCAAAGGAGAACCGATCCCTTCATGAAGACACTCATTTCGATTACTTTGCTTTTGTTCGTATCCTTTGCTTCGGCAGACGAACGCACGCTGACACCCGAACAGATGCAGGCGATCGCCAGCGAAGGCGCTCCCGATGGCGCACAGAGCCAACGCCCAAAGAAGCTGATCGACCTGACCAAGGGGGAGATTCCATCCAAGACATCGGACAAGGCATGGACTCTGGGGCCCACTGGGATCGTTGGTATGTGGACTGGCAGATTCACTGGTGACCAGTTTCAGGTGCTGACGACGATCAAAGGGTCACCCGCTGATGGGAAATTCCTGCCCGGCGACGTGCTCATCGGGATGAATGGCAGGAAGTTTCAAGCAGGTGGTCACCTTGGCGTGGTGATTGGAAACGGAGTCATTGAAGCAGAACGTGAAAAGAATGGCGGCAAGATCAGCTTCCTCGTGTGGCGCGATAAAAACTACGTCAAACGCTTCGGCAAGAAGAACGTCGTTGGCGTTGATATCGATAAGCTTTTCGATAAGGCACGTGATGATAATTCGCTCTACGAGTGGAAAGAAGAAGAAGCTCGCACCACAGAAGCGCAAGGCTTCGGTGAGTTTCCCGTCATTCCCAGCAACCTTGAGATCACCTTGACCCTGCGCACATTTCCAGACTACAGCGACACTGCTCCTTACGATTGCCCGAAGACGAACCAAATCCTTGAGGAGGCCTGGAAGGTTCTGGAGAAAAGGTTTGTCGCGGATCCAAAGAAGCCACGTAGCGGTCGCGGAGGAATGCTGGAGGCGATCGCGTTGGTGGCTTCGGGAAAGCCGGAGCATCGAAAGATCGTTCGTGAATGGGTGCGTGGCCCACATGCCAAGCAATGGCATCCGCCGACGGTGCCCGCAGGGGCGATGTTCGAGCCAGCCTATCGGGGTTATAAAGGTTACCAAAGTTGGCACCACGGATTCATAGGACTTAATTGCGCGCTCTACTACGAAGCGACAGGAGATGAGTTCGTGCTACCCGCTCTGCGGAAGTATGCCATTGATACGGCCTTGGGCCAGAGTGGTGGCGGTTCGTGGGGACACACCTTCGCCTTTCCGTCTTTTAACGGCGGTGAGTTCCACCGCATGAATCCCGGATACGGTGCGCTCAATGCTGCCGGTAACCGTTGTTTTTTCCTGATCACGCTCGCCAAACATGTTGGGGTCGAACATCCGGAGATCGATCAGGCAATTGAGCGTGCCCACAAATTCTTCGGCTCCTATGTCGATCAGGGTGCCATTCCTTATGGTGACTTTGGCGCCGCCGCCACCGATGATAGTAACGGAAAGAATACCGGAGTGGCCTTTTCGATGAAGCTCCTTGGTGATAACTATGGCGCGAAGTATTTTGCGATGATGTCGAGTCATTGCGCCTTCACTCGTCGCGGGGGACATGGTCATGACTACCACGGTAACTGGTCGTCTTGGGCTGCAGGCATGTGCGGGCCGCAGGTGCGAATCTATAACGAACGTAACTTCCGCTGGCGTCGCACGCTCTGCCGCATGTTCGATGGCAGCTTTGTCTATCACTCACCGACTTGGGAATACGGAGTCTTACGTGACCCCACCGCGACCGAGATTCTCCATCAGGCTGTCGCTCTTAAGCAGACTTTGATTACGGGAAAGGATGCCGACGAAGCGCTCTATCCGACTGAACGCGAGATGAAGCAGTTGATGACCACCGCGCGGGCTCAGTTCAACGATCCGTGGCTCATGGAGATTGACGGCACTCCATGGCAGGAGCGCAGCACCAAGGAGCTCATCGACCTGCTCGATATTTTCAAACCCAAGGTGCGGGGGATTTTTGCCCGCGAACTGGCTAAACGTTTTAAAGCCGGAGAGAAGGAAATCGTTCCCTCCGTCGTCGAGCTTCTGGCGAGTAAGGAACCACGCTTCCGCGACGGTGCCCTGCGCGCCCTCGGTGCCTGCGGTAGTGATGTCGTGCTTGCGAACCTATCTAAAATTAGCCCTCTGCTCAGCGACTCGAAGGACTTCGTGCAGATCACCGCGGTGAAGGTTGTCTCGAAAGCGACCGATGCTAAGGATACCCAGCTCGCCATGCTGAATGCCACTCTTGAGGAACCCCAGACACTCTCACCTAACGGAGTGCGCAATGTGACCCAGTATGCCCTCTTCGGGAAAGACAACATTCTCGCTAACACCCCCTTCGAATCCGATTTCGATGAAATGCTCGTGCGCATTGCCCTTGAGGAACTCATTACCCTGGACCCCGCATTCAAGAGCTTCACAGGCTCGCGCCTCAAGTCTTGGGGCAAGGACACCATCGTCAAGATGGCCGGGCCTCTGACCTTCGCTGCAGAGGAAGAGCAAATCGTCGACCAGATGTTTGCCAACCGCTGCGAGCCGTCACAGTTTTTGTTAGCTAAGTTTGGTTACCGCGAGGGTGCTCATAGCACCGCCCACAGGTTGCTCAAAAAAGCAGCGATACCGCGCCACATCCGACCCCACGTCGGCTACAAGCGCAACCTGATCGATCCTGAAGTCGTCGAAAAACAACCGGGTGCGTTTCACGATTTTGTTGAGCCGCTTGGCGTAGCCCTTACCGACAACCCACTGCAAACGGTGATGAAGCTGGAAGGGGATAAGAAAATCTTCATCGATATGATCAAGTATTATGATTTGATCAAGGCGTCGAAAAAGTCAGCACCTATGCCGAGCATCGCCTTAGATGTGCAGAAAATGTTCCAAGCCAAGCTCGATGCTCTCGATGGCACCGGTGCCAAGATGAAGCTATGTCGCGCTGAACTCAAAGATCCGTTACGGAAAAACTATTTCCGAAAAATGGCGGCGATGACAGCCCTCAACGAAACACTCGGCGAGGGTGCCCTGGAGGATCTTTTACCCTACCTCGGGCATAGCTATTGGCGACTGCGCGAGCACAGCCAGAAGATCGCCGTGGAACTTGTCAGCGTGGGCGCGGATGAACCGCTCGCCGCGATTTTCTCACAAACCAGCAATCCGGGGTCCGCCGCCGGTATCCTCGAGGTGTTTGCCAAGGCAAAATCAGCGACGGGTCTGCCACTCGCCAAAAAAGCGATGAAGCACGACGAGTCGCTGATCCGTCAGGCAGCCGTGAAAACGTATTTCGCCCTCGGTGGTGATAAGGTGCTGCCGGAAATTCTCGCCCACCTGAAGCAAGTGACTACCCAGGAGGACCTGCGTGGCTGTGAACAGGCACTGCTTTCCCGTCGTGATGATGCCGCCCACATGTCCGCCGTGCGCAAAGGTGTCTCAGGAATGCTTGCAAGGGCATCCGATATCTTACGTCCATCGCTCTATTACCTGCTTTCCCAGATCGGTGATACCGAAAGTATCGCGGCACTGGAAAAAGCCGCCGGCACCGACAGCGTGGCTGAGCTTGAGTCGATCATTTTTGCGTTGTCCTACTCACAGGGTCGGGCTGCCGATAATTTGATGCTCAAACTCGCTGGTCTGGACAAGCAAACGGCGAGAGTGGTCGGAGAACAAGCGGTGCGTCGCATGGTCGTCGGGCCTCAAGGCTTCGGTGATATCACCAATGCGGAACGTCTGGATTTTGCCGAACCATTGCTTAAGCTTCACCTCGATAAGCGTCTCATTAGTTTCCTGGCTAACGTGCATGAAGCGCGTGCGCTACGGACATTGATGTATTGTCTAGAAAAGGGAGTGGGCACGGCTGCCGAGAGCCTTGTCGCGAATGCCGAGGGGATGGAGGATCTCTCTGCCAAGGATTCTAAGATCGCCGCCAAGGCCATTCGTGATGTCATCGAATATATTGAAGTGTCCCATCTCCGTGGTGGCCCGGAGGCTCACAGCAAGGTGCAAGATAACTATTATGGTTGGAAAGCTCTTCAGGCTAGGGCAGGGAAGGTCCTGCTCAAGATCCACAAGCCTGAGGCTGCTCCGATCCCGACCTTTGATCCGCTCGATCTGGAATAGTTTGCCATGGGTGAAAAAATCCCTCGCCAACTGGTCAATGGGCGAAGGACGTCAAATTGAAGTTCGCACGCGTTTAGCGTCGGTGGCAAAACCGAATCCTAACCCGCCCAGGCTGATGAGAAGGAGAGTGACTTTTCGTGATTGCTACCTCAAAATAGAGATTTGTTAGACTATGTTTGCTCAGGGTTTGCTTTTGAAATCCGGTTTCAAGTTGGCGGCCGCTTTGTGGGCCTTTTTCGTGTCCAGAATCCCCCCTGGATCTCCTTGATCTCTAAGTTGTTCATCGAGAATGGTTGAGAGCTTCTTTTTAATTTTGGCGTGAGCAGGGTCGGTAGCCAGATTGGTCATTTCAAAATGGTCCTCGGTGGTGTGATAGAGCTCTTCGGGAGGGCGATTCATGAAGCGGTTGACGAGTTTTTCGTGTTGGGGATTTGAGAAAGAGGAGAACACCCAGCTTTGCCAGTAGGGATTGTGTTCGCTTTTTCCCATGAGGTGTTTTTCGATGTAAAGGGTGTCGGGAGAGAGGTTTCGGATGTAGCGCCACTCGCCATTGGTCACCGAACGGATGGGATAGGACGGGCCTTCGGGGAAGTTGTTGTGCATCCCGAAGGCATAGTCGCGGTGATTGGCGTGCTTGCCGTAAAGAACCGCAGCGAAACTGGTGCCGTCGAATTTTTCGGGTGTTACTTCTGCTCCGGCGAGATCAAGGAGAGTGGGAAGAATGTCGGCGTATTGCACGATGGCTTTGGTGCGGGCGGGTGCGATTTTTCCCGGCCAGCGAGCGACGAGAGAAGTGTGGAGACCGTTGTCCCAATTGGTCCACTTGCAACCGGGGAATTGAGCACCTTGCTCGCTGGTGAAAAGGACGAGGGTGTCGTCGGCGAGTTTGGTTTCATCGAGGAGAGCGAGGAGTTCGCCGACCTGGGAATCCATGTAGGTGATCTCGGCGAGGTAGTCGGCGTATTGCTTCCGCGTCATCGGGGTGTCAGCGAGATACGAGGGGAGTTTGATTTTCTTGGGTGGGTAGGCCGAGGCGTCGCCCATTACCCAAGGTGCGTGTGGTTCGGTGAGAGCGACGACGAGGCAGAAAGGTTGCTTCGAATCGCGCGTGATAAACTCCTTGCTGCCGGCGAGGTTGTGCGGATTGGTGGGATTTCGGACACATGAAGGATCGAATCCGGGGACCTTTTCAAAGGGAAAGACGGACTTGGGTTTGACGTGAATCTTGCCGGAAAGTCCGACCCGATAACCGAGAGGATTGAGAAGGTGAGGCATGCTCTTGGTTCCGGGGCGGCAGGTACCGTGATTCCACGCGCAGCCATTTCGATGAGGATATCGTCCGGTGTAGAGTTCGGATCGGCAGGGCGAGCACATCGCCATTCCGAGGTAGGCCCGGTCGAAAACGAGTGATTGATTGGCGAGCGCGTCAAGGTGGGGAGTCTTGGCATTTTGTCCGCCGTTGAGGGGGAGGTCGCTGAAGGTGCAGTCGTCAGCAATGATGATGAGGACGTTGGGTTTTTGATCTCCGCGCAGAGCCGTCGAGAGGCAGAGGAGAAATAGGAAGGTGAGTGTTTTCATGAGGAAATTTAAAAGAGTTCGCCTTGGGTGTGTCGAGGAGGATTTTTCAGGAGTGGATTTGGAGCGTCGTTGACTTCTAAAGAAAGGACGGAGGGTTCCAAGGTGGAGAGTGATTGGGAGAGATATTGGTTTTGGCGTTCCTGATCGAGGAAGGCGGGCATGCGGTGGTGAATGGGGGAAACGAAGTCATTGGCGTGAGTGGTGAGCATAGAGACACAGTCGCCGAGTTCGGTGTTGGGTTCCCAGAGGCCAGCGGCGTAAAGCCATTGTTGGGCGGCGCTGCGGAAGAGGTGGGTGCGTTTGTGGCCCTTGGGGCCGGACCACTCGTAGTAGGAGATCAGAGGGATGAGGCAGGGGCGTCGGGCGAAGGATTCTTTCCAAACCGGGCTTTCGAGATTGTCGCTACGGGTGTTATTGATGACACCGAGGCCTTTGCGTTGAAAGCCCCACCGCATTTCGGTCAGGGTGCCGTCTGGAAGAATGACGGGAGTGGAATCGGTGCGACGAATGAGTCGGGTTTCCGGTTCGTCGGAGAGTGAATCGGGTGGATTGCCGCCGAAGGGGAGAGGGATTTTTTCGGTTTTTTGGGCCGTGTTGAAGGCGTTGCACATTCTTTAAATGAGAATCTGCGCATTTGTAAGGAAGCTTTCAAGGAGATCATTTGTTCTCGATCCGAACTCGAATGGGCCATATCTGACAAGCTATCCGCAGATGGGGGGAGAGTGGATCGTCAAAATGCGGGGGCAAAGATCTGGGCATAAAAAAACCCGGGAAGCCGGAGCTTCTCGGATTTGTGAAAAGACTATGGTGCGCGCCTGGTGATTAACCAGCATTGCGCACCTTCTTGATGATGCTGCCTACGGTTGAGGAGGGCTTGGCGCCAACGGCGAGCCATTTGTCAGCTTTCTCCAGATCGAGGGTGTAATTTTCACCTTCGGTCATGGGGTTGTATGTGCCGAGCTGCTCGATATAGCGACCATCACGGCGCTTGCGGCTGTCTACAGCAACGATTTTGTAATAGGGCCGGTCTTTGGATCCTTGGCGAGTGAGTCGAAGTGCTACCATATAATTTGGTGGTGGGCGCGGAAGCTGTGCGAATTTGGTGTCTTTGCCAAGAATTATTTAGCTTAAATCGCGGGAATATTTCAGGTGTGCCTTTCGAGATGGTTGAATTGGGGACGAAAATTGCTTGGTAGGAAAGGGATTTTCGTTTAGTTAAGGCACGTTAACTATTCCTATGAGATGTCCCCGATGCGTGCAAAAAATCCATCTAGCGGCGACATCCTGTCCGCATTGTGGGTTTACCGTGGAGCATGCGGACGAGCTTTTTGGTGATCAGGACGTATCTCTGCAGAAATTCAGTGACCCGGCAGGGGTCTTGCGAATGAAAGAACGCAAACCAATGCGCAAGTTGATGGAACGCTTTGAAAAGAGGTTTCCGCAGCTGTTTGTTTCGGTTTATTTGGGCGCTTTTGAAGAAATGACGAGTATTCGCCAATTTGGTTTTTGGCTGCTCAACCGGGCCGCTTTTTCCGATGTTGAGGTCGACCGCCCGAATGAGAATGGAATCTTAATCGTTGTTGATGTGACCGCGAAAACGGCGGGGGTCACCTACGGATACTCCTTGTTGCCTTACCTGGATGACGAGAGCACCTTCGATGCCCTGTCAGCGGCCCATCCTTATTTGATTCAAGGTGAGTTTTTGCAGGCGATCGACCTCACAATTCGAAAGCTGGAGACAACATTGAAAAAGGGCTGGCGGAGGGCAAAGAGGAACCCCGAGAAGGTGTTGGGTGAGATTGGTCAAAATCCGGTTGCTCGGACCAAGGCCTCGCTCAAGGGAGTGCGTATGGGAAATAAGATTAGCGAACCCCGTGAGAAAGTGGAGGTGAGAGAGTGATGGGGTTGAGAGCAATTGTTATCTTGAGTTTGGTTTCTTGCTTGATGGGGCAGGAGGCGACTCCCGAGCCTGCCAAAGAAGTTTCTGAGTTGCCTCAGTGGAAAGCGGAGGATTGGGAAATGTTAAAGACCGGGGAGTTGATTCCCGGTTCGACGATTTTTGGTGGAATTGCTTTGGAGCGATTGTTGTCCGGAGACCAGGAGCCGATTGAGTTGGATCCGGTGGTGAGGGAAATTCCGGAGAGGAAGCCAGTTGTAGAAGAATGGCCTTTGAAGATCAGTGAGGAGTTTTTGAGCCGCTATTTCCATCATGCTCCCGAGGCTTTTCTGGTCGATCCCCAGGATTTGCTGACCGACCAGGAAAAGCAGGAGCGCGAGAAATTTTTAAATGACCATGCAGATGATTCAGGGTTTGATCTCTACGTCTACCTTTTCGATGCCAAGCAGGAGATTCCAGTGGGAGAATCGTTGCAGGGAGTCGTTTTAGATCATTTCGCGGACAAGGAGTCTACAGCCGTAGTATTTTATTTTATGGGTGACCCAAAAAGGTCTGAATTGGCCTTTTCGGAGGACCTCAGTAAAGAGATCAGCCGGGGAAATATGCGGGATCTCATGAAGCTTTCGATTGAAGAGGCCATGGAGAGTGACGAGTCTCTGGCGCAGCTCGAGTTTTTTTCGGATCAACTCGTCAGGCGCTTGTCAGAGTTGGAGAAAAAGTTAAAGGAGGATGGAGTGCTCGGCGCGGGCTTGAGAGGGATGGGCGAAAAAGAGGACGAGAAACTCGGGAGTCTGGCCGCTCTCTGGCATGATTTTCGAGAGAATTCGGAAGCGTTCCTCGCCGTGGTTGTTCTGGTAAGCCTTGCTCTTTCGGTCGGTCTTCTTGTTTTCTTGAGGTATTTGCTGGACCGCAATCGGGCATTTGTTTTTCCCGATGCTCAGGGGAGTCCTCTGTTGGGAGCTCCTCATGCGCCAGGCGTAGGCAGTGTGATTTCCTACCATAATCGGACGCAACCTCCGTCGCTTCAGCGGAATAATTATCCGGATTATTTGCAGCGAATGTGAAGAGGTGAGCCCTTCCTGATTTTTGTTTTTGACTCTCGTCGAAATTCAGGCGAAACCCGTGTTTCTGAGGCCCGGCCGGCTGTTCAATATACGCAGATTCGGGGGAGTTTGCGGAGCGGTGGTCGGGCCTTTTTTGTTTTTACAACTGGATTTTGCCCATTGCTATTCGCTGCGTGCGCTTTTAACTTACGGCAAATGAAATTGCGCAATGCGATCTATGTGTTCCTCGGAATACTTTCCATGCAGGCTTCGGCGGATCGGTTGTATTTTAATGATTTGTCGACCCCTAAATCGCTCGATGATCTTCGAGCGATCCAGAAGGCGATGCAGTCCAACCTCTCCCGGGCCCGGGAGGCCACGGTTTGTCTTCAAATTGGAGAAGGATCAGGAAGCGGGGTGATTGTGAGCCCGGAAGGTCTGGTGCTAACTGCGGCTCACGTGACGGGAGGAGTTGGGGAGGAAGTCAAGGTGGTCATGGAGGATGGCACCGAATATCAGGGAGTATCACTGGGATTAAACGCCAAGACAGATGCCGCGATGCTAAAAATTACCGATTCCGGGCCGTTTCCCTTCGTAGAATACGATAAGGTTGATGCAACCAAGTTGGGCGACTGGGTTTTTTCGTTGGGTCACTCGGGCGGATTCGATAAAGCGCGGGGAATTAATGTCAGGATCGGGCGACTGGTGCGGGAAGCCGAGACCACCATCCAGTCGGATTGTATGCTGATCGGCGGAGATTCCGGCGGTCCTCTTTTCAATATGACTGGAAAAGTGATTGGGATTCACAGCCGGGTCGGCGCTTCGAAAGAAGAGAGTATGCATGTACCGCTTCGTGAGTTTCAGGCCCACTGGGAAGAACTTGAGAAAAGTGACTTCGTGGGTGAAGGTCCATTCGCCAAAAAGCCTGTTCCGGGAAGTGGTTTTCTGGGAATGTTGGTGGAGGACGATTTGGAAAAGAAAGGTCTGCGCGTTACAGAATTGTGGGAGAAGGGACCGGCGGAGAATGCCGGTATCAAGGTGGGTGACTTGATCGTGGAGGTCGAGGGGGAGAAGGCGACCGAGGAATTATTAAAGAACACCCTTGGGCAGCTTGGTTCCGGTCAGAAAATTTCGATCAAGTGGATCGGCGGCGATGAAACGAAGGAAAAAGAACTGAAACTGGGAGATCGACCATGAAGATTATTATTACCTCAATCATTCTCTGTTCGTCTGTCCTTGGGAATACTCTTCCCTCGGAGCAACGGAAGACCAACAAGTCGATGCAGGCGACTCTCTCGCCGGTGCAAAAATATCTCCAAGAGAGTAGTGCGGTCTTTTATGATTCGAAGAAAAGAGTGCCCTTTGTCTACGGGACGATTGTGAGCTCGGATGGCTTGATTTTGACCAAGGCGAGTGAACTCGACGATGTGGAAGAGTTTTACATTCGAATTGGAGCCGAGCGCTACAAGGAGCCTACTATTTTGAATAAGAATGAAACTTGGGATCTCGCCCTGGTGAAAATTGAGGCGGAGGGATTGATTCCGGTCAAGTTGGATGGGAATAGTGAAGTGGAGTTAGGAACCTGGACGGTGTCCAATGGTGCCAGTGACCGAAAAACCCGGCGTCCGCGTCCCGGAATTATCAGCGCCAACAAACGGGAAATTAAAGGTGGAAGTCCCGCCGTGCTTGGCGTGGGATTCAAGATGGAGGATGACAGGATCACCATCACCAAAATTACGGAAGACTCCGGTGCGGAGAAAGCCGGATTGGAGAAAGGCGATTTAATCATCGGTTTCGATGGTAAAGAAGTTGGTGATGACAAAGAGTTTATTGAGTTGTTAAAAGCCAAGGCTGCCGGTGATATCGTGAAGCTTAAAATTCAACGGGATGAGGAAGTTTTGGAGTTGGATGTTGAGCTCATGGCCCGCCATAAACTTTTTGGCGGACCCCAGAACCGGAACGATTCCATGAGTGGTGATTTCTCCGAACGCCGGAGTAGTTTCCCCATGGTGCTGCAGCATGAGACAATGCTGTCGGCGCGCTCCGTGGGTGGCCCCTTGTTTACTCTGGATGGACGGTTTCTCGGAATGAATATCGCAGCTGCGAACCGGGTGGAGGCCTTTGCGATTCCGGTTGAAGATCTCAGTAGCGCCCTTTCCGAGATGAAAGTAGCCTCGGGGCTTTAGCTTCGTTCGGCCCGATGCTTCTTAAAGAGCGTGAGGGTGATTTGTCTTTCTTTCGCATGATCCAGAATAGGGGAAGGATAGCCCTTCGCGATTGGGAGCCCATCTTCAGGCGGGGCTTGAAGGGTTTTGTCCGGGACATCGATTAGTTCGGGAACCCAAGTACGAATGTAGGCTCCTTTGGGATCGAAGCGCTTGGTCTGCGACCATGGGTTTTGAATCCGGAAGTAGGGCGCGGCGTCCGCGCCTGTTCCGGCGCTCCATTGCCAGCCTCCGTTGTTTGAGGCGATTTCACCATCGATGAGATGCTGCATAAAAAATTGCTCTCCAAGTCTCCAGTCGAGGTGGAGATCTTTGGTGAGAAACATCGCGACGATCATGCGAACACGATTGTGCATGAACCCTGTGGCAAGGAGTTCACGGACGCCGGCGTCGATGATAGGGAAACCGGTTTCCCCTTTTTTGAAGGCCTCGAATTTTTCGTCGGGAGCAAACCAAGGCAGGCCCCTCCAGTCGGGGTTGAACTCGTGATGCAAGACTTCTGGGAAATGGTGGAGAATCTGAAAGTAAAATTCCCGCCACGCCAGTTCCTTAAGGTATTGCGGTGATCCACAGGAGCGGGCACTTTGGTAAAGTTCCCGAATCGAGATTGTTCCCCAGCGAAGATCTTGAGAAAGTCGACTCGTTCCGCTGGCGGAAGGAACATCCCTCAAAGAATCGTATGTTGAAATGCGGGAGGAAAGCGCTTCTCGCATTCGGGCTCTGGCCGCTTTTTCTCCTCCCTCGAGACAGTCCGATGAATCACCGCCGAATTGCCAGTGTCCGAGGGTTGGGAGGGGGAGCGAATCGACGGCGAGCGAGTTGCTCAAGGTTCTCGGCTTCCCTCTTGGAGGCGTCTTAGGGAGCGGGAGCCAACGCTTGGAATATGGGGTGTAAACGCGGTAGGGTGTTCCGTCGCCCTTGAGCACCTCACCGGGTCCGTGGAGACTGCTGTCTTGGTAAGAATGGACCGGAATGTCGAGATTCTCGGCGAATTGGGTTTCAATGTTCTTTCCGAAGGGATCGACATCTTGATTCAAGAAGACTGCCTCGGCTCCGGTTTCATTGATAAGCTTCGTGAGCTCTGCGAGGGCCTCTCCCTCGCGGATGACCAGTGCTCCTTTGAGGTGACCGATATTTTTTGAGAGCGATTCGAGGCACTGACAAAGGAAGAGCTGCCTCTTGGGCCCGGTCCATGGGTGCTCTTTTGTCCAATGACTCAAAACATAGAGTGGGACAACTTCCTCAGCTGCCTCACAAGCGGCAAGGAGGGCGGTGTTATCAGTAAGGCGTAGGTCTCTGCGGAACCAATGGATTACGCGGGTGTATCGTTTTGCCATACTTCCTGTATTAGCTCAGCTTCAGGAGCTTTGTGCCTTTTGAAACCGTTGTTTTGCTGAGCTTCCCGTTGACGCGACGGGAGTTGTCTACCAGCTGGATGAGGCCGGTCTTGGCGCTTTCGGCCGCATTGAGCGACTTTCGGGGCCCTCCATACTGTTTATCCGAGAAATACCTGGTGAAGGTAGTTCCGGCCCGGCTCAAGCAGAGACGCCATCCCTCGAAAGCGGTTGTTTCGTAGGTGAAGCGAGTGAGGTTCTTGCGTGATTTCATCATTCTAATCGATTATGCTAATAGATAGTCCAGTGTGGCGGGATTTCATCTATTTTTGGTCATTTCTGCCAGTTTTCCCAAAGAATCCCTGAGAAAAGGATTGCAACTGCCTCCCCGTAGTGGTTCTTTCCGCGCCCGCGAGATGTTGAAATCGCCGTAGGTCCTCTGAATCCACCATAAATAAGTGGGTTCACTCGCGAGAGGGAAACCCGGCAACCAAAAAAGACAATGTCAGATACTGATACCACTACTACTGAAGAGCAGGATGAAAACAACCCTGTGAAGCTCAACCGCTTCGAACTCCCGAACCGTCTCGTCAAAGACGAGGACACCGCTACCGACACATACGCTCGCTTCACAGCCGAGCCATTTGAACAGGGATTCGGTCATACGATCGGAAACTCTCTCCGCCGCGTTCTCCTTTCCTCATTGGAAGGCGCTGCCATCACCTCCGTGCGGATCGCCGGTGTGCAGCACGAATTCGCCACTCTTCCCGGAGTTGTCGAAGATGTCACCGACATCGTGCTGAATCTCAAGAAGGTCAAATTTATTGCTCACGGCAAAGAGCCACGTGTCCTTTCCCTCAATATCGAGAAGGAAGGGGTTGTTACCGCCGGAGATATCCAGGGCGACAACATGTTCGAAGTCGTGAACAAGAAGCAGGTTATCTGTACTCTCGACAAGAAGGTGAAGTTCGACTGCGATATTGAAGTTCAAGTTGGCCGGGGGTTTAAGACCGGCGACGAAAACAAGCGCGACGGTGCTCCGATCGGCGTGATCGCGATTGACTCGATTTTCTCACCTGTTTCTCGCGTGAAGTATTCCGTGGAAGCTACTCGTCTTGGTCAGATGACTGACTTCGACAAGGTGATCCTTGATGTTTGGACCGATGGTCGTATCGAGCCGCATGATGCCCTCCTTCAGGCTTCCGCAATTCTTCGTCACCATCTCGACGTCTTCGTTAATTACGACGACGACGCTGTTGGATTCGAAGAAGCACCAGCCGAGCAGTCCGAGGAGAATGCCGCTCTCAAGAAGCTCCTTAACATGAGCGTCAACGAGATTGAACTTTCCGTTCGTGCAGCCAACTGCCTCAACAACGCAAACATCACCTCCGTTGGTCAGCTTGCGCTTAAGACCGAGGCTGAGATGCTTAAGTATCGTAACTTCGGTAAGAAGTCTCTGAACGAAATTAAGGACAAGCTCTCCGAGCTCGGACTTGGTCTCGGAATGAACCTCGATCCGTCACTCCTCACTGGTGCCGCTCTCGGTGCTCCTGCTGCTCCACGCCTTGGTGTGGAAGAAGAAGCTCCCGTTGGTCTTGCCGACCTGATCGCCCAGAACTTGGACCAATAATCCACACACCCTAGAAAGAAAATTCACCGATGAGACACCGTCGTAAAACACTTAAACTCCAGCGTAAGGACGGCCACCGCCGCTCGTTGCTTGCCAACCAAGCTTGCGCTCTTATTCAGCACGGCCGTATCCGCACTACCGTCGCCAAGGCCAAGGCCCTGCGTCCTATCGTGGAGAAGCTCGTGACTCTTACCAAGAAGGAAGACGGCGTGCATGCTCGCCGTATTGCTTTCCGTTTCCTCGCTCAGAAGGACGCTGTGAAGCGCCTTTTTGATGTCGTGGCTCCAGCCGTGGGCGATCGTCCCGGTGGCTACGCACGCATCACTAAGCTTGGCGCCCGTCCCAGTGACTCCGCTCCAATGGCCTACATCGAGTGGGTGGATATTGAAAACCTCGCCGATGATGATATCGAAGAGGATGATGCCGCCGAAGCCGCCGAGGCTGCCGAAGAGTAAGATCTTCTCACGCTGAGAATTATTTCACAACGACCGTTCTCTTGATTGAGAACGGTCGTTTTTTGTTATGCCATTAGGTCTGAGATTGGATTGCCTCCGACATCGGTGAGGCGGAATTCGCGGCCTTGGTGGAAGTGGGTGAGGCGCTTGTGGTCGATGCCCATGAGTTTGAGAATGGTGGCATGAAGGTTGTTGACGTGGACGGGGTCTTTGACGACGCTGGTGCTGTAATCGTCAGTTTGGCCGTAGGTGATTCCCGGTTTGGCTCCGCCTCCGGCCATCCACATCGTGAAGCATCCTGGATGATGATCGCGACCGTAGTTTTTCTCGGTGAGTTTGCCTTGTGAATAGACGGTGCGTCCAAATTCGCCGCCCCAGATGACGAGGGTGTCGTCAAGCATGCCTCGTTGCTTGAGATCCATGAGGAGTCCTGCGGTGGCCTGGTCGGTGTCGCGGGCCTGACTGCGCATTTGGCCGGGGAGATTGTTGTGCTGATCCCAGCCCTGGTGGAAGAGCTGGATGTAGCGGACGCCTCGTTCGGCGAGTCGGCGGGCCATGAGGCAGTTGTAAGCGTAGGTCCCGGTTTTTTTGGCGTCTTCGCCGTAGAGATCGAAGGTGCCTTTTGGTTCGTTGGCAAAGTCGAGCAGGCCAGGCACGGAGGTTTGCATGCGGTAGGCTAATTCGTATTGGGAAATGCGGGCGGCGATCTCCGGGTCTTGTGTATGATCCAAGCGGTCGTGATTAAGTTTCTTTAGGGAGTCCAACATGCGACGACGCATCTCACGGCTGACGCCGGGTGGGTCGTAAATGTCGAGAACGGGATCGCCCTGGTTGCGGAACTTGATCCCTTGATACTTGGCCGGGAGAAAACCCGCCCCCCACAAGCGATCGTAGAGAGGTTGTCCGGTTTTGGCATTGCCTCGGGAGCTCATCGCGACGAAGGCGGGAAGGTCGCTATTGTCGCTTCCTAAGCCGTAGTGCATCCAGGCACCCATGCTGGGGCGGCCGGCGAGTTGGGAGCCCGTTTGCAGGAAGGTGATGGCGGGGTCGTGATTGATCGCTTCCGTGTGAAGAGAGCGCATGATGCAGAGTTCGTCTGCCATCTTAGCGGTGTAAGGTAGAATTTCACTCATCCAAGCGCCGCTTTCGCCATGTCGGGAAAAGTTGAAAATGCTGGGTGCGGTGGCGAAGCTGCTTTGGCCGGCCGACATTTTGGTCTTTCGTTCGTTGGGGTAGACCGAGGATGGGACTTCTTCGCCGAAGCGTTTTTTTAGCTCGGGCTTGTGGTCGTAAAGGTCGAGTTGGGAGGGGCCGCCGCTTTGGAAAAGGTAGATGATGCGTTTGGCCTTTGGTTTCGAAACGACCGATGAATGAAGGCCTTGCTCTGATCCCAAAAGAGAACCAAGCGCGAGAGAGCCAAGTCCGGCTCCGCCTCCTTGCAGAAAGTAACGACGAGTTAAGTTGAATGGATCATTCACGGGTCAAGGATTCATCGAGGTTTAAGATCGTTGTGGCAACGATGGTCATGGCGGCGAGGTCTGTTGGGTTCAAATCTTGATTGTAGGCCTTATCTCCAATTTTGAGCAATGCGGCAGCCTTGTCCGGAGTGTTTGCAAAATCACTTCGGTAGGCCTCGTAATCCTGGGCGAGTCGTTCCGTGGTTTCTTTCGAGGGTGCGCGTCCGGAAACGACGCGATATCCGGCTGCGATCTTTTCTGTCGAACTTCCCTCCGTTCGCAACATCCGTTCTGCGAGAAAGCGGCTTGCTTCGACGAAGGCGACGTTATTCATCAAGGTGAGAGCCTGCAACGGAGTATTGGTTCGGCTCTGTTGGATGGTGCAAACTTCGCGGTCCCCGGCATTGAATGTCATCATGGTGGGCGGAGGAATAGTGCGACGCCAGTATGTGTAGAGGCTGCGGCGATACAAGTTATCGCCGGTGTCTCGCTTGTATTTGTTGTTGGAAATTGCGCTCCAGATCTTGGGTGGCATGTAGGGCTTGGCGGGAGGGCCGTATTGTTTTTCGACGAGGAGATTGCTGGCGAACAAAGCCTGATCCCGGATGGCGAAAGCGGTCAGGCGCAAGCGGGGTGCCCGGGCCAGAAGGCGGTTCTCTGGATCAAGAGCCAAGAGGTGGGAGGTCGTGAGCGATGATTGTTGGTAGGTCGTGCTCATCGCGATCAGTTTGTGGAGCGCTTTCACGTTCCAACCATTTTCAATGAATTCAACGGCCAGCCAATCGAGTAATTCCGGATGGGTGGGGACTTCGCCTTGCGCACCAAAGTTTTCCGGAGTGCGCACGAGACCTGCGCCGAAGAAATGCTGCCAGTATCGATTAACGGCAACTCTGGAGGTGAGGGGGTGTTTGGGATGAGTGAGCCATTGGGCGAGACCTAAACGGTTCTTTTCGAATTTCTCTTGGCTGGTCTTCAGGCTGGTCGGAATCGAGGGTTGAAGTTTTTCGGATTTGTCAGGATCGTTGTAGAGGCCTCGATTTAAGAGATAGGTTTCGCGAGGTGTAATCTGTTCGTGCATGATCATGACGGTATTCTCCTTGCCGCCTACCGGACGTCTGACCCCCCCGTTGTATTGCCCTTTTTTCTGCCAGGTGATAGGCTCCGGGGTTCGGGCTTTGTTGGTCGCTTCATCGATGTTGGGGTAATCTTTTGGGAAAGGGATATAAGGCGGGCTGTTGCCATTATTGGGGCCAGTTCCAAATTCGGGGACGGTGTTGAAGTAGGCGAAGAGTTGATAGTATTCCTTCTGCGAAATCGGGTCGAACTTGTGATCGTGGCAACGGGCGCATGAAACGGTGAGTCCCAAGAAGACCGTGCCAAGGGTATCGACC
>JAQWZU010000051.1 GCA_029253285.1 Akkermansiaceae bacterium | reverse complement strand
CGTAGAGTTTACCAATGGTGAGATTGTTTGCGATCCAGCGCCGTGAGGTTTCAAGCCCAATCCTTGGAGCCTTGTTACTGGCATTGATATTCTTGAGTGTCCTGGGGGCTGCTGGCCCGTGGCATCTTCGAATGGGCTCCATTGCCTTGTCGCTGGGGATTCTGATGATGTTGGCGCCACCTGTGATCCGGCTTGGAAAACCGCTTGTTCTTTTGTCGAGCGGGTTTCTTCTTTTTGGTTTGGCCCCTTTTCTGCCCGTCGATATTTTGGGCGTCCCTGAGTGGCGCAAGGAGTTGAGTGAGTTGGGCGTTGAGACTGGTGACCTGGTGACCATCCAGTGGAAGCAGGCTCTCGAGTCCCACCTCTTCTTCGTTCTCTTGTTTCTCTCTGGTCTCTGGCTCCTCGGGCAGCGCTTTTCGACGAGAGCTACTCGAAACCTCGTTGTCGCCTTCGTTCTTTGTGTGGCGTCCTACGCTATCCTTTCGAAAATCTTTGATGCGCAAATTCCGGTCGGCCGAGAAACAAGCTTTGGTTTTTTTCCTAACCGGAACCACAGCAGCAATCTTCTCTCGCTGGGTTTTGTGTGTGGCCTGGGAGCGTTGTTTCAATCGCTAAGAAGCAAACGGCCTCTCTCCGCGGTAATCCTGCTGATGGCGAGCGGGGTGATTCTTTGGGCCGTTTTCAGCTGGAATACCAGTCGTTCCGGAATCGTCCTCTGCCTCTCCGGGGCGATCATTTGGCTTGGCCTCATGGGAAGGCGTTACTTTGGTCGCCAGGAATTGAAGGCTCTCGGTCTGGTCGCCATACTGGTCGGAGGGGTTTACGCCATTTCCGAATTCCGGGTGAAGGACCGGATCACGACCACCGTTGAGAAAATTTCAGGTGATCATGATCCAACAAACGTTTCGGATTCTCTCGCAGACAGTCTCTCGGAAAGGGCGGTCAGATTGAAGGGGGTGGATCTCCGGGCCCCGATTGCGATTGATACCGTTCAAATGATCGCGGCAGCTCCTCTCACCGGAGTGGGGGCGGGGCAATTTCGCTGGGTCTACCCCCAGTATCGCCGGGAAACCCTCGTTCAGCCTAATTTGGTGGCACTCCACCCAGAAAGCAGCTGGTTGTGGCTTGCCGCTGAATTGGGAATACCGGCTGCCGCGTGCATTCTGGCCTTGGTGGGCCTTTTGTTTTTGAAGGGTTTGGCAAATATCAAAAAGCAGCGGCATCGTGACCGGGCTCTCCGCCTCGGCTGTCTGGTCGCCGCCGCGCTTCTGCCGCTACATGGCTTGTTTGATGTTCCGGCCCATCGACCATCTCTCTTTCTCGCCGCTCTCTTTCTCTTTGTTCTCTCTCAGAATCCTGAAGAAAGGGAGTCGGGATCAAATCGGGTTTGGCGCTGGCCGTCGTGTGTTCTGGCGGTATTTCTTGTAGCCGTCGGAGTTCGTTTGCTCGGGACTTCCTGGTTCGGATGGACTGCGCCGCATCTTGTGAAGTCCGAGGAACGTCTGGCTGAGGGAGTTGCCCTTTATCACCAAACCACTGATTTGCAGAATCCGCTTCCTCCGTTTGAGGCATTGTCCCTGAGAGAGGAGGCCAGCAAGATGGCAGAGACGGCGGCCAAGGAGGCTCCGCTTGATGGACGCTTTTATCGACTCTCGGCTCTGGCTTCGCTTCCTCTCGAATTCAAAGCCGAAATGACGGGCCGGCACTTCGAAATTGATCGGCGGCTCTCACCATACTCAGTGAAGATCCCGCTCCTGCAATCCTCCTCCGCGCTCTTTTACAATCTTGTTGAGGTGAAGAAGGCCTGGCTTGCTGCGATTGAGCGAGCCAAGGCGGTTGATGAAGTAAAGGGCAAGGGATCGCTCGAGGTCGAAAGAGCTCTGAAAGTCATTACCTCCTCTGCAGCGAGGAATCCTCAACTTAAGGCTCTTGCAGAGCGGATCGTGGAGGATGCGAAATAGGTCTCAGAGAAACGGGTCAAAGCATGAGGCCTGAAGATCAAGTAAGAAGTGATCAACGAATGCCTCTCCACCAATAGCAAATTATAGATCAAGAAATCAGGATTCACTGAGAAAAAGCCGCCTGCGGGAAACCGTGTGCGGCTTTTTTTCTAGAAGTTTAAAAATCGAGATCAAAAGGGAATAGTGAACCTAGAAATATGAGCGGTCAGTAGAGCTCCTCGAAATTTCTTTTCGCCTCCGGCTGCATTCACGCCAAGTCTGACAGTGACACCGCAATTTTTCTGGGGAAAATTTTAGGCAAACCGAAAAAGTTATCCTTCCAAATCAGGGAAAGAGTGGCGGAGCGGACGGGACTCGAACCCGCGACCTCCGGCGTGACAGGCCGGCGCTCTAACCAACTGAGCTACCGCTCCGCATAGTCGGTTAAGACGGCGGGACGCTATGGTGACTGGCGGCTACGGGCAAGATCTATTTTGCCCATTTCCGCACTTTTTTTCACCTTTCTTAAAGTTCGGCCACAGCAGCCTCCAATGAGGCCGCATCATCAATGGAGATGACTCGTGCATCCTTGTCGATTCGGGACATCAGGCCGGCGAGAACCTTGCCCGGTCCGAGCTCGATAAAGAGGTCGTGACCCTGCGAGCGAAGAAGCTGCATCGACTCGATCCATCGGACCGATCCGGTCACTTGTTTGGTGAGGGACTCGCGAATGCCGTCCGGTCCTTCGGCTGGAGTGGCGAGAAAATTGGAAATGACGGGGATGGACGGTGCTCCGATATTGGATGCGGCGAGTTCAACGGCGAGCTTTTCCTGGGCGCTGGCCATGAGGCGGGAATGATACGCTCCGGCAACCTGAAGCTTCTTACCCATCCGGAGACCGAATTCCTTGGCTTTGGCAACAGCTTGCTCGATTCCGTCAACGGATCCCGAGAGAACAAGTTGGCCAGGGCAGTTTAGATTAGCAACGTCGACATCACATTCGGCAGCCAGTCTTCGGACGTCTTCTTCGGATCCCCCGATCATGGCAGCCATCGATCCGGAGGTCGCGGCGCAGGCTTCGTCCATCAATTCACCGCGCTTGGCAACGAGTTTGAGCCCGTCTTCAAAAGCAAATGTTCCGGCAGCAGCGTGGGCGGTCATTTCTCCCAACGAGAGTCCGGCAGCTGCGACAGGTTCGAGGGCCGGGACTTTTTCTTTTAAAATGGAGAGAAGAGTTAGACCGTGGAGAAAGAGGGCGGGTTGGCAGTTCCCGGTTTTGGTGAGATCCTCGGCGGGTCCTTCGAACATAATCGAGGTCAGGGAACGTCCGAGAACGTCATCGGCTTGCTGGAAGAGTTGTTGTGCGACGGGGTAGGCGTCGACGAGGTCTTTGCCCATGCCCACCTTTTGGGCGCCCTGTCCGGAGAATAAGAGAACTGCTTTACTCATCGGAGCGAGCTAAGCCGCTTAGATCAGGGGGATCAAGTCCCTTAGTTCCCGAACTTTAGCCGTGAGGAGTTCGGCAGCGCGAGACATCAACTCCTCCAACGGCAGATCGAAATCACTCAATGAGCCATGTTGGGCGAAAAGATTACTTTCCAACACTTCCGGAGAAATGTGTCCGGCCAGTCCGATGACGGGCTTTTCAAGGTCTCGCGCCATTTTGGCAACTCCGACCGGGCCTTTTCCGGAGAGAGATTGAGCATCGAGAGATCCTTCGCCAGTGACGACAAGGTCGGCGGCGGCGATGCGGCTTTCAAGTTC
>JAQWZU010000021.1 GCA_029253285.1 Akkermansiaceae bacterium | reverse complement strand
CTCATGGAAGAGGCCACGGAAGGATTTTCAGGAGGGTTACCCCCACCCGAGATGAAAGCAACTCCGGCACCCATCACGGCCACGGCGGCCACCGAGCGCCACCCCAACCAATTGCCGGTCGATTCCGCCGGCTCTTGGTTTAGAGGAACAATTTTTTCCTCCACGGGAACATGTTCATGCCAACGTGCCATCGCGCTATCCAGACGCGAAATCATATCGTCGGGCATTCCCAGCGGGGAAAGCTTCTTCAATTCTTCTTCGAGTTTGTTCAGTTCAGCGTCCATGACAGTTGAGGGTTGGGCTAGAGATCTCCATTTAAGCGTGCGGTGGCGAGTTGTTTTCTCAATGCCTCGATTCCATATCGGTAGCGCGAGGCGGCGGTATTTAGGGAAATGTCGAGAGCCTCGCCAATCTCGGCAAAGGTCCGCTCTCCCCAAAGTTTCAGATGGATGACTTCGGAAAATTTCTTGGGCAGGCCCTTGAGCCCTACTTCGAGAATTCGACGGGTTTCGTCCATATTCTCGTTATTTTCGAAATGGGGCAGATCAATGTCCGATCCAAGGGTCTTTTTGTCTTCCACAACGAGTTCCTCCCGCTTGCGACGACGATCGTCCTTACGACCCAGGTCGATGGCCTCCCGCCGGATCTGGGTATAGATAAACGCGAGCCATGCTTGTTGATCCCCCACAAAGGTCCCTTCCTCCACCTTTCGCGCCAATTTCACGAGAGCGTTTTGCAGGGTATCTTCGGCATCAGCAATCGAGCGGGTTTGCTGTCGGGCAAACAAGAGCAGCTTCGAGCCGTGCTCTTCGAGCCAAGGTCGAAAGCGCGAGGGCCGGGGTGCGTTCGCTGGTGCTGGATTCACGTTCTGAGGGCTAGTTGATGTGAAAGCGTTTCCTCTCAAGGACTTTATCTGATTATTTTGCGAAAAAGTAGCCCGCTTTTGCAAGCTCTCAACCTCGATCCTGCAATAATGCCCTTCCGGTGGCAGATTTTTTGATTTTCATGAGCTCGGAGGGCGTTCCTGCGGCCACGACATGCCCTCCCTCGTCCCCTCCCGTGGGACCGAGATCAATCAAATGATCACAAGCTGCGATCACATCGAGATTGTGCTCCACCACCACCAGGGAGTGTCCGGCATCCCGCAATCTGAAGAGGACCTCCAAAAGAACCTGCACATCCTGATAATGCAGACCTGTTGTCGGCTCATCGAGTAAATACAATGCATGGCCTTTGGCCGCCTTGGAGAGTTCGCAAGCCAACTTGATCCGCTGAGCCTCTCCGCCTGAGAGAGTATTGGCGGCCTGCCCTAATCTTACATAGCCCAATCCCACATCGAACATGGCATTCATGATGACACTCAACTTGGGCACGGCTCCAAAAAACTCCCGACCTTCCTCGACCGTCATCTCCAGCACATCGGCGATGCTTTTTCCTCGATAGCGGATCTCGAGGGTCTCCCGATTGTATCGCCGTCCGCGGCAGGCTTCGCAATTGACCCAGACATCGGGGAGAAAATGCATGTCGATCCGGATCGCTCCCCCGCCCTGACATTTTTCACAACGCCCTCCTTTGACATTAAAACTGAACCTTCCCGCCTTGTATCCACGCTGACGGGACAGCGGAAGTTGGGAGAAGAGGTCTCGCACCAGGTCGAAGGCTCCAGAGTAGGTCGCAGGATTGGATCGCGGACTTTTCCCAAGCGGGCTTTGGTCCACAAAAATCACCTTTTCGAGATACTCCATCCCCTCGATCTTCTCGTGCTTTCCCGGAACATCTTTGGCTCGATGAAAATTCCGGGCCAGAGCTCTTTTCAGCACCTTGTTAATGAGCGTCGATTTTCCGCTTCCGCTGGGCCCGGTCACTCCGACCAACTGCCCGAGAGGAATAGCAACCTCGTCGCCTTTTAAATTGTACTCCGTCGCTCCGATGATTTTGAGAAAGAAATCGACCCGACGCTTTCCCCCTTTGATCAGGCCTACCTCCCGGCTCAACCATCGCCCCGTGGCTGAATCAATCTTCTGGATCTCTTCCGGCGTTCCCTGCGCCACCAATTGTCCGCCATGCGCACCAGCCGCCGGACCGATTTCAATCACCTGATCCGCGGCCCGCACCATCGCCTCGTCATGCTCGACCACAACGACGGTATTACCGGCATCACGTAATTTTAACAACGCCCCGATCAGGCGATTGTTATCCATGGCGTGTAGTCCGATGCTCGGCTCATCGAGGACATACAAAACCCCAGCCAACCCAGAACCCAATTGGGTCGCCAATCTCACCCGCTGAAATTCCCCACCTGAAAGCGTTCCGCTCGCCCGGTCCAGGCCGAGATATCCCAATCCGACTTCGTCCAAAAACGAGAGACGTTTGGCAAGCTCATTGACCACCCCTTTCATGACCACCCTGCGGTCATCTTCCACCTTCAGCGCACTCAACCAGACCCGAGCTTTGGCGATTGGCAGTTCGCAAAAGCCATCGATTCCCAACTCACCTTCCCCGCTTGATAACTTCACCGCGAGATACTCCGGCTTGAGTCGCTTACCATGACACACCCGACACTCCCGCGAAGTCATATAGCGCCCCATGTTTCGCTTCACGCCCTCGCTCTCGGTATCGCGAAACAAGCGCTCCACCTGACGACATACTCCCTCAAACTCCTTCTGCCAGGGCACCACGCGACCATCTTTCTCCCACTGCACGGTGATCTTCTTCTTCCCCAACCCAAAGAATAAAGCTTTGCGAAACTCCTTCGGCAACTTGTCAAACCGCTCATTCAGATCCGCTCCAAAATGAGCGGCCAGTGCTTCGATATGCAGTTGATTCCAGCCCTTCTTTTTTGACGAACCCTTTGTCCAAACCGTCACCGCACCTTGGGCCAAAGATTTACTCCGGTCAGGCACGACCAAAAAAGGATCACAAAACAATTCGGTCCCCAACCCATGGCAGGTAGCGCAAGCGCCGAGATGCGAGTTGAAGGAAAAATGACGCGCGCTCAGCCCGGTCAATTCGAAACCCGTTTCGGGATTACGATAACTCGTCGCAAAGGCATGTTCATTCCACTCACGATCTCCTCTCTGTTGCGAAAGTGCGCGCACCTCCAACCCGCAAATCCGCAAGGCAATTTCCACGCTATCAGCCAGACGGGATTCCAAACCCTCTTTCACCACCAAGCGATCGACCACGATCTCCACCTCCCCACCTTCTTCCGGCCAAATCGATGCCGCTTCCTCCAATTCCACGATCTCTCCCCCGATCCGCACCCGCACAAATCCCTGCCGCTGCAAATCCGCGATCATCCCCGCGGCGTCACCTTCCGACCTTACCGGCGCCAGCAAAATTATCCGCGTTCCTTCTTTGGACTCACAGAGACTCGAGACAATATCGGCCGTCGTCATCCGCTCAAGTTTCTCACCCGTCTCAGGATCGTGAGGAACACCGATCGCCGCGTAGAGTATTCGCAAGTAGTCATGAATCTCGGTCACGGTCGCAATCGTCGACCGCGGATTCCCCGAACCGGAACGTTGCTCGATCGCAATGGCCGGGCTGAGACCCTCGATGGCATCGACCTCCGGCTTTTCCAGCTGATCCAAAAATTGCCGGGCATATGCCGACAAGGACTCCACATAACGACGCTGCCCTTCGGCATAAAGAGTGTGGAAAGCCAACGACGACTTTCCACTCCCGCTCACTCCGGTGATCACGACCAACTTTCCCCGGGGGATATCGACATCGATCCCCTGAAGATTATGTTGCCGCGCTCCCCGAATCCGAATCACGGAGGTGATTACAACCAAACCCACACTGAATTACGCGCAAAAAATTCTCTAGACATTGCCTGCTGGAGGAGAATTACTAGCGTGCCTGTCCGATGAGAATCCTCGCCCTCCTCATCTGGATCTACTACAACGCGCTCAACCAACAACAGGTCACCATGCGTGACGGCGACTGGAAAGTCCTCGCCAAGCTCCCTCTCTCCAGAATTAAAAGCGTCGATCAACACAACCCCCATAAAATTAAAGACACCCCCCCTGACCGATATCAGATCTTCAAGATCACCGGTGACATTAAAGAGAAAAAGGAACTCTCTTCCTCCCACCCCCCAAAAGCTCGCCGAGCTCACCAAAAAACTCACGAAGCATTTCGAGGAACTCGTCCACAATTCCCACGTGTGGGGACAATCCAAATAGTTCTTCATCGCCCTAGTCCCTGCATTCTGGCATGGAGAGCCCATGCACCCGGAGTTCTTCGCACCCAAGACCTCGCTCAAAATCTGTGGCGTCACCTCTTTGGACGATGCCCGTGCTTTGGCCGACCTAAAAGTGGATGCGCTCGGAATCAATTTCTGGCCCCCCTCCAAACGATACTGCTCTCCCGAAATCGCCCGCACATTCGCCCTCGAGGTGAAAGGAAAAATCCTCCGCGTGGGTGTCTTTGTCAACAATGCCCGACCTCTCGCCGTAGAGCTTTTCAACGAAGGACTCATCGACGTGGTGCAACTTCACGGGGACGAATCCCGCGAAGACATCGACTACTTTCTCGACCAAGACATTCCGGTCATCAGAGCAGTCAGCGCCAAGAATCTCCCGAACGATCTTCCCTCGGACAAAGATTTCGCCCTCCTCATCGACACGCCGGCAGGCAAAGACTACGGCGGCACCGGAAAAACATTCAACTGGTCCATCGCCCGTGAATTTATCGCCAGCCATCCGGAACTTCCCATCCTTCTCGCCGGTGGCCTCAACCCCGACAACGCCGCCGAAGCCCTCGCCAGCGTCCAACCCGCCGCCCTCGACATCGCCTCCGGAGCAGAAATCAGCCCCGGAGTGAAAGATTTCGGTAAAATTAACTCCCTTCTCTCGATCCTACCATGAATCACGTTTTCCTCATCTTCCTCGGCGGAGGCCTCGGTTCGGTGGCTCGCTGGGGACTTTCCTCGGGCATTCAAACGCTTGCCAAAAATACCTCGCTCAAGAATTTCCCGATCGGTATTCTTACCTGTAATGTCCTCGGCTGCTTTCTTATCGGCTGCCTTTTCGGATTTTTGACCTCAAAAACGACCCCTCAATGGGTCATGCCGCTCCTCGCCACCGGATTCCTCGGAGGTTTCACAACTTTTTCAACTTTCGCCAAAGACACTCATTCCTTGTGGGTAAATGGGCTTACATATCTCGCTTTTTTTAAAATGATTCTCTCGGTCGCCCTGGGGCTTGCGGCAGTCTTCATCGGGATTAAGATCACTCAAAACTCTTAGAATCAACAGGTTTAATGAAAAACTCCCATCAAAAAACAATGTAAAATTTTAGTCGTATTTTGGCATCCCTTACATTAAACACTTCGATACCGATTTCCGGCCAACTCAAGGGATCCACATTGCATGATGACTTACCGACGCCTTCCCGCTTGTGTTGGTCTCCCTGCCTGGATGCTCATTTCCCAGCTTGCTGTATCTCAAGAAGCTCCCACTGAAGAGAAACCTGCTCCCGAAAGCACCAACGCCAAGACGACAGAAAAGACCGTTCCCGGAAACCCGGCGCTTCCCAAACCCAAGCTTCCCACCCCCAAAGATCCCAGCGTAACGCCCGATGGGCCAGCCACCGATCTCCCCGAAGTGGAAGTCCCTCTCGATGGCATTCCCATCGTTCCCGGTGCCCCTTTCCCCGAGGGCGACCTACTCTTATCCACCCCTGGTGGTGCCTCCACCCCCCAATTGGTAGGCCCTAACGCCCCGGATCCGGAAATTCCCAGTCTTTTAATCAACGATGCTTCGCCCCTCGTCGACGAAAGCGCCAATCAGGGAAGTAGAAGCTTTCTCGCCGAAGAAGCCGCCCTGGGAGGACGGGATAATCACACCGAAGGACTCGTCCTCTCAATCGGAGTCACCGAAAAATACTCCTCCAACCTGGAGCTGGACGAAACAGATCGCCTCTCAATTTTCTACACGAGTGTTGAACCGGGATTTTCCTATCGTTCTGCACCTAGCGGCGGCGCCACCAATGTTGTGGCCTTTGACTACAACGTAGGATTCGACATCTACCAAGACAGCGCAGTG
>JAQWZU010000130.1 GCA_029253285.1 Akkermansiaceae bacterium | reverse complement strand
AACTCACGCTTCCGGGCATCGACCCAAAGAACAGTTTCGGAAGGCCATTCCCGAACCGTCTCCAGACAAAGGTGGTGCTCCGCTAAATCTTCTTCAAGACACGAAACCGAACGATCAGGGGATCCCACTACACCCCATGTGATCAACGCCGCAATCCCTGACAAAGTCATCAAGGCGCAAACTGAAATCAGCAGCCGATTCATTTCGTTACGGCGAGGTCTTGGCGGCCGCTGGACGAGGGGTCCGCATCACCGCAAAAATCTGACTCCGCTGAAATCGCTTCGATTTACTATCGGTGTGAAAGCGAATCATTCCCATCGCCGGAGTTTCATCCTGAGTTGGCGTCACCACGACTTCATACTCCCAGCCATCTTTTATTCTCTTGATTATGTAGGGGAAATTTTCACTCGTTCCCGAATCCTCCAGAATATGAATCGGCTCGCTATGATTGACGGTGATTTTATACGTCTTGGATTTCAGCCCGCCACCCAAATTCCATTGCTGGGTCGGTGGCTCAATTTTGAATAACTCGGGGATACTCACCCTCACCGTGAGCTTGGACGGTTCCTGCTTCCCCTGAAAATTAAGAACAATCGCTTTATCTACCGTTCCTTTAAAATTTCCGAGATTGAACTTACCAATGACCTTGCCGGTATCGCCAACTTTCCATTCCAACTTGGTGCTGCGATCATTGTTGAGCGGATAAATTTTCGCTTTCAGGCAGGAACAAGGTGCGTCGTAATTTTTGATCACAACATCCTCTCTTTTGATCTCGAAAGGAAACTCTGCCGTCACTGTCTGTTCATCCACCCCCACTTTCAATTCGATCAGCTTGGTATCGAACACCATTTCCGCAGAGAGCGCACCAATGGACAGAAGTGAGAGAAGATATTTTTTCATCAGTCTTTTAGATCTAGAACTTTGACAGCAAGTATCAAGCGACCCTTGCGCCATTCCGGCCCCAAAAGATAGAGCGATTTCCCTTTAGTCAAAACCGGATTCGTACTGAAGACCTTTCGCTTGGACTGCCAATACTCCAAAACCATCTGCATTTTACCCGGCCCTTCGCGCTTAATCGGCTGAAAACTTACCAAAATCTCTTTCGATGGCTTCAAGGGAGTGGCCCAGCTTTCATATCCTCGCAGGATCGTCGGACGGTCTCCTCCCAGACGGCGATAATGGCTAAACGAGAGTTCCTTGATTGCCTTGAGAGCCTTCACTTGGTCTTTCGCAACTTCCTGCGCCTGATCTCCCGCAAGCTTCACATCATCATTCGTGGCGTAGAACAACTCAACCCCGAGCGAGCCAATCGGCTCCATCCCAGGATCCTGGGCAAAGAGATCAGCAATCAGCAAAGCTGATATAGAGATGAGCACGAGGAATTTCATAAATTGAATTACTGGAGGCGACGTTCTTCAGACTGCAAATACCGGGCAGGCAAACTTGTGGTGCGGTCAGCTCTGGCAAAATCGATATCATCACTAATGGCCGCAATTCCCTCGACGACAATCGCAGAGACATTGCCATCCGCATCGGCGATAACTTCGGCTGTGAGTGATTTCTCCGCAAAATACACGTTTGGTAGCTCCTCTAATTTCTCAGACGAATCCGCAGTCCCACGATCAGCGAGCCCACCATTCCCTTGAGGAGACATTCTCTGTCCGGCGAAGAAGGCCAGAACCAAAGCAAGAGCCCCAACCGGCGCCCAAGCCCATCGCAAAGACTCCCACCATCGCGCCGCTTTTTCCGCAGGACGCTGGGCTGCAATTTCCAGATCAACCTTACGCATCAGCTGACTGTTAAAAAAGTCAGGGTATGGCGGCTCCACCGATTTGGGAATTTCGCTTTGCAAGACAGCGGTCACTTCCTTCGCACCGGTCAATTCGGCCTCGAGTTCAGGATCTGCGGCAAACAGTTCATCGAGTTGACTCTGTTCCTCATTGTTGAGGCGTCCATCAACCCATTTCACAAAGAGTTCTTCAGTTTGTTCCTTTTTCATCACTGAGTAGGGATTGTAGTTTTTTACGTGCGTAATAAAGGCGACTCATCACCGTTCCAAGAGAACATTCCATCACCTTGGCGATTTCCTTGTAATCAAGGCCTTGAACTTCTCGGAGAACGATCGTTTCGCGGTGTTCGGTATTTAATGTGGCGAGGGCTCGATTGATTTTCGATCCCAATTCGCTATTTTGCAGCGCTTCATCAGGGCGCGCCTGATAAGCTGGTGAAGTTCTCGCTCCAGCCGCAATATCCGACTGATTGAGAACCCCGTCATCGAGTTCTCCGGCTCCATCAATCTTGCGTTTGCGTAGCCAATCATAGACCACATTGTGGGTGATACGGTAGAGCCACGTCGAAAATTTGGCCCGTGCCTCAAATTTCGGCAGCGCTTTCCAAACTTTGAGAAAGACTTCCTGGGACAAATCCCAGGCGTCGGCCTCGTTTTTAATCATATTCTGAACCATGGCATAAACCTTTCCACGATGGCGTGTCACCAATGACTCGAAAGCCCTGGAATCTCCTCCCTGGCAGGCCTTGATCAGTTCAAGATCAGGGATTTCCTGATCCGACGAACCTGCATCGGGAGAAGCACCAATTGGTGCCATCACCGACTTTGACGTGGTCCATCGTAAAAAATTCATCAACGAAACCAAAGTTTAGCGAATAATTTTCGAACTGACCAACCTTTTCCCTGAGACTGGTGCTTGCAAATCAAATGACTGGAGACAAATTCGGCTCGAAAGATGGGCCTGAAAATTATGATTAACTTTGCTCTCAGCGCCGATGGGAAGATTTCCACCCGCGCCAAGACACCCGCCCACTTCACTTCCAGACTGGATTTGGAACGACTTCATGACATCAGAAAGCAGGCCGATGCCATTCTAGTGGGCCGGAACACCCTAGAAGCCGACCAAATGACCATGGCCATCCCCGGTCTACCGCCACAAGAACAACCCTGGCGCTGTGTTATTACGGAAAAAGGCCTCCTTGACCCCCAACATCCCTTTTTCCAGTCCGAGGGAGGTCCTCGTCACATTATCACTTCAAGTATCGCTGATCTCTCGTCATTTCCCGCCACTATTCACCAACTCGATCTTGCCGAGTGGCTGCATTGGCTCGACCACGAGACCCAGATTGAAACACTTCTCTGTGAAGGAGGAGGAAGCTTGGTCAAAAATCTCTTCCAACTGAATTTGGTGGACACCATCCATCTCACCCTAGCCAGCCACTCGATCTTTGGCGGTCAGGAAGCTCCGAGTATTACCGGACTCCCCGGAGACTACCTCCCCGCGTCGAGGCTCTACCGTCTGGAGATTCTCGAAGAAGGTGCTGAAGGCGAATTTTTCCTCACTTATCAAAAAGGTTAAGGCTTTCCACTTTTCCTTTTTCACACATGGACTACATTTCCCCAGACCCTCTTGTTTCATGCGCCGTCGCCGCATCCTTTTCCTTATCCTGATCCTGTCGCTGGCTTATGTTGGCGGGCAGCTTTGGGATATTCATCGCGTGGGTCATCTCGACCGGAACCGAACTGCCGACTGTGCCATCGTCCTGGGGGCCGCCGCATGGCATGACAAACCCTCTCCCGTTCTCAGAGAACGACTCAACCACGCCATCGAACTTTTCAAATCAAAGAGAGTCAACGCCCTGATTTTAACAGGCGGTTTTGGAAAGGGCGCGGACTTCTCCGAGTCCAAAGTCAGCTTCGATTACTGCCTTTCCCAAGGAGTGCCGGCATCGGCGATTCGTGTGGAATCTGAATCAACCAAAACTTACGAAAACCTTTCCGAAGCCAAAAAAATCCTTCAGAAAGAAGGATGGAAAAACGCTCTTCTGGTAAGTGACCCATGGCACTTAAAACGAGCCCGACGCATGGCGGACGACCTCGATGTCAAAGTCTATGCCTCGGCCACGAAATCGACACGATTCCAATCCACCGAAGCCAAGGCTAGGTTTCTCTTCCAGGAATTCTATATGTATCATAACTACCTCCTCACCGGAGAGTAGCGGCGGTCTAACAGAGACTCCGATGGAGCCACTGAAAGGGCAACACTCCACACTTCGCCGCGAGGGAAATCCCCTTCCGCCCGATGCGATTTGTAAGAATCCGATGCAAGCCCAGTGCCAGCTGGACACGGCGCCCAAAACGTTCCTCAAGATTGAGCTGAATATTATTACAGGTCGTATCCCAGGCTGCGCCCTGCTGCACATAAATCATCAATGGATCCAGTGCGCATTCCGCAGATTCAAAGGCCATCGACATTCCATTCCCTGTAAAGGGAGGAATCATTCTCTCCGCATCTCCGAGCACGCACAATTCATGCTCCACTAACTGACTACCCAATCGAAACCCACTAATTCCTGTGAGCGATTTTTGATTCATCTCTCCGCCCCGGAGTCGATCAACCAGCTTCTCCAACCCGCACTCATCCAGAGCATTGAGTAAAGGATTTCCCTTTCCCATCTTCGCCCCTCGAAAAAGACCACAAACGTTGATTTTGGAGCCATCCCCTTCTATCGGAGTCAGTCCAACATACCCTCCATTTCCTAGATGCATCTCCAAATACCCATCGAGGGGAACGCCGTCAAAATGAGCCTTCAATCCCAACCAAGGCGTGCCCTTTTCCAACTTTCTGCCAGCTGTCCAAACCCGTCCTTCCATGGCCTCCCGGTCAACGCGGTCGTTAACGATTAACTCACCTCCCGATCGCTCAAATTCCTGCCTCAAGCGTTCGTCCATTTCCCATCGAGACATCCCAAGAGCAGGCTTGGATAGCTGCGCTTCCAGAATCTTCTCATCTCCCACCCACCATCGCGTTTTCCCGTGCTTCAAGGCATCGGAAAACAAGTGAGCAATGCCCAGATTCTCCAATGTCTCAATGGTCACTCCATTAATAAATTCCCCGCAAACCCGATGTCGTGGATAGGTGGTTGCTTCGCGGAGAATTACTGGGACCTCCCTCCTCCGCATGGCAATCCCCAGCGCAAGCCCGGCCAGCCCGCCTCCCACAATTTCGATCTGCTTCATTCCCGCCACGCCACTACACGAATTCCGCCGAAAAACGACACCTCCTCCCGCCATTGCCAACGCTCTCCCAACTGCAACAATGCCGAAAGCTCCCCTCTCCGAAACCCCGCCCGAATACTCACCATCATGTCATGTTTTGTCACCGCGTTGATCGCAGGCCAGAGGAGGCTTCCTTGAAACAGCGATCGACATGAACGATACGGCTCGGCCGCGACAAACTTTTTCCGGGTGCCAATCAAACCACCAAGCCGCCTTAATTGATCATCGTCGAAATGATGGAGAATCAAATTTGCCACAGCGGTGTCTCCGGGACAATCGGGCATCGTTTCAAAAAGATCACCCTGCTTCCAATCAACTTCCAGACCCCTGGGCTTCCCCTGGAAATCCAATCCCGTCACCTTTCCAGTATCGCTCAACTTGCCCGTCAGTTCTCCCGTCCCTGCACCCAATTCCACCATAGACTCCCCTTCCTCAATTTGCCTATGAATCCACCCCTCATTTCCCATGAACCAATTGATCATACGAAGATCCCGACGACTCCGAATGGCCGCCGGGTCGTTGCCGGAGAGTTCGTCCAATAACTCTGGCTCAACCACTCGCTTCATGAAACCTTAGATAACGCCGCTTTCTCATTGGTCAAGACAGCCTCTCTTCATTATATTTCCGCCATGACGACAGCCACCGAAAAAGCGCAGGTTCTGGTTGATGCACTTCCCTATCTGCAACGATTCCGGGGTAAAACCTTTCTGATCAAAATGGGAGGGTCCGCAATGGACAACCCCGGGCTAGTCCGTGAAGTCATGAGGGATATCGTTTTTCTCGAGAATGCCGGAATTAGTCCCGTCATCGTTCACGGTGGCGGAAAAGCTATCTCCGCAGCGATGAACGAAGCCGGGCTCGAAGCCAAATTTGTCGGGGGATTCCGCATCACCACGCCAGAAGCCATCAAGATTGTCGAAGAAACCCTGCATCAGAGCATCAACGCGGGACTTGTTGAGACAATCAACGAATTCGGCGGAAAAGCCGCTTCAATCCACGGGCTTTCAGTGTTTACAGCCAAACAACTTTTCGGAAAAGACAACTCCGGAGCCCCGGTTGATATCGGTAGGGTCGGCCAGGCCACCTCCTGCCACACCGAAGACATTCTCGGCGCTATCAGTGCTGGGTTGGTTCCGGTCATTTCCCCGCTCGGAAAGCACGAAGAAACAGGAGAACCCCACAACATCAACGCGGATTTGGCCGCAGCAGCCCTTGCCTGCGCCCTCAAACCAGCCAAATTGGTATACCTCTCCGACGTTCCGGGCCTGCTTCGCGACCCATCCGACCAATCCACTCTCATCGAGTCAGTCAGCAGTGCAGAAGCGCAGAAGCTAATCGACGACGGCACCATCTCCGGAGGGATGATCCCAAAAATCACTTCTGCTTTGGAAGCCCTCGAGAGCGGAGTTGAAAAGGTCCACTTCATCGATGGCCGCACTCCGCACACCCTATTACTCGAAATTTTCACCCAATCGGGAATCGGGACCGAGATTAGATAATTCGGCATTCTTAACTAATGTTTGTTCTTCTCGATTTCTTTGCTATTTAGTTTTTAGCGATGCCGAACAACGCCTTCTCTTTCCTTTCCACCCTTGCACTGAGTTTCTTTTTGGTGAGTTGTTCGGGGAAACGAACTCCCGACTACAACCCCGCCATTGGCCCCTTTGATGAGAACGGAAATTACGTCGAAGCCTGGGCTGACAATCCACCCAAGAGAAATCGCTTCTGGTTCAGCAAGAAAAAGACCAAAGAGCCCAAAGTCGTTGAAAATGAAAAACCAACGCGCCAGGTCTACAAAAAACCAAAACAGGAGACACGTCCGGCACCGAAGCCGACCTATCGTCCCAAGCCAAAGTCGACATACCGACCCAAGCCCAAGGTTAAACCAAAACCGGTCAAGGTGAGGCCTAAGTCACGCCGTCATAAGGTTGCGAAGGGCGATACATTATACGGACTTTCCCGGAAATACGGAGTGAGCGTATCGGCCATTCAGAGGGCGAACAAATTGAGCGGAACCAACATCCGAATTGGTGCCACTCTCCTGATTCCGGCCAAGTAAAGCGACTTGCCATCAAAATCATTCGCGAACACCTTGAATGAAATGATTCGATCGCTGCTCGTTCTCACTTTGGCTTTTGTGCAAACCACCTCCGCCTACGAGGCCCAATTGGACGGCCCCGGCCTCGATGTCGCGCTGATCTCAGAGTCCCGTAGCATTACGCCCGGTGTTCCCCTCACCATCGGGTTCCACATTCATCACCACGCCGGATTTCACACCTACTGGAAAAACCCAGGAATGGTCGGAGTTCCCACTTCCCTCGAATGGAAACTGCCGCAAGGCTTCACGGCTTCCGAAATCAGATGGCCTTATCCTGAGAATACCTTTATGGCGAAATACCCCTGCCATGGTTACGAAAGAGACGTCAGCTTACTGGTCACGCTCACTCCCCCCGCCAAGATCGAAACAAAAACCGTTAGCCTAAAGGTCGATGCCAACTGGATGTGCTGTGCGCGGGGCTGTTTTCCTAACTTTCAATCGTTCGAACTCACTTTTCCCGTCACTCGAAAACCCATCCCCGATCCTCACGCCACTGCGCTTATCAAAACCGCCAGCAAGGAGATCCCCAAAACAAATCCCAAGCTGATAAGCTCGGTCCGGGGTCATCAACAAATCGAATTGAAGTTATCCTCCCCGGCAATTCCCAAGACAAAAAAGGTCTACTTCTTTTCCAGCGACGGGCAGGTCTCTTCGGATCAACCGCAAGAAATCAGCCAAGGAACCGACGGCTCTCTAATCCTCACCATGCCGCGATCCGAGTTCTCTCCAAAAAAAATCAACAGCCTCCCCGGCGTCCTCAAAATCGGAAAGCAATTTTTTAAAATTAATCCAGCTTACCCCAAGGGATGAGCTGGTTTACTCAGCTAAAAAACCCGTCAACGGGCTCGTCGCAGAAGCCGATTCCATCACCTCGGGAAGTCCCAATTCGTAGGCCTCCCGGCCCGCTTCGACTGCTTTCTTAAAAGCCTCTCCCATGCGGCAAGGATCCGAGGCAATTGCAATCGCCGTATTGACAAGAACCGCATCAGCACCCAATTCCATCGCTTCCGCGGCGTGACTCGGCACGCCAATCCCTGCATCAACCACGACCGGGACCTCGGCCTGATCAATAATGATTTGAATCTGATCACGGGTCGAAATTCCACGGTTACTTCCAATGGGCGCGCCCAATGGCATTACCGTCGCGACCCCGGCCTCTTGCAGCCGTTTTGCCAAGACTGGATCGGCATTTATATAAGGAAGAACGGTAAAGTCCTCCTTCACCAATTGTTCCGCCGCCTTGAGCGTTTCAATGGGATCGGGTAGCAAATAAGTTGGATCCGGGTGAATCTCCAACTTCACCCACTTCGGCAACCCCGCCGCTGCTGCCAATCGCGCCAAACGAATCGCCTCTTCGGCATTCATCGCCCCGCTGGTATTTGGCAAAAGCAAATACTTCTCGGGATCAATGAACTCGAGAATATTGGAAAAAGGATCCTTCTGGCCACTGAGATCGGCCCGCCGCAAAGCTACAGTCACAATCTCAGTCCCACTGACAGCCAGAGCGTCACGCATTTGTTCGTGGGAGGGAAACTTACCCGTCCCAAGCATGAGACGGGAAGAAAACTCCCGCCCGGCAATGACCAATGGTGTAGCCATGAAATTAGTTAAGAAGGAATGAGCTCTGAAACAGCCTCACGTTCGTCGGAAAGCTCAGCAACAGAAGCGTCGAGCTTACCCTGGGAAAATTCATCAAGCTCAACGCCCTGAACCACTTCCCAATTCGATCCATCGGTGCGGATGGGCATGGAAGCAATCAAGCCTTTAGGAATGCCATACGATCCATCGGAACAAACCGCGACGCTCGTCCAGTCTCCCGCAGGAGTTTCAGTAGTCAACGAACGCACGGTATCCACGACGCCATTCGCAGCCGAAGCCGCTGAGCTTGCTCCACGCGCCTTGATAATCGCCGCACCTCGCTGCTGCACGGTGCTGATGAATTCACCTTCAAGCCAAGCACGATCGGTGATGACCTCGGGAACAGGCTGTCCGTTAATCTTGGCATTGGTGAAGTCAGGATACTGGGTCGCCGAATGGTTCCCCCAGATACAAAGATTGCTCACGGTGCTGCTATGCACCCCGGCCTTGGCTGCGAGCTGGCTCTTGGCACGATTTTCATCGAGACGAGTCATAGCAAAAAACTGCTCCTTGGGAATTCCGGCAGCGTTATTCATCGCGATCAGGCAGTTTGTGTTACAGGGATTTCCCACAACAAGCGTGCGAACGTTTGATGCCGCATTGCCCGCGATGGCCTGCCCTTGACCAGTGAAAATCTTTCCGTTGATTCCAAGAAGATCATTACGCTCCATACCCGGGCCACGTGGCACTGATCCAACCAGAAGGGCCCAACTGGTTCCGCGAAATCCCTCGGCCAAATCACAGGTGGGAACGATTTCGTTGAGGAGGGGAAAGGCACAGTCATCGAGCTCCATCACGGTGCCTTCGAGAGCACCCATCGCAGGCTCGATCTCAATCAAACGGAGATTTACCGGCTGATCCGGCCCAAACATGGAACCTGAAGCGATACGGAAGAGAAGAGCGTAGCCAATTTGTCCGGCGGCTCCGGTCACTGAAACGGTGATGGGATCTTTCATTGCTGGGAATTCCTTAGCGCCCCCGCCCCTCCCGGTCAACTATGGGTCGAGGAATTTCCCACTCAGCTCAATTACAAGGGCCAAATCACCGGAATCAGGAAGCTGGCAACGACCCACAAGACCAAGGCCAGCGGCAACCCGGCGCGGAAGAAATCCCCAAACTTGTAACCACCTGCGCCATACACAAAGGTATTTGTTTGATATCCAATCGGAGTGGCGAAACTTGCAGAAGAACCAAACATCACTGCCGCCACGAATGGTCGGGGATCAACACCGAGCTCATAAGCCACAATCATCGACAAAGGAGTAAGCAAGGCTGCCACGGCATTGTTGCTCACCATTTCGGTCATCACCGCGGCGAGCAGATAAACAATGGCAATCATCAAACGCGGGTCCATTCCCTGCATGATCCCAACCACTTTGAGCGCCATTAACTGCGCCACGCCGGAATAATCCATCGCCTGCCCCAGCCCCAGCATTCCAAAAATCAAAAAGAGAACCTTCCAATCGATCGCCTCATAAGCCTCCGAGGGCTCCAAACAACGAGTCACCAAAACAAAAAACGCCGCCGAAAGCGCAATCAAGACGATGGGCACTTTCGGAATCAATCCAACTCCACCAAGCATTCCAATGATCATGAAGGCCAGGATCGCCAGAATTGCGAACGGCGCTTTCTTCGGCCTCACTGTTATCTGCTTCGGCTCGCTTAGGTTAATGAAATCCTTCAGCTGAAAAAGCTGCTGCATCCGGCGTCCCGAGCCCTGAACTAGCAAGGTGTCACCAAAGGCCAGCTTGACGTCTTCGAAGCGCTCCTGAAGATTCCTTCCCCGACGGTGAACAGCGACAATGAGCACCCCAAACTGCTGACGGAAGTTCAACTCCTTTAAGCTCTTTCCAGCCATCGTGGAATCCGGACCGATAATGCCTTCCATCAAGACCGCCGACTCGGTTCGAATCCCCTCAAGCCCCAGATCTTCCTCAGCCTTCAGACTGACTCCGGAATCCTCCCCAAGATTCATCAAGCCTTGCAGTTTTCCTTTGAGAATAATCTCGTCGCCCTCTTTAAAAATAAGCTCATCAAGGGATTTCTTAAGTCGCTGCCCATCCCGAATGATGTCGAGAACCCGCGCTTTCTTTAACTTCTTCATCGAGCTATCGATGAAATTTTGGCCAATCAACGGTGAGCCCTTGGAAACGATCGCGTAGGTAATATACTCCCTCGAAGACTCACTATCGATCAGCGTGGCCAGGGTCGCCCGATCCGGGAGGACCTTTTTCCCAAAGAGCACCAAATAGACAAAGGTCACGAATACGAAGACAATCCCCAGTGGAGTCACGTCGAACATTTCGAAAACCACATCCGGATCCCTCTTGGCCGCGATTCCCGAAGCAACGAGATTCGTCGAGGTTCCGATGATCGTCATCGTCCCGCCTGCAATCGCGGCATACGAAAGCGGAATCAAAAACCGGGACGCCATCCAATCCTTGCGACGGCAAATCGCCAAAACGATCGGGAGAAACACCACCACGACAGGTGTGTTGTTCATGAAGCCCGACAAGCCGGCTACCACGAGAATCATCACCACCAACATCCTTGTCGGACTGGTCCCGGCGGTCTTTTCAAACCAATAACCAAGCGTCTCGATGACCCCGGTTCTCTCCAGGGCCTCGCTCATGACGAACATGCAAGCCACCGTGATCGGCGCGGGATGAGCAAAGACCCTCAAGGCATCTGCTTGAAACTTTTTCATTGCAGCCGCCAATTCATCCCCGGTCAATTCCGGAGAAGGTGCGGCCACTGCAATCGGCAAGACTCCGATCAACACACAAATTACCAACGCCCCAATTGCAACGACCTCAGGCGAGAGCCATTCTTTGACAAAGCTTGCGAACACGACGATCACGAGGATGCCGAGTGCGATTTGCTGCCAGGTTTCTACCATCAGTTTCGAAGTTCAGTGTGCCCCGACACCTGCACAGGGAAAAGATCTTTGGTAAAGTGATTTTTACTCCCAAATCGCAAACTTCATTGCTCCAAACATCATCTTTTTGACCTCAGACCGTGATACTTTCAACCTTCCCTGCCATTCCTCCCAATTCGCACCCTCCAGCAATTCCAAAGTTCTTCGCCCGATCATCGCCGGCAGAATCGTCGCAAAACGCATCCGCTTGCCATGCAAGGCCCGCGCGTATTTCTCCGCGGAATCGAGCCCTGCTGAGGCTTCTTCAATCCACTTCTTCCGCAAGACCATCAATTCCACTTCCTCAGGCCTCCCTTCTCCGGGGAGATAGCAGCGTCCATTCTCCAAGTCCTCGGCCACATCCCGCAGAATATTAATCAGCTGCAAGCTCCTCCCGAAATCGCGTCCCCACTCCAGCATCTGCGCCTCCGACTCCGAGGCGAAATTCTCATCACATCCAAGTCCCAACTCCGTCCAAAACTCCCCGACACACCCGGCAACCTGATAAGTATATCGGCGTAATTCTTCATCCCCATCCAGTCGCACCAGCCCCTCACCTTCAAATCGCACCAAATCCCAACTCTGCCCTTCGGTAATAATCCCCACCACCCTCCGCACCGAATTCTGCTGCCACTCCGGCAACTCCACAATCGCATCGAGGCATTCATTGGCTCGAACCACCAATTGCTCTTCGCCCTCGCTCAGCCCGGTGAGCCGATCCAAGCCCCCCAGCCAATCCCGCTTCCCTGACTCCATCGAATCCCTAAACTCGGCCAGCAAACTTTTCCGATCCTCCGGCGAAGCCCCACCCGCATCCGCAATGGTATCGCTGAGCCTCGCCAACAAATAGCCCAAACTCGCCGGAGCTCGAAATCCCGGCGGCAAAAAACGAAGACTCAGGTAGAAAGAACGCGAAACATCCTTCAAAACCTTCGTTGCGAGACCGGATTGCATTGCCACAAGCAAGTCTTCCCCCAAAATCGGCCCGCCGACAAGCCTGTGCATTTATATCTCCACATTCCCTTCTGCCACCGCATCTGCCCCTACTGCTCGTTCTACAAGCATACTCCGGGCAAGACCGACCTCGGCGCGTTCGTTCAAGCTCTCATCACGGAAGCCCAGTTCTTCGCCCAAAAGAACCTCGCTCCCCTCAAAACAATCTACTTCGGTGGAGGCACTCCCTCCATGCTCTCGCCGACTCACCTACGAACTCTCTTCGGAGGCCTCCACGCGAACTTTGACTTTTCCCAAATCGAAGAAATCACCCTTGAGGCCAATCCGGCCACATTTACCGAACGTACCGCCGCTCTTTACGAAGAGCTCGGCGTCACCCGCGTCTCTCTCGGCATCCAATCCTTCCTTGGAAAACACCTCGAAACCCTCGGCCGCGAACACACTCCAATGCAGGCCATCCAATCGGTTCATCTCCTCCGTGAAGCCAGCTCACTCGAAGTCAACATCGACCTTATCTTCTCCGTTCCCGGACAAACCCTCGTCGATTGGGAGGACACCCTCACCCAGGCTCTCGCCCTTCAACCCGACCACATCTCCGCCTACAATCTCACCTACGAAGAAGACACCGCCTTCTTCGAGCAATTTAAAAAGGGCGACTTCATCGACGACCCCGAACTCAACGCCAAGATGTTTTCTCTCTCCGACGAAATGCTCGTCGGCGCCGGATTCGAACACTACGAAACATCCAACTACGCTCTCCCCGGCTACCGCTCCCGCCACAATCAAGGCTACTGGACGGGCAACGACTACCTCGGACTCGGCCCCTCTGCCGTCTCCACCCTCAATCGCGAACGCCACCAAAACATCTGCGACACCTCGGCCTATCTCCAGCGAATCAACTCCCTCGGCCACGCCCAGGACTCCGCCGAATCCCTCGACGACGAAGCCTGGCGTCTCGAACGCCTCGCCCTCATGCTCCGAACGGTTGAGGGCCTCCCGCGCGAATTCCTCACCGAAGAAAATCAAGCCACCATCGCCCAACTTACTCGGCAAGGCCTCCTCGATCTCACCGACACGCACCTCCGCCTCACCGGCGAAGGCCCGCTCCTCGTCGATTCGATCGCCGGTGAACTTGCCTAAACCGTCAGATCGCTTATAGCCACACCAAGCCATGCTCAACAAGCTCTACCCTGCCGCCCGCGCCCTTCTCTTCAAAATCGATGCCGAGAAAGCCCACCATCTCTCCATGGCCGGACTGCGGACGATGGAGAGGATATGCCTTTTGGAGAAACTCGCGACCACTCCCAAGCACAAGCCCGTCACGATCTGCGGGCTCACCTTCCCAAACCCCGTCGGTCTCGCCGCCGGTCTCGACAAGGAAGGCAACACCATCGACGCCCTGGGAACTCTTGGATTTGGCCACATCGAAATTGGGACTCTTACCCCGGTGGCCCAAGACGGAAACCCCTCTCCCCGCCTCTTCCGTCTTCCCGAGCACCAAGCTCTCATCAACCGAATGGGCTTCAACAACCCCGGCATCGAGCAAGGCATCATCAATCGCCAGCAGTCAAAAGCCTTCAAAGGAATTGTCGGCATCAACATCGGCAAAAACAAGGTGACGCCTAACGAGCAGGCCAACGACGACTATGCCATCGCTTTCGAAAAAGCCTACTCCTTCGCCGACTACATCACCGCAAACTTCTCTTCGCCCAACACTCCCGGCCTGAGAGACCTACAGTCCGAAGGTGCCGCCGGGCTCCTCTTGAAAACTCTCAAGGATCTTCAATCAAAACTCTACAAAGAGACCGGGAAATACGTCCCCTTCGCGCTCAAAGTCGCACCCGACCTCGATGAAGAACAGATCTCCGGTCTCTCAAAAGTCTTCCGCGATGGCGGACTCGATTTCCTCATCGCGACCAATACCACCATCGCTCGCGATGCGGTAAAGGGACACAAAAACGCACATGAGGCCGGTGGACTTTCCGGAGCGCCACTCACCAAACATTCCACCGACGTCATCGCCAAATTCCACGAAGAGCTCGGACCGGACATCCCCATCATCGGAGCGGGTGGAATCTTCTCAGCCGAAGACGCCCTCGCCAAAAAGAAAGCAGGAGCATCACTGGTGCAGCTCTACACCGGGTTCGTTTATCGCGGACCCGCTTTGATTCACGAGATCATCAAGGCCTGGTAGCACTACTGACCAGCCTTCACGGTGCGATCTTTGCCCTTTCCCTCTTTTCCAGAGATCTGTCTTTGTAGGAAAGTCTTCACCGCTTCCGTGACCGAGGGACCGAACCCATTTCCGTGTCCTCCTCCCTCAACGGTAAGCAGCACGGAGCTGACACCCGCCCTATCAAGAGCCTCGTCAAAAGCTTTCCCCTGCACGTAGGGCACCAATCGGTCCTTCGTCCCATGCACGGTGAGAATGGCCGCATCATCTTTTGAAACATGATAGTGTGCCGAAGCCTCTTTGGCTTTTTGAGTTAACTCTGAAACCACCCCGCCAAGCAGCTGCCCCTCGGGAGAGCTGGCCGCATTGTGATTCATCGCACTCCCTTGCGCATCCATCTTCACAAAATCGGTGGGGCCAAAAAAGTTCACCACACAATTCACGCTCGTCTTGGCCCCAACATGTGGACCCAATTTCCCGTCAAGAACTTCGTCATTTTGAGTCGTCCCCAGAAGACACACCAGATGCCCACCTGCCGAACTGCCCCAAACCGCAATCTTATTAGCATCCAAGCCATACTTCTTTGCGTTCGCACGCACAAATCTCAGCGCGGCCTTGCAGTCATGAATCTGAGCCGGCCACTGCGCTTCCTGAGTCAAACGATACCCAACCGAAACTACGGCATACTTCCCCTCCGCCACCCGCAAGACCCTTCCCGCGTTCTTCTTACTTCCCTGACGCCAGGCCCCGCCATGAATCCATATTACCACGGGAACCGGCTCAGTAATTTTTTTAGGCAAATACAAATCCAACATCTGCCTCGGGTTGCCATTTCCGACATAATCCAGATCCGCGACTTTCTTCATTTCGGCAATCGCTTCCGACCCGATCACAACACACAAAGCTATCAAACGTCTGATCATGGCGAAACTCTCTCATTTCATTTTGCTTTTGTCATCCTCTTCCCCCCTCACTCAGCCATAATCTCAATCCTATGGCAGAAAAGCATCAACTCACCGGAAGGCACATCGACGAGGTCATGGGTGATCGAAACGAGGAACTGCGAAGCTCGGCACCCTTCTTCGGAGTGAGCATTTTTCTTTGATCTTTCTTAACTTTTTCAAACCCGTAACAATTCGGCCTCGCTTACCGAATGATCATGAAACGTCTCTGCAAGCTGGCCTTCCTCGCATTCCTCATCGGCGGAGCGTGGATCGGATGGAAATATCAGGATCAGCTCGTCAGCTTTTACAACGAACACTTCAAAAAAGACGAAAGCTCATACGCTGAGTTTGTCCCCGACCCGGAGCGATACCAGAAGCTGAAATCTGAACTCAGCGAAAAACGCCGTAAGCTTTCCATTCAATACGAAAAAGCTCGCACCGCCCGGGAAATTTCCGCCGTCCATCGGGAAGCCCGCGAGACTCTGGAAAGTGCCCTCCCCGAAATGATGCGCTGTTGGCTCGGAACTCCCTGGGATTTCAATGGCACCGCCAAAACCCCCGGCAGTGGGAAAATTGCCTGTGGATACTACGTCTCCACCATCATGCAGGATGTCGGCTTCAAAGTAAAACGAGTCCAACTGGCCCAACAAGCATCTCAAAATATTATCAAGACCTTCGTCCCCAAAAGTGACATGCACATTCGCACCCAGCTGAGTTACGACGACTTCCTTGAACAAGTAAAATCCCGCGGCCCCGGCGTGCGCATTGTCGGCCTCGACCGCCATGTCGCTTTTCTAGTAGTCCCCGAAGATGGCGAGATCCGCTTCATCCACTCATCAGGAGCAAGTCCCAAACAGGTCGTTGATGAAGATCGCGAAAACGCCGATGTCCTTCGCCGTTCCAAATACCGCGTCACCGGAAACATCACCGGAAACGACCAGGTCATTCACAAATGGCTCACCGGCGGGTTCTGGCCAACCAGCACGTAGCACTCAACCTGATGTGCAGCGAAACGGGTATCCAACGCAAAAAGCGCCCGGGCCACCTTAACTCCGGTAATCCTTCTTGTGCCGTCGTCCGATCAGGTCTCCGCAATCACCTAACCGGAAAAACCTTGGATCTCCCCAAAGCTCCCCTTGGTAACAGGACCCACTAATACCTCTTCCAGAGCCGCCAACGTTAAATCCGACCTAAGATGACCTATGGTTTGAAAGCGTCATTTCTGACATAACTATGTGAAAAGATCAAGGCAGTGCTCCCGGCTGGCGGGAAGTTTCCCGTAGGCATTGAGAATTCCCCGCTGTGCCCCATCTCCCAAACCCAGTAATCTCGCCACCTCCTTTTCAAAATGCAGCACTGCTTTCCGACTCCCCCCCTCCTCTGTCAAATAGGCCAGCCCTCGCTGAAGCAGGGCAAAGATTTCCGGTTCGGCATGATTCAGCTCAAGAACCATTTCCAACAGCTGCCCGAAATAAGCTGCCACCACTGAATCGCGATAATTTCCACGAAGCGGCTCCCGGTAGTCCGTCACAGCCACCTCCCGCAAGCCATGCAAGTCACTCGAACGACTCCGGCTCCACTGAAATCCAGCATCAACAAATAGATCCAGGCGTCCCGCAAAAGCGCTCTTCGGTCGACGCGCCCCTTTGGCCACAGTCTTAAGCAAGCCCTCTTCCTCACTCATCCAGAGTATGATCAAGCTGGTATCGCTCAGCTTAGTCAGTCGAATGATCGTTCCTCGGGCACTTTCCACAAGGCAAACGATGTCGTGGCTCCCTTCTTATGGCGAATCAAAAAACACAATACCATTGACCAGAATCGCCCCCTTCCCTACCCCTCAGTCCCACATGGCAAACGAATCCATCGCTGACCTCCTGGCGGTCGACACCAGTTCTCTTGAGAGCCGGTTGTTAGAACTCAGGAGGTACCTTTGACATCCCCACCCTGACCCAGCAAGTCGCGGACCTTGAAAGTCAAGCAGCCAACCCGGAATTCTGGAACAACCAGGAGAAAGCCCGCTCCATTCTCGCCGATACCAATCGCCTTAAAGCCAAACTGCTTCCCTTTCTCAAACTCGAGGAAGACTTCGCAGACCTCAGCTCTGGTATCGAACTCGCCAAGGAATTCCAAGACCTCGACTCCGCCAAGGAGGCCCGCTCCACCTTCGATCGCGTCACCAAAGAACTGGAATCCTTTGAACTCATCATCCTTCTCGACGGGGCAACTGACTCAAATAATGCCTACGTGACGATTCAAGCTGGCGCCGGAGGAACCGAAGCCTGCGACTGGGCCGGAATGCTCTACCGCATGTATACTCGGTGGGCTGAAGGACGAGGCTACAAAGTCAACGTCATCGACTATCAGGAAGGCGAAGAAGCAGGTATTTCCTCAGCCTCTCTCAAAATTGACGGCAACTACGCCTACGGCTATCTCAAAGCCGAACGGGGCGTCCATCGTCTCGTACGAATTTCTCCATTCGACAGCGCCGGGAAACGTCACACTTCATTCGCCTCGCTCGATGTGACTCCCGAGATCGACGAGAGCATCATCATCGACATTCCCGAATCCGACGTTGAAATCAGCACGGCCCGTTCCGGCGGAAAAGGCGGACAAAACGTCAACAAGGTCGAAACTGCAGTGATTATGAAGCACCTTCCCTCCGGGATCGTGATTCGCTCGACCCAGGAACGCTCCCAACTTCGCAACCGAGAGCTGGCCTGGGAGACCCTGAAGGCCAAGCTTTACCAGATCGAGGAAGACAAACAAAAAGCCGAGGCCGACCGGACTTACTCCGAAAAAGGCGAAATCGGTTGGGGCAGTCAGATTCGTTCCTACGTCTTCCAGCCCTATCAGATGGTCAAGGACCTCCGCACCGGCGAGGAAACCGGCAACATTCAAAATATCATGGATGGAGCCATCGATCCATTCATCGAAGCGATGCTGCGGGGCCAAAAACGCGATTAAGCACCGCAATGTTGATCTGGCAGTCTCGCTATTTCGACGCTAGGCTCGTCCCAACCCTACCTTGAAATTTCTTCACCGTCAGACCTGGCCGCGGCTGCGCGACCGACATCACGAAGTGGCCTGCCACTTTTGTGACTCGCTCCATGATGTCGAATTAATCGAAGAAGGACAAACCGCTTACTGCAACACTTGCGGTAGTATCCTCTACGCCAACAAACCACAAAGCCTGGAACGAGCCTTTGCCTTCGGCCTGACTGGTGTTCTCTTTCTCCTCGGGATGCTCTTCCTGCCCTTCATCACCATGGAGGCTCAGGGAAACAACCTTACCACCTCTGCCGGTGAAACGGTGATCCGACTTTGGCTCACCGGAGGCCCCATCATCTCCGTCGCGGTTGCCATCTTTATTTTCATTCTCCCCTTTTTCCAACTCGCCAGCCTGATCTATCTCTGCCTCCCCCTCCTCAGCGGCCGGGCCTTCCCCGGAATGGTCCCGGTCACCAAACTGATGCAAGGATTGCAATCCTGGGTCATGGTCGAAGTCTTCTTTCTCGGAACCCTTGTCAGTCTACTTAAATTGATCAAACTCGCTGATATCACCCTCGGCCTCGGTTTCTGGTCCATGGTCGGACTCATGCTCAGCCTAGCCGCTGCGGTGGGTGGAATAGACAAACTTGAACTCTGGGATCGCATCGAAGTCGCATACCGACGGAGAAAGACCCCCGACGTATCCGTGGAAGGAGGCGTGGAATGTTAGCTAGCGCACGTGAAAAAAATAAAGTTAGCTGCCACACCTGCGGCCGGATCAACCCTCTCGAAAAAGCGTCTTGCCTCCGTTGCCACACCCCGCTGCATTCCCGGAAAAAGAACAGCGTGCAGCGCTGTCTCGCTCTCTCCCTCGCCAGCATTATCGCCTACATTCCAGCCAATATCTGGCCCATCATGATTGTGACCAATCTTGGCCGAACCGAGGAAAGCACCATTCTCGCAGGAGTCGCCACTTTTTGGCAAATGAAAGCCTACCCGGTCGCCATCACTATTTTCATCGCCAGCGTCATGATCCCCGCTCTCAAATTACTCGCTCTGGGCTGGCTCTGCGCCCTCTCCGCCGGATGGATTGAAACCAATCCACGCCGTGCAAACCGCATCTTCTGGCTCACTGAACTGGTCGGACGATGGTCCATGGTCGACGTTTTCGTAGTGGCAATTTTGGTTGCTCTTGTGCAACTCGGCAACATCATGTCCATCGCGCCGGGAACCGCTGCGGTGTCATTTGGACTGATGGTCATTCTGACAATGCTTGCCGCTCTCTCTTTCGAACCCAGAGTTATCTGGGATAACGCCCGTCAATCAGCCTCCTCATGAACGACTTACCTGAATCCGCCAAACCGGAAATCAAACTCAGCCGGCGTATTAGTAAAGTTTGGGTCATCCCCATCATAGGGCTCTTTTTGGGTCTTTGGCTGGTCAATCACACCATTGAGCAAAAGGGAGACCTCATCACCGTAACCTTCGAAAACGCCGAAGGAATCATCATCGACAAAACCGAAGTCCGCTGCCGAAACGTCCGTATCGGAATCGTCGAGTCAATCCACCTCGATCCCGAGGACCTCACCGTCGAGGTCGGTCTGCGCATAAAGCCGCAACACCTCGGACTCATTCGAAAAGACTCCAAGCTTTGGGTCGTACGTCCCCGAGTTTCCGGCGCTTCCGTTTCCGGTCTCAGCACCTTGCTCAGTGGTTCCTACATCGACCTCGATCCCGGACAAAGCAAGGAAGGACAATCTCACTTTGCAGGCCTGGAGAGCCCGCCCCTCACGCCCAACTCGGTCCCGGGATTACGACTTTTCCTCGACGCCAAGGACCCCGGATCGGTTGACGTTGGCAGCGGCATTTACTTCATGGGAAATCTAGTCGGGAAAGTCGAAAGCCGCACCTTCCATACCAACACCCGCACCACCGAATTTGGTATCTTTATCGACAAAAAATACTCCTCCCTCGTCAATACCGAAACCCGGTTCTGGAGAGAATCCGGATTTGAGCTCAAACTCGACTCCGGCGGCGTCGACTTGGAAGTCCCTACTCTGGACTCACTCATTGCCGGAAGAATCAATTTTGGAGTTCCCGAAGGAGTGATCGAGGGCGAACCACTTTCGACTAAACACATCGAGTATTTTGTCCTCCACGGAGACGAAGACGAAGCCAACACCAGCGCCTTCCGCAGTGCCGCCCAATTCCTTATCCTCCTCGACCAGTCCGTTAGAGGCCTCGAAAAAGGTACCCCGGTGGAATTCCGGGGACTTCCGGTAGGACGGGTCGACATCATTTCCTACCAACTTGTCGTTGGCTCTGAAATCAACAGTATTCCCGTCCTGATCCAACTTGACGAACACCTCCTCGCCAAACATTTTCCACTTTCGCTCCGGAATGAAGGTGAAGATGGCTTGAAGACAGCTCTCGAAAATGGTCTCCGCGCAAGCATCAAACCAAGCAACCTCCTCACCGGACAAGTGTATGTCGACCTCGACTACTATCCAGACCTTCCCACCAACGATGTTAAGATTGTCAGCGATTACGTGGTCATTCCCACCACCGAAACCGGCCTGGCTCGTATCGAGGCCGTTATCGACAAAATCAACAATCTCGAAATCGAACCGCTCCTTGCAAAATTCACCAAGGCCGCCGAGGAAGCATCCAAAACCATGCAAGACATACAGGCCAGCATTGGTGGAGCAGACAAAGTCATCGCCGAGACCAAGTTGACGATGGAGCAGACCAAGGAAATGATGACCGCTCTGAACGCCATCATGAACGATCCCGACACCAAGGCTCTCCCCGCGGAAATCCGCACCTCGCTTGCCGAAATTAAAAAAGGAATCCAACCCTTCTCCGAAAATGGCGCGGTCTACGGAGACCTCCTGCGCACGATGGACGAACTCCGCAACGTCTCCCGCTCGGTCAAGAGGATGACCACGGAAATTTCCGATAAACCAAACTCACTTCTCTTTGGCAAGGAACCCAACACCAGCAAGATCCCCCGCTCCCGAAAAACCCGTTGATCAATTTCTCATGTTCAAGAAATCCTCTTTCCTCGTTCTCGCCTGCTTCGCGCTCTTATCGTGCGGCAGCGAACGAAACTACTACGTCCTCTCCCCCGCCGGCAAAGCCCCTCTCAAGCAAGGCATTGGCCTCAGTATTGGCCCAGTCAACATGGCTGACTATCTTGTCGAGCGGCCCTACCTCATTTTCCAGTCCAGTCCCTATAAAATGGAGATGTCCGACCTCCATGAATGGTCGGGCGATCTCAGCGACAACTTTGGACGAGTCCTCGGAACCAACCTAGGTCGCCGCCTCGGGACCGGAAACATTCACAGCTATCCCTCGAATCCCAATAGCAAGAACCGATACCAAATTGCGGTGGATCTCAACCAATTCCATGGAGATAATCAGGGTGATGCTGTTTTGGAAGCATCCTGGCGGATCTACGCTCTCCCCGGCAGCACCGTCGTGAGAAGCCACACTTCCACTCTCCGCTGCCCGCTCGAAAAAGACGGCTACGAATCACTCGTAGCCGCCCAAAGTAAACTGGTTGATATGCTCTCTGCGGAAATTGCCGCCGCAATTCGCTAGTTTCGCGCGAACTCGATGCACATCGCCTTGGGAACAGGCGTCCGTTGCCCCGAGAACAATAGCTTACCGGTTTCAGCATCCACCTTGAAGGAGGTCACCTCATTAGACTTTTGCCCTGCAACCAGAAGCCACTTTCCGCTGGGATCCAAATTAATGTTTCGCGGGATGCTCAGGCGGCAGTTCTCAGTCTGAATCAACTTCAGTTTTCCACCTTCACCAATCTGAAACACCGAAACCGAATCTCTCTTTTGGTCAGTAAGATCGCGATTTGCAGCATAAGCAAATTTCCCGTCTTTGGAGATGCGAATTTCCGAACAGCTCATATCGCTTCCATCCACACTTTCCTTGAAGACACTCACTGTCTCCTTAATCTTCAACTCACCGTTCCCGGGGTTGCGGTTATAAACCGAGACACTCAATTTGAGCTCGTTCAGGACATAAGCCTGCTTGCCGTTCCTGCCAAACTTCATGTGACGAGGTCCCGCCCCCGGAGGCGACTTGGCGAAGCCCACTTCCTTCACCGCGCCCTTATCAGAATCGAGCTTGTAAATCATCACTTTATCGATCCCAAGATCGGGAGCGTAGCCAAACTTGTTATCCGGCCCGGCGTAGAATGAATGCGCATGCGGCCCTTGCTGGCGTTTTGAATTCACACTGGATCCCTTGTGATCATTCACCGTGACCGCGTCCCCCGGGGCGCCCTTTCCATTAAGCAGAAAAGAGGCCACTTTCCCACCGCCATAATCCGCCCCCAAAAGAACCTTCCCGGTGGCATCCAGACTGACGTGGCACAACCCCCGCCCCTCATAAGCCCCCATTCCTCCATGATGAAGGGATCCATCCTTATCAATGCGATAAGCCCTGACCCCCGCCTTACCTTTTTCAAACTGCGCGGTGGAATAGAGCATCTGTCCATCCGGCCTCATCTCGAGAAATCCCGTTCCTTTTTGTTCAAAAGCCCTCTTGGTATCCGTCATTTCTCCGGTCTCAAGATTCAACATTGTGGTGTAAATCCCATCGGCACCGGTTCCGATGTAAACACGGGTCGATTCGGCGAAGCCAAGACCCGTCAAGGCAAGTAAAAACAAAGTAGTCAGTTTCATAGCAGGTCTCTAATACGATAGGCTCCCCCCTACTATTTCATCAGACCAACTCTTGCGATGTTTCGATTTCGAGATCATCATCCCGCGGATGTCCGATGCCATCAAAAACGACCAATATTTTCAGGAAGGATTCCGTGAACTCGAGGAAACCCTCGCCGAAACAACCGGACTCCTCGCCAAGTCCCTTCCACTTGACGACGCACTCCGCGCCCTCATTCCTTGGCAGGATGGAAAAGGCATCCCCGATACAGTCCCCGCCGGTCACGAGCGCGAAGGCGCCCAACTCCTCTCGATCTGCTTTGAATTGCTCAATATCGTCGAAGAACGCGTAGCCTGGCAGTTCCGCAGCTCACGTCGGGCCGAACACGGAGCCACCGCCATCAAAGGACTCTGGCCAGCCGTCATCAACCGTTTCAAAGAGGAAGGCCTTAGCGAGGCCGACGCTATTGCCGCGCTCAGGAAAGTGCGTGTTGATCCCGTTCTCACCGCGCATCCCACCGAGGCCAAACGTCCTTCTGTCCGTCAGCGGCACAAGGCAATCTACGAAGAACTCCGCAGCTTCGAGAGTGCCCGGCGCGACCCGCACCACGGCCGCCGCATCGCCGATTCACTGCGCGCGGAATTCCAAACCCTCTGGTATACCGGTGAAATTTTCGTTCAGCGCCCTGACGTCCAGGAAGAGCTCCGCAACGCCCTCCCCTACCTCAGCGAAATCTTCCCCGAGGTCATCATCCGTCTCGACCGCTCTCTGGAATTAGCCTGGGAAGACGCCGGGTGGAATGTCGAAAACCTTCGTAAAGAGAACGCCTATCCTAAAATCTACTTCGCCAACTGGATCGGCGGCGACCGTGACGGACATCCTTTCGTGACCCCAGAGGTCACCAAAAACACCCTCGCCGAACTTCACAAAAATGCGGTAACACTCCAAATCCGCCACCTACTTCGGGCCGCCGAAAAGCTCACCCTCGCTCCACCATTCACCAAGGTCCCCGCGCGCCTTACAAAGGCAATTTCCGAACTAGAAGAAACTCTCGGTGAACCCGGAGAGCAAATCTCCTACCGCTACCGGCAGGAACCCTGGCAAGCCTACCTCCGACTCCTCGCCGAAAAACTCAGGCAAGGACTTTACCCGGACAAGGAAGCCTACGTCGACGATCTGCAACTGGCCCACAACACGCTGGAAGAAATCAACGCCACCCGTAGCGCACATGAATGGATCTTCCCGCTCATCCGACTGGCCAAAATCTTTGGTCTCCACCTTGCTTCTCTCGACATTCGAAACAACTCCGAAGCCCACGACGAAGCTGCCGCACAACTCTTCCAAAGCATCGGCGTCCCCGACGGAGAAAACTTTGCTTCCTGGAGCGAGGAAAAACGCCGCAAACTCCTCGTCAGCGAACTCAGCAACCCCCGCCCATTTCTTTCGCGTTATGAAGTCGCCGGAGACAAAGCCGACGGAATCTTGGCATACCTCCGTCTCCTTGCCACCCACCTTCGCAAGAAAGGGCCCGACGGACTCGGCCAGCTCATCATCAGCATGACCCGGAGCGTCTCCGACCTCCTCCTCGTGCAAGTCCTCGCCCGCGAAGCTGGCCTCGCAGCCCGGATGTCCAATGGACTCTGGCGATCCAAACTTCCCGTCAGCCCGCTTTTCGAAACCGGCGAAGACCTCGCCAACGCCTCCGCCATTCTCGAGGAATATCTCAAAATAATGGGGCCGCATCCATCAGGGATGCAACCAGCCATGGTCGGCTACTCCGATTCAAACAAAGACGCCGGCGTTTTCGCCTCTCAGTGGGGAATTTTTAAGGGCCAGGAATCCATGACAAAAGTCTGCCACCAAGCCGGAGTGGTCCCGCAATTTTTCCACGGTCGGGGCGGCACTATCGGACGCGGAGCTGGACCGACCCGCTGGTTCCTGCGCGCACTTCCCCAAGGCTCTCTCTCCGGCCCAGTGCGCGTCACTGAACAAGGCGAGGTCCTTCCCCGAAAATACGGACACGAAGGCAACGCCCACTTCCACCTTGAACTCCTCACCGCTGGAGTCACCCGTGTCGTCGGTCTCGACTCACACCGGGAAAATCCCGTCGACGAATGCCGAACCTCCCTCGATGCCCTGGCCCGGGAATCAGACAAAGCCTACCGCGCCCTTCTCGAAGCCGACGGCTTCATCAACTTCTACCGCACTGCCACCCCCATCGACGCCCTTGAAACGGGCGTCTTCGGATCACGCCCCTCCCGTCGAACCGGCAAGGCTGCCTCATTAGCCGACCTTCGCGCCATCCCCTGGGTCTTCTCATGGACACAAGCACGCTTCTATCTTCCCGGTTGGTTTGGAGTCGGCTCGGGACTCGAAGCAATTGGACCGGATGCCTATCAGGAGATCAAGGAAGCCCTCCCGCGTTTTGACTTCCTCCGCTACGTCTTCACCAATATTGAGTCCTCCTTGAATTCAGCGAATCCTGAGACAATGAAACTCTACGCTAATCTTTGCCCCGACAAAGATCTCTCAGAGCGTCTTTTGGGACAAATCCTCACCGAGTACGAGAAAACCCGGAGCTTGGCCCATGACCTCTTCGGTCGCGACTTCAACGCGCGCCGCCCCCGCATGGAAAAAACCCTCGCCCTCCGCGAGATCCCGCTGCAAATCCTACACGACCAGCAAATTGCACTCCTCAAAAGCTGGCGAACTAACAACAGCCCCGTGGAAACGGAAGATGGACGGTTTGACCGGGACTTCCTTGCTCTCCAGCTCACTATCAACGCAATCTCCTCCGGCCTCCGTGAGACCGGTTAATCACTCTTCCTCTCCAATGGAGTAAACTGTCAACGTGCCGTCCCCATTCGACGACACAAGGGTTTTCCCATCGGCGCTATAAGCCAATTTTTCAGGCGCCCGATAATTACCAATCTCCTTAATCACTTTCAACTCCTCTTCAACGACTTCCCCCAAAACGATCTTACCTGTTGACCCAGACCCGACGACACCAGCCCAATAGCGCCCGGATGGATCACCGGTCACATACCTGAAGACACTCTTGAAACTGTGAACCACTTTGATGGCATCATCGCCTTCCGGGCACATGATCGCATCCCGGACACCGGAAATACGTATTTTCACCTCGGGATCCTCAGCTTTGATCTTCTCCAGAAAATCCAGCACATCTTCACCCATCGCGATCAACTCATCCGTCGCAGCCTTACGCACCTCAAACTGATCGTCAGCCATCTTAAGGACAAGCTCGTTGATTCGCCCTTCATCCACCTCCACCTTCGCCTGCACTTCTGGGAGAAACCGACCCCAAGCGCTTGGCTGACCAACCGAGGCAATAAGCGAACGCGCACTTCCGACCAAGGCGATCGACGCGGGTTTCTCTTTCGGAATCATCAACATCGACAACGGCTGCTTGGTTTTAAGAGACCAGAACCTCACCGATCCATCATCCGAAGACGAAGCAAAAACCTCTCCCCCGGGAGCCACTGCAATATCGGTAATCTTTTTAGAATGCCCCCGGAAAGATTGAATCTTCCCTCCATTTGCCAGGGCCCATTGGCTGGCAACGCCGTTATTTCCACCAGTAATAATACTGCGACCCGTCGGAGAAAACGAGAGGACATTCACCTGGGAACCCGTTCGAATTTCCCTCTCAATCTCCCCATTTTGAACCTTTCTCAGTTTAACCTCCCCATTCTCCATCCCGATTCCGAGAAGCTTCCCATCAGGAGAGGCCGCGAGACTGTAGATCGTCTGATTTTCCTCGATCACCTTGAACTCTTCTTTTTGATCCAAATCCCAAACATGAAGATCGTCACCAACAGATGAATACACCTTTCGCCCCTTCGCTCCTACCGCTACGGTATCAAATCCGTTCGGAGCAACGGGGATACCCAGACTAGGGATAATCCTCTTACCTGTCTCCACATCGTGCAGATGCAAATGTTGATCTCCACCTGAAATCAATATTTTCCCATCCGTGGAAAATACCACCGGAGTATGACGGGAACCGGCAACGGTAATCTTCCTGACTTCTTTTCCGTCTTTGGCGTCCAGGAGGTGGAGGTGTTGATCCCCATCCGCAATCGCCACCAATCGACCATCGGGTGACCACACCACCACTTCGCCTTCCTTCTTGAGCTTCACCTTCCACATTTCTTTCCGCGTTTTAGAATTAAACACGCGGACATGCTTATCATCACTGGCCATCGCAAACTGCCTCCCGTTTGGGGAGAGAGCCAACGTGAAAATATCGTCGTAATCCTTACTCGTCTCGAGACACTTGCCGGTCTCGACATCCCATACCTTGAACTTGTTGTCGGAGGACCCCGTGATCAACCGCGTTCCGTCTTCCACAAAGATGGCAGTACAAATCCGACCCTTATGCCCTTCGAATTTACGAATCTCTTTCCCATCATCCGGGCCATCCAATTTCCCAGCATCCAAATTCCACAAAATCGCAATCTTGTCATCGTCCACACCCACGAAACGTTCTCCATCCGGATGAAGGGCAACTCGCAAGACGTCATCGGAATGCTTGTATGTCATCAACTCCTTTCCCGTCGCCAAATCAAATCGAACCACCATATTTCCCCCTGTTCCCACTAAAAACTCCTCATCTCCGGGAAGCACCCTCATTCCCCACATCGAACCACTCCCTGCTTTCTCAAACCTCCTGACCAGCTTCCCTGTCCCAATCTCCCAGAGCGCAGCATAACCATCCCGCGAGGAACTCAGAACGTGTTTCCCATCAGAAAGGCTGATAATCTCTGCAAGACTTCCCGTATGCTGAAATCCCGAGAGCCCCAACACCTCTTCTTCTTTCAAGATTCCGGCCAAGGACATCCCGACTAACCAATACGAGATTCCTATCGCAACCACCGATTTCATAGCCGAAAACTACATGGAATCCCAGCCTCCGCGAGTCTTCTTTGAAGCCCAGCCACCTTGAAACTTGCCACGCCGCGCCCCTCCCAGCATTCTCCACTCATGACTCGATTGCTCTTTGCTCTCCTAGCCACTCCATTCCTGCTTCTTGCCGAAAACACCCTCCCACCGGACGAACATTTCCGAGTCCATCCCGTAGCTAACGGATTCGTAGACGCTATGGAAATCGCCGTCACGTCTGATGGAAATGTCTTCGTCATCGAAAGAACCGGCGCAGTGAAATTGGTCGAAACCAAATCCGGAAAAGTCAAAACCATCGCCACCCTCGAAGTCGCCCTACGAAAAAAAGAACACGCCCGCGAATGCGGATTACTTGGAATCACCCTCGACCCAAAATTCTCGCAAAACAATTGGCTCTACCTCTACTATTCTCTCAAAAACGAATCCAAGCATCGCCTCGCCCGATTCACTTTCTCAGGCGACAAACTCGTCGATGAAAAAAGCATCCTCGAAATTCCACACGATCGCGAAAATGGCACCTGCCATGAAGGCGGCTCGCTGACCTTCGGACCAAACGGAAATCTCTTCCTCTCCACCGGCGATAACACCTGCCCTTTTAAATCCAACGGCTCAGCACCGATCGATGAAGGCGAAAGCCGTAAGTGCTATGATGCGCAGCGCTCTGCCGGAAACACCAACGACCTCCGCGGAAAAATCCTCCGCATCAAACCGACTCCCGATGGCAGCTACACCATCCCCGTCGGAAACCTCTTCCCGGTTGGCACTTCGAAAACCCGACCAGAAATCTACGTTATGGGATGCCGCAATCCCTACCGCATCTCGGTAGATCAAAAAAATAGCTTTCTCTACTGGGGTATGGTCGGACCGGATGCCGGAAAATCAGACCAGCGTGGCCCCCGCGGCTACGATGAAATCAACCAGGCCCGCAAACCCGGCAACTATGGCTGGCCTTACTTCTCCGCTGACAACAAGCCCTACACCGACTACGACTTCGTCACCAAAAAACTCGGCCAGAGATTCGATCCCGCCAACCCCATCAACGACGCACCCCGCAACACCGGACTCAGGGAACTTCCTCCGGCGCAACCCGCCTTCTGGTTCTACCCACGCGCCTCCGCCTGTGCGGGACCGGTCTACTACCATGCCGACTACGCGGGGTTCCCCAATGCTCTCCCCGCGGAATTTGACTCCAGCCTCATCGTCTATGACTGGACCAGCACCTGGATGCGCGTCATCAAACTCGACAAAAATGGCGACATCGTTTCCAACCAACCTTGGCTCTCCAAATTCCGCTTCGTCCATCCGGGCGACATGGAAATGGGCCCAGAGGGCGAAATCTACCTCCTCGAATACGGCTCGGCTTGGTACGACGGCACCGATGGCGCCCTCAAGCGAATCACCTACTCCAAAACACCCCAGGCTATCGAGGTTCCAGCCAATGACCCCAGAATGGTCGGTCTTCCCGAAAAACACCCCGGATCCCGTCTCATCGCCGACACCACTTGCCTCGCCTGCCATACCACGACCCAAAAATCGATTGGACCAACTTATCGTGAGGTTGCTAAAAAATACCGCAACGATCCGAACGCCACCAAAATGCTCGCCGAAAAAATCCTCAAAGGAGGCGTCGGTGTGTGGGGCGAACAACCAATGCCACCCCACCCACAACACAACATCGAGGAAACTTTGCAAATGGTGGAAGCGATCCTGCAATTCCCAGCCAAATAGCCCTCCCTGCCACTCACCATTTCCTCCCTTCTCAGCCTGATCATTTCTTCTTTCGACAGGCATTCCGGGCCCTTCCGCTCGAGGAGTTGATCCATCAGTTCAGAGCCTGCTAGCCCACACTTGCTTCTTCCGAAAAAAAAACTATCTTGTCTCTATGCGTTTCACTTTTCTGACTCTCGCCTCCCTGTTTTTCATCTCCTGCGGCGGTTCCAACCAAGTCGCCGAGCGCAAAGCTGTCCCACCTCCGGGATCAGATGGTGATATGCCTTGGAACGTACCCATCGAAGGCCAAGGTGGTGGACCTCTCAGCGGAATTTTGGAACGACGATAGCCTTCACGCCGTATCTACTCCAGCGTGAGCTCGTCTGAAGAGGCCATCCCCGAGTTTCACTCCTGTTCCGGGTGTGACGAACTCCTCGACGTCTCCACCTTCGGGCCTCTCGAAACGGCAGTCTGCCCGAAATGCAAAGCCGAAACCAAAGTCAAAAGCACATTCGGCAGCTACACCCTGAAAAGCCGCTACGCCATCGGCGGCATGAGTATCGTCTTCGTCGCTCAAGACAATACTCTCAATCGCGAGGTCGCCATCAAAGTCCTCAACGAAGATTACTCGGTCAATGAAACCAGAGTGGCCGCTTTCGAAAACGAAGCCCGCCTCACCGCTGCAGTCAACCACCCCAACGTCATCGACGTTTACACCGTAGGCCGTGCCTACGGGCGCTTCTACCTCGTCATGGAGTTACTCAAAGGCAAAAGCTTTGATCGGATCATGACCAAACGAGGTGCCCTTCCCGAAAAAGAAGTCATCGACATCGCCTTGCAAGTGGCAACCGGGCTTCAAGCCGCCCAGCAATCCGGCATGATCCACCGGGACGTAAAACCTGGAAATATCCTCGTCGATAAAAACGGTCACGCCACACTTCTCGACTTCGGGCTTGCCCTCATTACCCAGGGTGGCAGCGCACAGGCCGAAGAAATTTGGGCCACCCCTTTCTACACCCCACCAGAAGCCCTTGAACGCGGCGACGAGGATTTCCGCAGCGATATTTATGCCTTCGGAGCGACACTCTATCATGCCCTTGCGGGTCGCCCTCCCTTCGAAACAACGTCCACATCCAACAAGGTTCTGCGTCGTGCAAAACAAACTATTCCGCGCCTCACAAAAGTCGCCGACTGGATAAGCCCCGCCACCAGCGAGGCCGTCGACCGCATGATGGCCTACAAACCAAAAGATCGCTGGGCCAGCTATCCCGAAGTCATTGAAGCTCTCGAGCACGCACGACGCAACGTTGGAAAACATGCCACCGCTCCCGTCCACGGCGACAATCGCCGCAAACGTAGACGGAAGAGAGGTAAGCTGATGCCTGTATTGGGAATCCTCTCTGTGCTGGCTGCGATTGGAGGTGCTCTCGCTGTCTGGCAACCGTGGAACTCTACTGAAAAAAAGGATACTTCGGCAACCCCGCCAAAGCCTTCCATTGCCATCAAAAGTTGGGAGCCCACTACCGATGGCGACCAAGACAAAACCGACCTTCTGGTCAAAGCCTTGAACGAAGCCCGGTCATTGGTTGAAGAAAAAAAATTCTCCGACTCCGAAGCCAGCTTCGACAAACTCGCGACTGACACCTTACTCCCCGATAGCACCCGTGCCTGGGCCGCCCTCGAAGCCGCTGTCTCAGCCTACTTCGACGCCCGGAGCCAGGATGCCAAAAGCCACGCCACAAAACTCGGCCCCTACCTCAAGTCAACCAAAGACAGTGATGACGTAAAGGGCTCCCTTCTCCAGATTTCCAGGGTTCTTCGGCGCCCGGAGCCCCCCTCCATCGAGCAATTCCCCAAGGACCTCAAAAACATTATCAATCGCATGGGGACTCTGGCCCTCACCCTGAAAATGTGGGAACAGGGAAAGTGGAAGGAAGCCGTTCCTTGGTTGCAGAAGATCCAATCCCTCCCACTGGAAGAGAATTTTGAATGGTTCAAAATCTACCAGACCATTGCCGGACTTTATCTGGAAGATGCCAAGACCTACGCCGAAATCCTGGATCTCCCTCCGGTCACCTCACCGGAAATTGCTACTGAACAAGTAAGAGCTCTTCATGCCGCTCAGGAAAAACTGCATTTCAAAAGCAGGCTCCGCTACAACATCCGTGCACGACAGGCCTACCTTCTCCGAATCAAAAAGGGCCTGGAGTCCCGACCGTCCGAAAAAGTAATCCTGGATTGGTCCGTAACCTTGAAGCAAGTCGCCGAGAAAACCACCATCAGCCGGTTCAATGAAGCGCTCACTCTTATCGAAGAGAATGCCGAAAAAGCCCCAAAAAACGGCCTCTGGGCCTGGAATTTTCTCACCGAGCAAAGCATCGGCTTCATCGATGACCTCAAGAAGATGGAAAACTGGGAGGTGAAGTCCAAAGAAGGGATCGCCCTCAAACCCACCGGGGCTAACGTTCTTGGAATCATTTTGGCGAACGACAAGACCTTGGAATACCGTGACCTCGACCCAGCAAGCCTTATCAGGGCCCATACCATTGCGAGAGAAAGATTGGAATCAGAGGAAAACCGCTCCCGTCTGGTTCACGCCATCGCCTACGCCTGGCAGATCGGCCTCACTGACGAGGCCGAATCCCAAGCCGAACAACTCGCCGAAACCGACGAGCAATTCCGCTCCGATTGGAAAAGGGTCATCGTGGGGCTGTCGGAGGAATAAAAAATGCCCGGAAATTCCTCCCGGGCATTTCTAATTCTTTAGCGACGTATATTCAGCTCGCTCGTTGAGTCGCCGCTTTCGCTCGAGCCGCCAAGTCGGCATCGAGCGAGGATGCTTTTACCTTGATAACTTTTCCAGATAGTCAAACCAAACAGGTTTTATACCTGAAACTCCGCAACCCGTCCCGCGAGATCCTTGGGCACCACGGCAGTGAGCAGCACGTCGTTTCCCTCGTAATCAGTAGAAATCACTTTTCCTTCGCGATGAATCAGTCCGGAAATATCCCCGCGATCCTGGGGAATGCGAAAGTTTAAGCGAACAACCCGATCCGAAAGAAATTCGGCAAACTTCGCCACCACTTCAACCAATCCTTCGCCCGTAACAGCCGACGCCTCCAAGGCATCGGGAAATCTGGCTCTTAGGTCCGCCAGTAACCCCTCGTCCTCCACCCGGTCGATCTTGTTGAGAACTACCAGCGATCGCTTTTCATCGGCTCCCAGTTCCCCGAGAACCTTACGGGTGGTTTCGTAATGCGCGAACACTTCATCCGAGGTGGCATCAAGCACATGAATCAAAAAGTCTGCCAGAATTGCCTCCTCCAGGGTCGCTTTAAAAGACTCCACCAAGCGATGCGGGAGATTCCTCACAAATCCCACGGTGTCACTGAGAAGAAGAGTCTGTCCGTCTTCCAATTCGATTCGGCGGGTCGTCGGATCCAGCGTGGCGAAGAGCATGTCCGCCTCCATCACATCTGCGCCGGAAATCTTATTCAGCAAAGTCGACTTCCCGGCATTGGTGTAGCCCACGATCGCAGCCGTGGCGGTATCGGCTTTTTGCCTCTCCTTGCGTTGGGTTGCCCGTTGCTTACGAACATCCTCCAGCTGTGACTTCAAACTGCTGATGCGCTTCCTCGCCAAGCGGCGATCAATTTCAATCTGCTGTTCCCCCATTCCTCGGGCGGCGCCTCCACCACCTCCGGAACCACCTCCACCTTCGCGGTCCAAGTGCCCCCACATCCGAGCCATGCGAGGCAGGGCGTATTGCATTCTGGCGAGATCAACTTGTAACCGGGCTTCCTTTGTCCGAGCCCGTTTTGCAAAAATATCGAGAATGACCTCCTCGCGGTCAATGATCGTCAAATCGGCGAGTGATTCCCAATTTCGCTGTTGCATCGGGCTGAGTTCATTGTCGATGACGATGCAATCGCAGTCACGAGCCTTGGCCAACTCGACAAGTTCATCCGCCTTGCCCGTGCCGCAAATAAAGCGCTTGTTCTTGTCACGAATGCGCACCAGTTCCATCCCGACGACTCCGATCTCAAGGGTATCAACCAACTCCTCCAATTCGATGAGAAGCTTCTGGGTCTCAGGTTCCTCAGATTTGTCGAAACAAAATCCCACCAACATCGCGCGCTCAACGAGATCCGGCTTTTCGCGAACTTCAAACATGCTCTTTTAACGCATTGTGAGTCCAAATAACGCGAACATGATCAACTTCACGAATGCCGTAGGACCGGAAAACAGCCCCAACAATACGATGATCGCCAACTCCGGGGCTCCTAATATCCCTAATTCCATTATCTTAGTGTTTTCTTTATGCCCTCTTCGTCAATATTCACGAGGGTCACCTGGGTCGTAAATAAAGCCTCGCCCTTTTTGGCGCGTCCGCGGCGGATGATGACAGAATAAGTTACCGAAGTCGCGCCTTCTTTTTTCAACCGGGATTCGATAGCCAGGATGGTGCCTTTCTTGACACTGTGGCGAAAAACCACCTCATTCATCGCCACTGTGACAAATCGAGCCTCGGGGAAATCAAGACTCGCTGCGATCCAACACGCTTCATCAATCCACGCCAATAATCGCCCGCCAAATAAATACCCAAATTGATTCAGGTCCTCCGGCAAGACGAGGCGATGGGTCTCCATGGAAAATCGATTACTTCAAACGGATGAGGATCTTCTTGTTTCTCGCACCGCTGTTTTCCGACTCTGTTTCTACTTCAGGATCGTCCACCAGAGCATTGTGCACGAGACGACGATGATAAGAGTTCATCGGATTCATCCAGAGTTCCCGGCCGCTTTCCTTCACCTTCTCGGCGAGCGCGCGGGCCTTCTCAGCGACCCGTTCCTCCTGCTCGTGGCGATATCCGTCGCAATCCACGCGAAACCGCGGGGCATCGGGATGGGAATTACGCACAATCCGGTTAACCAGATATTGCATATCATCGAGACGATCTCCATGTTTTCCGATCAGAAGAGCCTGCTGGCCTGAAACGATATTCAAAGTCGCGTGTTCAGGTTCTCCCACGACTTCAATTTCATACTCAAACCCAAGCTTCCCGAGCATCGAATCGAGAGCCTCTTTTGCTGCATCCAGCGCATTTGCCATGGCGCACCTTACTGATTGATCTGCGCTGGTCAACACCCCGCGACGCCTTTTCCTCTCCACAAATGAGCACGAGCATGGTATTTTCGGGAATGAGAAGGATGGAGTAGCCCTCTCAACCCGAAATGGCCCGATATTTTCTTTTACTGATTCCCTTGCTCGTTCCCGCCTGTCAATCAGTTTCGATTGCCGATCAGGCCCAGCTTTCCAAGCCTGCAATGAGCTTCGGCAATTCCGGAGCCCGCCTTCAGGAATGCGGATTAACCTCCCAGGTCGAGAAAGGACGCACGGTCACCGGAATATCTTCCGGAGGGGGCTGCGCCTCATGCCACTAATTTTTGTCCGCAGAGTATGAAATCGCACACCATCCTTCTCTCACTTCTCCCAATCTCTTCCAGCCTGGCCGAGGACGATGATACTAGTTTTCGAGAACATTTACTCACCGGCCTGCAAAACATCGACGTCGAATACGAAGGGCTCTTTTCCTCGAATCTCGATGTCCAACGAGGATCATTTTCCTACCAACAAAAGCGTGAAAAGTGGACCTTCGCTCTTTCCTATTTCCAGACTGAATACGGATTGGAATACGAACCCTTCGCCCCGCTGGGCGGTTCAGACAACCGCCTCGACGAGTCAAATCACCAAGGCAGCCTCTCCATCGGCTACACCTTGCATAACGATATAGAAACTTCGATTTCGGTCACCTCCTACGACGGATTCAGCGACTACCGGTCGATTTGGATCGCGGAATACTACCGCCAGACCTTCAATTTCCCCGGGTCGGGGTATTTCGCCCCCGACCCCGAGGGCTTCAGCATTACCAATGGCTGGGGCTGGGATCCTCAAACCGGAACCAGCCTGAGCATCGATCTCTCTTATTCCGAGGATACCATTGCCCCGGGATGGACTTTTGGGTCACCGGCAAATGACCTTCTAAAAAGTCGCATTGTCTCAATTCGTTGGGAACAGGCCATCAATCCAAGTCTCAAAACAGAAACGTCGTTTTCCTACAGCGACATTACTGACAGGGAACCACGCCTAAACCTCCAATCCTCCTGGAACTATGCACTCACCACCGAAATCACCCTGGGGGCACAACTCGGTGGGTCACGTGAAGAATCAGACTTTGATTCCCTCTACGGCGGTCTCTCTCTGACATACGAAGTCAACGACCACTTGTCTCTCAAGCTCAACGGGCGCCTCTACACCGATTCAGGTGAAATCGAGACCTCGGGCTTCAATTCAGCAGCTCCTGAAATTAACACTGCAGAAATCGGAATCTCCGCACTCATCGAGCATGGTGACCACGCCTTCCAATTGGGGATATCGAGCTTCATCAACAACTACAAAGACACCGATCCCAATAACGAATTTTTCACCAATCTATACGATGACCGGGATTGGATCACGGTTCGCACCGCTTACACCTTTGAGTTTTAAGACAAACCACACACAATGCTAAAACCACTCATCTTCGGACTCGGATTGATCTCAACGCTTTCCGCAATACCTCCCGTCGACACTCCCAGCCAAAATGTTCTCTTCGAGACCTTCAGCGGGGCCGCATTGTCGCCCGACTCACTCGAAAACTACGAAGGCAAAATTGTTATCATCACCTACTATACACCCTGGTGACCAACTTGCGCATCAGTAGCCCGCCAGGTTGGCAGGGACGTCAGCAAGCACTTCGTAGACAATGGAGGAGCCAGTAGCAACGGAATCGAGGTCGTCTCCCTTCTCCTCTCGACTGAAGTTGGTGGAGGCTCGAATGACTCGACCACGATGAGCATCGCCAATCTAAATCACCATAGTAAGGGTGGTTTGGACTCCACGAACACGCGTATGGATCCCCGTGAGGGCTTCGAATTTTTCAGAGGCCAAGCCATCACCTCGTGGCCGGTCGGAGACCGCCGACGTGTTGTCATCATTAACGGCTCTCAAAACTCGGCCAGCCACGAACCCTGGGAAATTCTCTACAACAAACAATTCCCAAACTCCAATACCATGATCGAAACGGTGAACTCAGTAACCCAGCCCCCTCCATTGGCGACCTTCGAAAAATGGGCCGACGGCTACACCTTTCCACTTGGTCTGGAGACCCAAAACGGTGATCCCGACCTGGATGGAGCTACCAATATCGAAGAATTTTTCGCCGGCACCAATCCTATCGATGAGCGATCCCGCCCCATCCTCCGGCTTGTAAAAACGCCATCCGGCGTCGTTTTCAAATTTCAGGCTGCCACCGACCGGGTCGAGATCCCTTTTGCCATCCAGGGAGGCTCCCTGGACAACTTCATCACCCTAAATCCGGACGAAGAGGACATTTCGACCTCTGCTATTGCTGAGGATCTGCAGGAAGTCTCGATCAACCTACCTCCCACCTCCGGACCATTTTTCAGGATTTTGCTGACACATCCATAGAAGATTGTCAGTAGCTGATCGGGGGGCTAGACTTCCCTCTGATTATGCGTCTTTTCATCGGTTTTCTCGTCTGCGCTTTCTTGGGCAATGCCTTCGGCGCGGCAAAATTCATCGTGCCTGACGACTCCTACCCCCTCATCCGACGGGATCGCATTCCCATCGATGTCAATGGGATCAACAATCTCGCCGACCAACTGGCCCTCATCGCAGATGGCCCATTCTCCAGATCCGGCAAAGATCTCCACACCCGTGCCCGGGCATTGGCTCTCAGTCAGCGCTTGTCGCCCGCCCAACCACAGGCACGTGCGATCATCCAAAGCCTGAGCAACAACGAAAGCCGTCCGAGTGCGAATAGGAGAGAGGTTGGCGAAGCACAGGGAGCCATTCAGCGAACCGCCGAATGGCTCGTTAAACTCCCACCTGGTGAGGAGGGCTATTTGCTGGGTCAACTCCTCATCGATATCATCTCCGCACGACAAAAAGACCACCCACTGGTCTCCAGTCATGATGTTGATGATCAGGAGGCACGTTGGAAAGGCTTGATCGCTCCGCTCGAAAAATTCGAGAATAAGGTTGAGAGCACGAAGCCTCTCGGACCTGAGCTTCAATTCAAAACCGACGCGGTCCTGACGACTGCGCCCTTCTTCACTTATCCTATCGGAAAAAACGGCATCATACAGAAGGTGAGCCTCATCATCACCGATGAGAGAGGCGATGGGGATGGCAATCGAAGAATCCTTTTCCGCCCCAGACCCAATTACGATGCTAGATCCACTGTCAGCAGCGCAGAGCGCTATTTTCAAAGCGCCGAAAAAATTCTCCCCCAAGATAAAAGCCTCAACATTGATACCGGTAAACTTCAATATGCCGCTGATAACGGAAGCAATCTTGCCGCTCCAGTCGCGATCCTAGTTGACGCAGCCCTCACCGGTCGACCACTCAGAAAAAACACCTATCTTTTCGCCAAGCTGGAAGATAATGGCTCTCTCAGCCGCCCCCACAAGGCGTGGTCGATCTTTCTCGAACTCGCCGAGACTGTGCCACCAAGGGGAAGCCGCCTCATTGTGCCACCGGGAGCTGCCGACGACCTGAGATCACTTCTCGTTCTCGAAAAAGCTGACTTTTTCGTAAATTACGAAGTCATCGGCGCAAGCCATTTCGACGAGACCCGTTCCCTCTTTTACGAGGATGGCCAGATCGATCCAAAACTCGCTGCCGCCATGGAGAGCTATCAGGAAATTTGGGAGAAAGCCCTTGAGTCCACCTCATTACAAACATTCGTGAGCCACAAATCGGTCAAGGAACGACTCGCCACCGTGGTGGGACATTCAAATCTCCACGTTTCAGCTTCCTTTCTTGCCGCGCAAGGAAACAACCGCCCTCCCCACTTCTCCGAAAAGATGCTCGCCCGGGAACTTAACCGCTGCCTCGAACCGCTCTCAAACTTTCGCTTTCAATACGGAAAAACCAAAGCCACCGACTTTCGAAAACTACATGACCGGATACGCGAACGCTTCGACCCCCTGGAACGACGAATCGGAGACAAAGAGAAGCCCCTCCATGACGAGGCCCTCGCACTCATCAAAAGACTCAAAGGCCTCGCACGCGACATGAACAAAAGTTTTTTGAACAAGAAACGCCCAGACATTGTGGCCTTCAGAATCTTCCAGGGCGAAGTCACCGCCTTCCGCAACAGGCTAATGATTACCTCCGGTGATCTAAAACCCCGGGAAGCCAAAAAAGACTGAACCTAAAGACGGTACTCCCCGTCTTCATCCGTTCCATACCATCCCAGTTCACGAAAAGCGGTGATGATGGGGATCTCAAGAGCGTCGTCTTCACCATCAGCATACTCGATTGTCGCCGACGTCGTCATTCCGCGCATCGACTCGATACTAATAACGGTTTTATGAGGCGGAAGATTAATCCAATCGCCCCAATCTTTCTTGTCATGCTGCGGGCTGAGACCTTGATCATGAAGGGCAGAGACAACCGCTTTAATTGAAGACGGCTTTTCAGTTTCCGGAAGGTGAACTTTTGTTTCCATGTGTGTGGCGCAAGAATCAACTAATCACGGCGGGTGGCACAAGCGAGAAAGCACAAAGAATTTCAAAAAATGATCGCGCGCATTTTTTCCTCGCTCACGACAAACCCCGATTCACCGCATCGGCATCGTAAACACACCCCCCCCAACTTCCCCCGCTGGCATTCTGCAATGCCGCCCAAAGCCGGGTGTCATCGGGAAGATCGGGATGCACTTTAACCAAAGGATTCAGTGTGCGTTTTTGAAAATCCGCCCAGTCACCCAGATAGTCGACTGCACCCTCGAGAGAAACGACATCAATCCTCACTCTCACTGGATCTCCATCGCGTAGTTTCCCAATCGGACCGCCCGCCAGGGCCTCCGGACTCACGTGCCCGATACAAGCCCCTGTCGAAACTCCGCTAAAACGACCATCGGTAACCAAGGCCACCTGCTTGCCAACCTTGCAATACTTCAACGCAGAGGTCACTTGATAAGTTTCGGGCATCCCCGCGCCCATCGGTCCAATCCCGGCCAGGATCATGACGTCCCCTGCTCGAATCCGATCGTCCCCTTGCGACTTCACCGCGGTAATGGCCTCAGCTTCACTTCCAAAGACACGCGCCTGTCCCTCCAGCAAAAACAAACCGTCTTCATTGATCATCGACGGATCAATCGCGGTGCTCTTCACGACACTGCCTTCTGGCGCGAGATTCCCCTGCGGGAAAGTCACCGTACTGGAGAGCGCATCCTTCCGACTCCGAATCACTTCGTTGGGATCAACGTCATCCAAAGCATTGAGACGCTCACGAACCCGCTTCCGACGCTCAGAATTTTCCCACCATTCCAAATTCTCACCCAAGAACTGCCCGCTCACTGTCATCGCGTCCAAATTTAAAACATCGCGCAAGGACAACATCGCCTCAGGCACTCCACCGGCGAGAAAAACCTGCACCGTGGCATAGCCCATCGGACCATTGGGTAGAGCATCGACAATCCTCGGCACCAGTTGATTTACTTTCTGCCAATCCAACACCATCGGTCGCGCCAACCCTGCCGCATGCGCAATCGCGGGAAGATGCAAAATCAAGTTCGTCGAACCTCCAAAAGCCGCATGCATGATCATGGCATTGTGCAGCGACTTCTCAGTCAGAATTTGATTCAACGAAATCTCCTGATCCGCCAAATGCATCGCCGCACGCCCGCTTCGCGTCGCGAGATCACGCCAAATCTGCGAGCCACTCGGACTGAGCGCACTGTGTGGCAAACTCATTCCCAGCGCTTCCCCCATCACCTGACTCGACGCCGCCGTCCCCAAAAACTGACACCCCCCTCCCGGACTGGCGCACGCCCGACACGCCGTCGCGGCTGCTTCTTCCAAACTCACTTCGCCATGGGCATAGCGCGCGCCCAGGGACTGCACTTTCCCGAGGTCCTCGGTCTCCTCACTCAGTAAGCTTACCCCACCTGGCACCAAAACCCCGGGCAGATGTCCACAACCTGCCAAGGCCATCATCATTGCAGGTAATCCTTTGTCACATGTCGCCACGCCCACAACCCCTTTCGCAGTCGGCAAAGAACGAATCAATCTCCGCAACACCATCGCAGCATCGTTTCGAAACGGGAGGGAATCCATCATCCCCCTCGTTCCCTGCGTGCGTCCGTCGCACGGATCACTACAAAATCCCGCAAAAGGAACACCATTCAATCTCGCCACTTCCTGCGCCACCGCTTCCATGAGCAAGCCCACCTCCCAATGACCCGAATGATAACCGAGTGCCGTCGGTGTTCCGTCTGGCTGACGGATGCCACCTTGGGTCGAGAGGATCAAAATTTCCCTTTTCCCCCAACCCGCGGCTTTCCAGCCCATGCCGACATTCTGCATCCAGCCGAAGAGATCTCCGCTGTTTCCTTTCGTTAAATCATCGCCCGAGATCGGAAGTTCGCCGTCCGCTCCTTTCGAACGGGTCACGACTTCTTCGATCCTCTCTTCGCCCGATTCGAGAATCTCACTCATGGCGTAAAAACTCCGTCGACTCGGCGGGCAATGCCAAGCGGGTTGGCTTCCTGCAAGATGGGCGGCAGAAGCGCATCGGGCACTCCTTGATAGCTCATCGCGCGTGCCCAGCGAGTGATTCCGCTTTGGCCCACCGAAGTGAAATGTGAATTGGTCGTTGCGGGGTAAGGACCTCCGTGAACCAGCGAATGACAAACCTCCAATCCAGTCGGGAAGGCATTGACCACCACACGGCCGGTGAAGCGTTCCAATTCATCCAGCAAATTTTTCGCTTCCGCCAACTCACTTTCAGTTCCGTGCAGGGACGCTCCGAGTTGCCCTTCAAAATCACGGGCCGCCTCCGTGAATTGCGTAACGTCATCGCAAATAACCACCACTGCAGAAGGCCCGAAGACTTCTTCCGAGAGGACGTCCCTCTGAGCGACATAGTCCGCATAGGAAACTTGCACCACCATCGCCGGAGCTCCGACGACTGCACCTTCGAGCGATCCTTTTGCGAGAACCTGAACTCCCTCGAGCGATTCCAGGCGGGACATTCCCGACTCAAACGCCGAGCAAACTCCCTCATTCAAAACCGGCTGCCCGGTGCTATCAGCAACCAGGGATGCGAGTTTTTCCAACAAAGCATCCGAGCCTGGAGGCAGGAACAACACTCCGGGGCAAGTGCAGAACTGTCCATTCCCTAAAGTAATGCTTCCAAAGAAACTCTCGGCGAATCCTTCGCCATTCGCCTCGACTAATTCGGGTAAAACAAACTGCGGGTTCACACTCCCCATTTCTGCGTAAAGTGGAATGGGAACCTTTCGTTGTGAAGCGAGATCAAATAAGGCGCGTCCACCACGTAAGGAACCCGTGAAACCAACGGCGGCCACGTCGGGATGCGTCACGATAGCCTCACCCACTTCATGCCCTTCACCCTGCACCAATTGATAAGTGCCTTCAGGAAAACCAGCCTTCGCAACGCCCTCTTGAATCGCCTTACCAATCAACTCACACGTTCCAGCATGCGAGGGATGTCCCTTTACCACCACCGGACACCCGGCAGCCAGCGCGCTGGTCACATCGGATCCACCGGCCGAAAGTGCCAAGGGAAAATTACTCGCTCCAAAGATGCCCACCGGACCAATCGGAATGAGCATTTTACGAAGGTCCGGCTTGGGCAAAGGCGCACGATCCGGATCAGCATGATCGATGGTCGCTTCAACCCAGGAAGCATCGCGGGCCACTTCAGCGAAAGCCGCAAAGCCACCCACCATGCGGCCAAATTCACCCTGCACCCGTCCATCGGGATATCCGGTCTCGGCTTGAACCCGTTCTAATATCGCATCGCGTGCCTCGGTCAAACTAGCTCCGATTGTTTCAAGCAAGCCCGCAAGTTCTTCGCCCGATTTCCGGCGGAGGGTCGTCGCGGCGGCGGCACAACTTCCGCAAGCGCGGGAGACCTCCTCGGCGCTCGATTTCACAAAACTTCCGGGAAGGACTTCTCCGGTGACAGGATTCTTGGTTTGGAAACTCATGTGGTCTTAAGCTACGGTATTTTCGAGGACTCCGAGACCCTCAATTTTAATTTTTACAACATCCCCCGAAGTCAGGGTGAAGTCGGTTCCCGGAACAACTCCCGTTCCGGTCATGAGCATCGCTCCATTGGGGAAATCCAACTCGCGGTATAGAAACTCAACCAACTCCTCGACACTCCGCTTCAATTGGGTCAGGTCAGTCGATCCCGAAAAAACCTGCTCCCCGGCCCGTTCGATCTCGAGCTTGATCTCGGCATCGTCAGCCAGGGCCTTCCGCCCAATCGTCAGATACGGACCGATGGCGCAACTTCCGGTGTAAACTTTCGCCTGCGGCAAATAGAGCGGATTCTCTCCCTCAATCGATCGCGAGCTCACATCGTTCCCGATCGCGAAGCCAAAAATCTCGCCGCTCGAATTGATCGCCAGCGTCAGCTCCGGCTCCGGCACATCCCACGTCGAGTCTTCCCTCACCCGAATCAGTCCGCCAGATCCCACCGCCCGGTATCCCATCGCCTTGAAAAACAACTCAGGGCGCTCGGCATCATAAACCAAGTCATAAAAAACATCACCGCCCGCCTCCTCCGACTCTTCCATCCGCGCCGACTTCGACCGCAAATAAGTCACTCCCGAGGCCCAAACCTCGGTTTCATCCGGCACGGGAGGAAGGAGTTCCGCCTGATCACACTTATCAACCTTCATGCCCTTTTCCCCTTCGAGAAGAGCCTCAATCTCTCCGGCTTTGGATTGGAACAATCTTAAAATCAAATCATCACCCACCGCGTGAATATCCTCTCCATCTGCCAGCAAGGCGCCCTGCGAAGTCCGGTAAAGTCTCATAAGCAAAACTCAACACCCTAATTAACGCTCCGTCGAGTCACGATCGGCCTGATTCTATATCATTCTTCGGGCTCTTCCATTTGTTTCAGTAAATTCCGCATGGTTAGGCGGGAAACAGCAAGGCTGGAGTAGAAATCTCCTAAGTGATCGTACCGTGTTTTAGCCGCCCATGCTCCAATTCACAAGCGTAAGGTCTCTTTTTCGGGACCAAATGACAAAAAACACACAAAAAAGAAACTTCCCCTTCTCATCTCCCGTCTCTTTCATTCACCACCTTATCCATGAAGCGCCTTATTCCACTTCTCACCGCCCTCCCTCTCTTCGCCGAACCAGGCGACAAGATCTACCAAGAAGGATTTCTCTCCATCGAGGAGTCCCACAAATCCATCGAACTCGAGGACGGCTACCGTCTCGAACTCGCCCTCAGCGACCCGCACATTAACGAGCCTGTTGCAATGGCCTGGGATGGAAATGGCGCCCTCTACGTCGTGGAAATGCTCACTTATATGCAGGACGCCAACGCCACCGGTGAGCAAGAGCCCAAATCCCGGATTTCCCGTCACGAGGACACCAATGGTGATGGCATTTACGACAAGCACTCTATCTTCATCGACAACATGCTTCTCCCCCGCATGGTTCTTCCTCTCGATGACCGTATCATGGTCGGCATCACCAACACCCTCGACCTCTGGACCTACCGCGACTCCAACAACGACGGCGTGGCCGACGAAAAAGTGAAAATCTATGAAGGCGGCAAGCGCGGCGGCAACATGGAGCACCAACCCTCCGGTCTCATCTGGAATCTCGATAACTGGATTTACCTCACCTACGAGAATAAGCGCTACCGTTTCACCGACGGGAAACTCGAAGTTCAAAAGCTCCCCCGTGGTGGCGGACAATGGGGAATCGGCATGGACAATGCCGGACGTAATTACTACTCCGCCGCCGGTGGCGAAAAGCCCGCCTTCTATTTCCAACAACCCATCACCTACGGCGCCCTCGACCTCCGAGGGCAGGAAGCCCCCGGCTTCCGTGAAGTCTTCCCCATCGCCGACGTCCCCGACGTCCAGGGCGGAAAACGCCGGGTCAACAAGCGCGGCGGACTCAACAACTTCACCGGATGCGCCGGCCAGGGAATTTACCGTGGCGACCGCCTTCCCGCCGATCTTCAGGGAGACCTCATCATCCCCGAACCCGTCGGACGTCTCGTTCGCCGCGCCAAGGTCACCCGTAAGGACGGAAAAACCATTCTTAGTAACGCCTATCCCGGCACCGAATTTATGCGCACCCGCGACATCAACTTCCGCCCACTTTGGGCCACCACCTCACCCGATGGAGCCATGATGATGATCGACATGCACCGCGGCATCATCCAGCAAGGAAACTGGACTCGTCCAAAATCCTACCTCCGCGGCGTCATCGACAAGTGGGGCATTCACAAGAACATCCAAAAAGGCCGTATCTACCGCCTCGTTCACGACAGCTACAAGCCCGATGTCCAACCCCGCCTCCTCGACAAGACCACCGCCGAGCTCGTTCCCTACCTCAACCATCCCAACGGCTGGTGGCGTGACACCGCTCAAAAGCTCATCATCCTCCGCAAGGACCGTGAAACCGTCGTTCCCAAACTCGAAAACCTCGTCATTTCCAGCGGCAACGAACTCGATCGCCTTCACGCCCTCTGGACACTCGAAGGAATGAGCAAGGTCACCCAAAAAGTTCTCGTTCGAGCACTCAATGACGGCTCCTCCCTTGTCCGCACCGCCGCCGTGCGTGTCGCCGAGCCATTCCTCGCCGATGGCGATACCGGGGTGATCAAAGCCCTCAGTAATTCTGAGTATGTCGCCGAAGATATCGAGATGACCCTTCAGGCAATCAACTCCATCGGCGTTAGCAACCCGGAGCACCCGGTTCTTGCCGCCCTCGTCGACGGCCTTATCGACAAATATTCGAACAACGAAGCCGTCAATGCCATCAAGAATCTCCGGGGTTCCGCTGTCGCCGCCCGCGCCGACTCCCGGGCCCAGGAACGCCTCGGCAAGGCCTTCGCTAAGTCCATGGAAAATGGTAAAGTCATCTACCAGCAACTCTGCTTCTCCTGCCACGGGGGTGACGGGAAAGGCACTCCCATGCCGGGACAAAAAGGACACTTCCTCGCGCCCTCCTTCCTCAACAATCCCCGCCTCGCCGGAAACGACAAGACCGCCATTCGAACCCTCCTCCACGGACTCACCGGCGACATTGACGGAAAGAAATACGAGGGACTCATGGTCTCCATGGCCACCAACAACGACCAATGGATCGCCGACATCACCACCTTCGTGCGCAATTCCTTCGGAAACAAACACGGACTGACCCAACCAAACACCGTAGCCGCCCTGCGCAAGAAGCATTCTTCCCGTAAAGAGCCGTGGACCCAGAGCGAACTTGAGGCGCTCTCTCCTCCCGTTCTCTCCAACCGTAAAGCCTGGAAACTCACCGCCAGCAACAATGGTGGTGACCTTAATGGATGCGTCGATGGCAACCCAAAATCCCGTTACACCACCGGTTCCTCCATGAAAGCCGGAATGTGGGTTCAGATCGAACTTCCCAAGCTTTCCAAAGTCAGCACCGTCACCCTCGATGCCCGGGGTTCCAGAGGTGACTACCCGAGGAAGTATGAAGTCCACGTCTCGAAAGACGGCAAAAAATGGGGCCGCCCCCTCGCCAAAGGCAATGGCGACAAACCTCTCACCGCGATCGACTTCGATCCCACCGATGCCAAGTTCATCCGCATCACCCAGACCGGCAGACACAACCTCTTCTGGTCCATCCACGAACTCACCATCAACGGAAAAGAGCTCTAGCCAGACCACCCATTTCCCACTCAGCACCTTCCTCTTCGAGGGAGGGTGTTTTTATTGTGTGGTTCTACAGAAGAAAGCCCGTTGCATTGACGTATAACCCATCCTAGCTTCACCCCATGATCAAAAAACAACTTCTCCTCGCTGCTCTCGCTCTCGGCATCACCCATGCCCAGGAAAGTAAAAAAGAAAACTGGATTCAGCTCTTCAATGGCAAGGATCTCACCGGCTGGACTCCAAAATTCAAAGGCTCGGACTTGGGTGTGAATTACAAGGACACCTTCAAGGTTCAGGACGGACTCCTCACCATCGACTACTCCAAGTGGGAAAAGTTCAGCGGCGAATTCGGCCACCTCTACTACAAGACACCCTATTCCAACTACAAGATCCGCTCGACCTACCGCTTCATCGGCAAGCAAGTCGCCGGCGGCCCAGGCTGGGCCAATCGTAACAACGGCTTCATGCTCCATTGCCAGGATCCCAAGACCATCAAGAAAAACCAGGACTTTCCAAACTCGATTGAAGTGCAACTCCTCGGCGGCCTCGGCAAAGGTGATCGTGGCACGCTCAACATCTGCACCCCTGGAACCCACCTCCATTGGAAAGGCAAACTCACCAAGGGCCACGTCATCAACACCGGCGGCCCCACCACGCATGGCGACGAATGGGTCACCGTGGAAATCGAAGTTCGTGGCGACAAATTCAAGCACATCGCCAAAGGACAAGTCGTCTGCGAATACGACAAAACACAACTCAACGACGGGACCCCGCTCACCAAAGGCTGGATTTCCATCCAAGCCGAAACCGCACCCATTCAGTTCAAGTCCATCGAACTCCTTCCTATGAAGCAATAGCGTAGCAGAATCGGAACGAAGTGGAGATCGCCGAAGGTAATCTCGTGGCCTCTGACCTCCGCCAACACACCCAACCCTAATCAGTCCCCATGCAAAAGGGACTTAAACGATGAAATCTACTCTGAAAATACTCTCAGCGCTCCTTCTCTTTTCCCTCACCTCGCTGGTCAGAGGCGAAAGCCTCTCTTTCTCCCGCGACATCCGCCCCATCCTCTCTGGCAATTGCTTCAAATGCCACGGCCCCGACGACGCCAAGGATGACAAAGGCAAATCCCTCCGTAAAGCTGGCCTCCGTCTCGACATCGCAGACGAACAAGACTGGAAGGAGGTCGTCGCCCGCATCGTCGCCACCGATCCCGACGAAATCATGCCGCCACCGGAGACCAACAAATCGCTCCTGCCCGATGAGATCGAGCTTCTCAAACAATGGATCAAAGAGGGCGCCACTTACGAAACCCATTGGGCCTTCATTCTCCCTAAAAAATCGCTCGTCTCCGACGCCCACCCCATCGATCACCTCTTTACCAACAAACTCGGCCCCAAGGCCGATCCCTACACTCTCATCCGCCGACTCCATCTCGACCTCACCGGCCTTCCGCCCTCCATCGAAGTCGCCGACACCTTTGCCACCAATCCCACACCCGAAGCCTACGCCAAAATCGTCGACGAACTCCTCGCCTCTCCCCGCTACGGCGAACGCTGGGCTCGCCGATGGCTCGACCTCGCCCGCTACGCCGACACCAATGGCTACGAAAAAGATCGTGATCGCTCGATCTGGCCCTACCGCGACTACGTCATCAAGTCCCTCAATGCAGACAAGGGCTTCGACCAATTCACCATCGAACAACTCGCAGGCGACATGTTGCCCAACGCCACCCCCGAGCAGATCATCGCCACCGGCTTCCACCGCAACACCATGCTCAATGAAGAAGGCGGTATCGATCCCCTCGAGTTCCGCTACCACGCCATGGCGGATCGCGTTGCCACCACCGGAACCACTTGGCTCGGACTCACCACCGGCTGCGCCCAATGCCACACCCACAAATACGACCCCATCACCCACCACGACTACTTCGGCCTCATGGCTTACCTCGACAACACCGACGAGCCTGACTTCTACCTTCCCGATCCCAAATTGGCTGAGCAAGAAAAAACCAACCAAGGCAAGGCAGGGCAACTCCTCACCGAACTCTCAAAGCATTGGCCCGCGCCATCTTCACAAGGAGAGTTCATCGCCCAAAACATCAAGAAGGTCACGACCTCAGGATCCAAAGCCGAAATCAACGGCCGAACCATCCAACTCTCCGGACCCTCTCCGGAAAAAGACACCTACACCGTCCTCCTCGAAACTCCCGAGTCCAATTTTAGCGCCCTCCGCCTCGACACCCTTGCCCTCGACGGAAAAGGACCGGGTCGTACCGAACACGGAAATTTCGTTCTCAACGAAATCGAGATCATCGCCTCGCCTCTTCGAGGCAAGGCCCAACCAATGAAAGTCCAACTAGCTTCGGCAACATCCGACATCGAACAAGAGAGCTTTCCTGCCGCCCACGCCATCGATGGCAAACCCAAAACCGGCTGGGCCATCCACGACCCTAAAAAACCAAATCACCGAAACCATCACCTCGACCTTAAATTCACCAACCCGGTAAACTTCGAAGGCGGAACCCGCCTCACCGTTAAACTCACCCAAAACCACGGCAGCGGTCATACCATCGCCAACTTTCGTCTCGCCCTTGCGAAAGCCTCCCCCGCCAACGAAGCACCCCAGAAACATCTCCAAAAGTCCTACCAAATCTGGCTCGCAAAACAAAAACCTAACCTCGTGTCCTGGCAAACCCTCACTCCCGCCAAAGCCGAAGCCAATGTCCCCTTTCTCACTATCGAGGAAAACGGCATCGTCTTTGCTGCGGGCGACACCTCAAAACATGACATCTTTACTCTCGATTTCATTGCCTCCAATCAACCAATCCACTCCCTTCGCCTCGAAGCCCTCCCCGACCCACGCCTCCCCGTCAACGGGCCCGGCATGACCTACTACGAGGGACGTAAAGGCGATTTTTTCCTCTCCGAACTCCAGGTCTCAACTGACAAAGCTCTCTCTTTCTCCGGCTCATCTGAATCTGCATTCACTACCCAGTATTCAGGAAACGCCAATGCCTCCACCGCCATCGATGGGGACATCCAAACCGGCTGGTCCCTCAAGAACAACATCGGCCAACGCCAACTCGCCGTCTTCAACCTCAAGGAAGCCATTCCCGCCGGAAAGCCATTCCAAATCAAAATGCATTTCGGACGTCACTTCGCCTCCACCCTCGGCAAGTTTCGTTTCAGCGCCTCCGACAAAGCCAACCCGAAAGCCATCTTACACACCGGCACCTTACAAGACTTCCTTCTCCAGGCCCCCGAACTCAAAGCTCAGGCCGACAAGATCCGCGCGCTTCAAAAACAACTCAAGGGAACGCCCACTCTCGCCATGAAGGAACGTCCCGCGGGGCACACCCGCCCGACCTTCCTTCGCCATCGTGGCGAATACACCCAACCCAAAGACCGTGTCGAACCACGTCTCCCCGCCGCGATCTATCCCGAAGACAAAGCCTTCCCCAAAAACCGACTCGAATTCGCCCGCTGGCTCGTCTCTCCCAAAAACCCACTCACCGCCCGCGTCGTCGTCAATCGTCATTGGGCCGCCTTCTTCGGCAAAGGCATCGTTCCCACCCTCGACGACTTCGGCATGCAGGGACAGCTCCCGACCCAACCCGCACTCCTCGACCACCTCGCCGTCTCCTTCATCGAAAACGGCTGGTCTCTCAAAAAACTCCACCGACTCATCGTCACCTCAAAGGCTTACCAACAAGATTCCAAAATCGAATCGGGCACTTCGAAACAATTCCTCCGTCAACGCCTCGAAGCCGAAATCATCCGTGACTCCGCCCTTAAGGCCTCCAGCCTTCTCTCCGAAAAGATGTTTGGCCCACCCGTCCGTCCACTCCAGCCTCCGGGTGTTTCGGAAGTCGCCTACGGCGGCCGTAAATGGAAGGCCAGCAATGAAGTCGACCGCTACCGTCGCAGCGTCTATATCTACCAGAAGCGCACCGCCCCCTTCGCATTCCTCACCACCTTCGATGGCGGATCCGGCGAAGCCTGCCTTGCCAAACGCGACCGCTCCAACACCCCGCTTCAGGCCCTTACCCTCATGAACGACCCCATGTTCATCGAGATCGCCGAAAACTTCGGAAAGCTTCTCGAAAAACACACCGGGAGCCTCGAAGAAAAAATCACCTTTGCTTTCAGAAGACTCCTCACCCGCCCTCCAACAAAAGACGAAGTACGACTTCTCTCCGGGTTCCATCAAAAACACAAGTCCTGGCCCGCCCTCACCCGCGCCCTCCTGTCTTTGGACGAAGCAGTCACCAAGAACTAAAAAAGCAGCTGCGCCCCCTTCTAAACCCCATCGCTATGATCAACCAACCACCACTTTCACGCCGCTACTTCCTCGGCGAATGCGGCATCGGCCTCGGAAAGATCGCCGCCGCCTCCCTTCTCACCAACCAACTCTCCGCCCGCTCGCTCTCCCCGAAACCCGCCCCCGAAAAACCGAAAGCCAAGGCCGTCATCCACCTCTTCATGGCCGGCGCCCCCTCCCAACTCGAACTCTTTGACCCCAAACCCCAACTCTCAAAACTCGAAGGTTCCCCACTCCCAAAATCCATCATCGGCGACCAACGGTATGCCTTCATTCAGCCCGACGCAGCCGTCCTCGGCCCGCAATTCGAATTCAAACAATACGGCGACACTCAGGCCACCCTCGGCTCGCCACTCGCTCCACTTGGAGCCGTCGCCGACGAGCTCTGCATCGTCAAGTCCTGCACCACCGACCAATTCAACCACGCTCCGGCGCAACTCTTTCTCAACTCCGGATTCTCTCAACCCGGTCGCCCCAGCCTCGGCTCCTGGGCGCTCTATGGACTCGGCTCGGAAACCGACAACCTCCCCGCCTTCGTCGTCATGTCCACCGGCGGCGGCCTTTCCGGTGGCTCTTCGCTTTGGTCCTCCGGCTTCCTCCCGACCACCTACACCGGGGTCCAATTTCGCAAAGGAAAGGATCCCGTTCTCAACGTCTCCACGCCCGAAGGCATCTCGCCCGAGATCCAAAACGACACCTTTAATCTGGTCAACAAGCTCAACGCTCAACGCCTCACCACCATTAACGACCAGGAAATCGCCACCCGCATGGCTTCCTACGAAATGGCCGCGCGCTTGCAGAGTTCCGCGCCCGAATTAATGGATCTAAAGTCTGAGTCCGACGAAACGATCAATCTTTACGGCTGCGACCGTGACAAGCACTCCTTTGCCCGCGCCTGCCTCCTCGCCCGACGTATGGTCCAACGCGGCGTCCGGTTCATCAACATCTACCACTCCGGTTGGGACGCCCACTCCAACGTCAAGGGCTCCACCGAAAACAACTGCAAGCAAACCGCCCAAGCAACCGCGGCCCTCATTCAGGATCTCAAACGCCACGGACTCCTCGACGAAACCCTCGTCGTCTGGGGCGGAGAATTCGGCCGCACTCCGATGGTCGAAACCAACCCTTCCCTCGGCCGTAAGGCCGGACGTGACCACCACCCGCAAGCCTTCACCACCCTGATGGCCGGCGGCGGCACCAAACCAGGCACCTACGGCGAGACCGACGACTTCGGCTTCCATATCACCAAGGACAAAGTCCACGTTCACGACCTCCAAGCGACCATCCTGCATCTTTTGGGCCTCGACCACGAACGCCTCACCTACCACCACGCCGGCCGCGACTTCCGCCTCACCGACGTCCACGGCCACATCGTTCACGACATCCTCTCCTGACGACGAAAACCGCTCTCTTAAGAAAGCTTTCCGAATTTTTATTGCTTCGCTTCCCCATCAGGCGGTATGAGAAGCACAAGCGATTGAAGTTGCTTACCCCACGAGCAGGGTTTCCCTGCTATTTCACTTAACGAAAGACAGACCGATGGCATTCACACCTAGTAAAGATCACAAGCGCATTGCGCGGGAACAGAAGAAGCTCGAAAAGCGCATGGCCCGCGAAGAAGCCAAGGCCGCAAAGCTGGAAGCCCAACGCGCTGAGGAGGAAGCCGCCGAACTTGCAGCCGCCAAGCAAGCCGAACTCGACGAAGAAGCCCGCATCGAGGCTGAATTCGAAGCCGAACTGAAGGCTGAAGAAGAGGCCAAGAAAAACGCCGAGTAACCGGCCCTTACTTAGGATTCCGGGTCACGCGCTTTCCGCGCCGCGGCTTCGCGTAATTTATCTTTCTTGCTCTTGCGGCGTCCTTTGACTCCGCCTGTGCCCGATGCTTTCGGCACCAGATCCGTCGGTTCAAATCCCACGATCACTTCGCGGGCAAGAGAAAGACCATTTCTTTTCTCAATCAGATTGAAGTGCGCCGTCGACTCGGCGGTCACAAAACTCACCGCCAACCCCTTCTCGCCGGCACGTCCTGTGCGGCCGATTCGATGAATGTAATCCGCCGGGGAACGCGGAAGTTCGTAATTCACCACCACGGGCAACTTTACGATGTCCAATCCACGCGCTGCCAGATCAGTCGCCACCAAGACCTGAATCTCTCCGCTTTTAAAATTACGCAAGACCTCACTCCGGGCTCCCTGACTAAGATCTCCATGGAGAGAAAGAGCCTCGATGCCATTGCGGTGCAACTTATCCGCTACGTGATCGGCAGTGTATTTCCTCCCCACAAAAACCAAGACCCGCTCCCACTTTTCCTCCGCAATCAAGCGACGTAATAAGGGCGTCCGCTTCGCCGTATCCACTCGAATCGCTCGTTGCTCGATGTCCGGAATCTCTTCGGGCTCCGACTCGATCTCAATCCGTTTGGGATCGCGCAAAAAATCGCGCGCGATGGATTCAATCTTTTCCGGAAAGGTCGCGGAAAACAACAAGTTCTGCCGTTCATCTGGAAGCATCGAAAGGATCTGCGAAAGCTCATCCGTAAATCCCAAATCAAGCATGCGATCTGCTTCATCCAGCACCAGCGTGCCCACCTCCTCCAGCGAGACCGCATTGTGATCCACCAGATCCAGCAATCGCCCCGGCGTCGCCACAATGACATCCGCTCCCCCACGCAAGGCCATCATCTGCGGATTGATCGACACCCCACCCACCGCGCTCACCACTTTGATCCGCTCCGGAAGCTCCCGGGCATAATCCTGCATCACCTCGCGCACCTGCGCCGCCAGTTCCCGCGTGGGCACCAGAATCAAAGCATGTAACCTCTTCGGCTTGCTCCGCGAAGCTGCCAACCACTTCTCCAGTATCGGCAGCACAAAAGCCGTGGTCTTCCCCGAGCCCGTCCTGGCCGTCACCAAAAGATCCCTACCCGCCAAAGCCGCCGGAATCGCCGCCACCTGCACCGGCGTCGCCTCATCGAATTGCGAGAGCGCGCGAATCAAAGGTTCAGACAATCCAAGATCAGTGATGGGCATATGTGCTTCTAGACACGATCAAGCGACCAAGCAATCACCAGAGCCCCAATAACGTAAACATCTTCCCAAATCGCTTCAATTTCCCTGACATTAATCCGTCCCCCCTGTAGGCTCACTTTCAGGATCACCTTAGATCAGTTCCTCATGCTTCTTCGCACTTTTATCACCACCTTGATTCTTTGCTCATCGGCCGGAGCCGAAATCTCCTTCAATCAGGACATTCGCCCCATCCTCTCGGCCAAATGCATTATGTGTCACGGCCCCGACGACGGGGTTGACGCCAAGGGCAAAGCCAACCGCAAGGCCGGGCTCCGGCTCGATACTCCTGAAGGAGCCTACGCAGTCAAAGACGGCATTCAGGCAATCAAGCCCGGCTCTCTCGAAGACTCCGAGGCTTGGATCCGGATCACCGACAAGGCCGACCCCATGCCGCCCGAAGACGGGCATGCCAAGCCACTCTCTTCCGCAGAAAAAGACCTCATCAGACGCTGGATCGCAGAAGGCGGGGAATACGAAGACTTCTGGGCTTTTGTCCCTGCCAAAAAACAAAACCCTCCCGGCACAAAAAACTCCACCTGGCCGAAGTCCTCGATCGACGAGTTCACTCTCGCCAAAATGGAGGCCAAGGGAAAATCGCCCAAGGCCAGAGCCAACAAGCGCACTCTCATCCGGCGCCTTTCCCTCGACCTCACTGGCCTTCCGCCCACGCTCGATGAAATTAAAACTTTCCTCGACGACATTTCACCCAAGGCCTACGCCAAACTCGTTGACCGCCTCATGGCCAAGCCCGCCTACGGCGAACACATGGCCAAGTATTGGCTCGACCTCGTCCGCGTCGCCGACACCAACGGCAACCACCACGACCACTTCCGCGATCACTCCCCCTACCGCGACTGGGTCATCAAGGCCTTCAACGAAAACCTCCCCTATAACGAGTTCACCAAATTCCAAATCGCCGGTGACCTCTACGAAAAACCCACGCAAGACCAACTCATCGCCTCCGGCTTCAACCGGCTCCACCTCATCATCGATCGAGGAACCGCCCTTCCCGAAGAAAGTCATTTTAAGAACGTCGTTGATCGCGTCTCCGCCGTCGGCACCACCTTCATGGGCCTCACCATGGGTTGCGCCGTCTGCCACGACCACAAATACGACCCCATCACCCAGAAGGATTTCTATCAGATGTATGCCTTCTTTAATAATTTTGACGGCAATCCCGAAACCGGTGGACGAGGTGGACCTGATTTTTATCGAGGACTCCAACCACCCTACCTTGACCTCCCGAACAACGACCAAAAAGCCAAGCTTGCCGAATTTGATGCCCAATTCAAATCCGCCCAAGATCGTGTTGCTAGAATCAAAACCGTTCTTGGTTTCCCCGTGATCCCTGCCGACGATCCTGAATTCAGCGAGATGACCAAAGAACAAGTCACCGCAAAACTTAAGGAAGCCGAGAAGAAACCCGGCGAAATTCAAAAGCAACGCTCTAATTTCCTCCGCCAGGTCCGTGGAGCCATGGTCATGCGCGAGCGCAAGGACATCAACCCCGCCCACATCCGCGTTCGTGGAGACTACGCCACAATTGGCGAGAAAGTCAGCCGTAACACCCCTGCCTTCCTTCCTCCGCTCAAGGCCTCAGGAGAAATCCCATCCCGCATGGACCTCGCCAACTGGCTGGTCGATCAAAAAAACCCCCTCACCGCCCGCATTGCCGTCAATCGTTTCTGGCAGCAGCTCTTCGGCACCGGAATCGTCAAAACCTCCGAAGACTTTGGAGCCCAGGGGATGTGGCCCAGCCACCCCAAACTCCTCGACCATCTCACCCTCCAGTTCATGGAATCCGGTTGGGATGTGAAAGCCTTCATGAAGTCGCTCGTCCTCTCGGAAACCTACCAGCAATCCTCTTCCGGCAACTCGGTTGATTTTGAAACTGATCCCGAAAACCTCCTCCTCGCCCGCGGCTCCCGCACCCGGCTCGATTCCGAAGTCATCCGCGACCAACTCCTCTCCGTCACCGGCCTCCTAAACCCCGGGATGGGGGGACGCAGCATCAAAACTCCCCAGCCCGCCGGACTCTGGAAAATGGTCGCTCTCCCCAGCTCCTTCCCCAACAAGTTCGAACCGGCCACCGGCCCCGACACCCAACGTCGCAGCATCTACACCTTCTGGAAACGCGGCCTCGCCCCACCGCAGATGACCATCTTCGATGCCCCAAGCCGTGATGCCTGCATCGCTCGCCGCGAACGGACGAACACCCCGCTCCAGGCTCTCCTTCTTATGAACGAGACCGAGTATTTTAATGCCGCCGCCCACAAAGCGAAGGAGCTCATTTCATGGTCCGGGTCAGATGACGAAAAACTCAAAAAAATCCACGAAACGATCACGGCCCAACAACCTGACGAAGCCACCCTCAAGATCCTCAAAGAAGGCCTCGCTTCATTCAAACAAGGCAAAGACGATCAATTCGCCTGGACCATGATCGTCCACACCCTCCTCAATCAAGATTCCTTCAAAAATAAAGAATAAGGCGTCGCTACATTGTCCCACATTCAGCCTTGCCCCCTCGGCTTCCTTTTCTAACCTGTCACACAGATGAGCAAAAAACCTGTCCGTATTGGCGTTGTTGGCTATGGCTTTATGGGCCGCACCCATTCAAACGCATACTCCCAACTTGAGCACTTTTTCGACACGGAACACGTCCCCATCCGTCAGGTTATCTGCGGACGCTCCGAGGACAAAGTCAAAGCCTTCGCCGAAAAGTGGGGCTACGCTGATACCGAAACCGACTGGCGTGAGTTGGTGAAGCGCGACGATGTCGACGCCATCGACATCTGCACGCCGAACAACTCCCACTACGATATCGCGATGGCCGCCATTGAAAATGGCAAAATGGTCCTTTGCGAAAAGCCCCTCGCCCTGAACGGCGAGCAAGGCCTCAAGATGGTCGAGGCGATCGAAGCTTCCGGCCTACCCAACCTCGTTTGGTACAACTACCGCTTTCTTCCTGCCGTTACACTTGCCAAGCAAATCGTCGATCGTGGTGAGCTCGGACGCATTTACCATTACCGTGCCAACTTCCTGCAGGACTGGACAATGTCCGAAGAACTTCCCCAGGGCGGTGAAGCACTCTGGCGTCTTGATGCCGCGGCCGCGGGTTCCGGTGTTACCGGAGACCTTTTGGCCCATAACATCGACTGCGCCCGCTGGATCAATGGCGACATCATTAGCGTCTCGGCCATGACCGAAACCTTCATCAAGGAACGCGTCCACCAGGAGACCGGTGAAAAACATCCCGTCACTATCGACGACGCCTGCGCCTTCCTCGCCCGCTTCGAAAACGGCTCCACTGCCATCTTCGAATCCACCCGCTATGCCCGGGGACACAAAGCCCTGAAAACTTTCGAGATCAACGGCCACGACAAATCCCTCTCCTGGGATCTCCACGACCTGAACCGCCTATCATACTTTGACCACGAAGTGCCTGGTGAAACCCGCGGCTGGTCCAGCATTCATGTTTCCGATGGCGATCATCCCTACACCGGAAACTGGTGGGTTCCCGGACTTTGTCTCGGGTATGAACACTCCTTCGTACATGGCGCGGTCGAGTTCATGAAGAGCCTCGATGACCCGAGCGCAAAGAAAGCCTACCCTGACTTCCGTAACGCCCTTGGCACCCAGTATGTCTGTGACGCCGTCCTCGAGTCCGCCAAAACCGGACAGTGGGTTGACGTCAGGAAGGCGTAATTCTCCAGAGAATTTTTTCAAAAAAGACCGGCAGTTTCCTGTCGGTCTTTTTTTGGGTGCGATAAACAAGATTGACCTATCTTCCACAAAAACCGAATTTGAGGGATGGCGAAGCTCCCAATTCTTTTTGCAACCGGAAGCTTGCTCTTCATGAGCATGCTCACTCTCCAAGCCCAGAAGCCAATCAAAGAACTCCTCTGGCCTGATGGACCTCCCAAGAGCAAAGGAAGCGACCCCAAAAAAGACATTCCTTCCCTCCTCACCTACGCTCCCGCCGCCGACAAGGCAAATGGCACCGCCGTCGTGGTCTGCCCGGGCGGCGGATACCACGGACTCGCCAACGGACACGAAGGCCACGACATTGGTGAATGGTTCGCCTCACTCGGAGTGACCGCAGTCATTCTCGATTATCGCCGCGGCAATGGCGGCTACAAGCATCCCGTTCCCTTGATGGATGCCCAACGCGCAATCCGCACCGTCCGCTCCAAGTCAGCAGATCTCAAGATCGACCCCAGCAAAGTCGGCATCATGGGCTTCTCCGCCGGTGGCCATCTAGCCGCCACCACCGGGACTCATTTCGACCTCGGCAACCCGCAGGCCAAAGACCCAATCAACAAACAAAGCTCGCGCCCGAATTTCATGATCCTTTGCTATCCGGTCATCACCTTCGGACAGGACTCAACCCACAAGGGCTCGCAGAGAAACCTCATCGGAGAAACTCCTGGCAAGGACCTCATCAACCACCTTTCCAACGACAAACAAGTCAGCTCGGAGACTCCGCCGACCTTCCTCTTCCACACTGACGAAGACACCTTGGTGCCTCCCGAAAACAGCGTGCAGTTCTATCTCGCCCTCCGAAAAGCCAAGGTCCCGGCGGAACTTCACATCTACCGCAAAGGTCGTCACGGCGTCGGACTCGCTCATAAGATAGCCGCCACCAATGCTTGGTCGTCCGCCTGCGAAGAATGGATGCGCGGTTATGGGTGGCTCGGGAAATAAATCACGGCACTCGATGATCCCTCACCAATTCTCGATGATCCTCCTACCCGATCTTTCCACAGTCTCCTCGACATGATCTTCCCCGACTATTTCTCCTTCCTGGTGCAATTCCAGCTTTTCGGAATCGCTCACCTCCTCGCCATCCTCGTCACCTTTTTGACGGCATTTGCCCTAACCCGCTGCGCTCGAAAATCGCCCGATCCAAAAATCCTCAAACGAGTTCGCTACACCATGGCGGTCCTTCTTGTCACCGCCGTCTCACTCGACCCCGTCCTCACTCTCGTCCGCTACGGCACCGGTTCCTTCGGGTGGGAAATGGTCGTCAAATCCGCGCTTCCACTCTACCTTTGCGACGTCGTATCCTTTCTTCTCGCCTACGCCCTCGTCACCGGAAGCCAACGTATCACCGAAATTGGATTTCTCTGGGGTCTCGCGGGAACGACGCAGGGCTTAATTACGCCAACCCTCTTGTTTGACGGCTCTAGCATTGAATTTTACGTTTTTTTCTTACAACATGGTGGAGTTCCCATTGCCGCCATTTTCCTGGTCTGGGGGCTGAAAATCGTTCCAGAGAAAAGAGCCCTCCTGCGAATCTTCTTCTGGAGCTGGGGCTACATGGCCATCGTCATGACGATCAACTGGATCATCGGGCAGAACTACGGATTCCTCAATGAGCTCCCGAATCCCGGAACCCTCTTCGACCACATGGGACCGTATCCCTACTACCTGATTACCCTCCAGGGCATCGCCTTCACGCTTTACTTCATCCTCTTGAAAATCGCCCCAAAACCGTCCACTGAAAAGCTTCCTGAAATTTCTGGAAAGACAAGAGCCTCATAATCGGCAATGGTTACTCCATGCGGTTATTTACAATTTTGATTTTAGGCTTTGGAATCACCAAGGCGGCCCCTATCGACTCGAAATTAGGCGATTTCAGCAAGAGCAAGAATCCCAAAGCGCTCCCGGTTGGGTGGAAGATCAAAGAGGGTAAAAAAGCGGACATCAAAGTCTGGGAACAAGAAGAGCAATCGGGATTCATTTTGCCCACTGGCCTCACGCTGACCCGCACAATCAATTTCCAGGCCCTCACCGAAAAGGAAAGCAAGGCGGGAGGTGAATGGACAACCTTCCTCGGCTTTGATTCTCTCAAAAGTTCCGGAAAGGCCAAGCTGGCTCTCTCCGATGAGCAAAACAAAATCGTTGCCAGCATCCTCACCACCCCAGGTAAGTCCGGAAGGTTGTGGGCGGAGATCCCTCCCGAGAAAACAGCGCAGCTTTTCGGCAAAAAGCTCACGCTCCAACTTACAATCTCCGGAGGCGGCGTCCAAAGTCAGGGAGTTCACCTTTGCCGTATCAATAGCAAGCCCGGCAAACACCTATTCGGTCGCTCCAATGGCGGACTCGGGCCCGACAAGCTCAATGCCGGATCTCTCGGATTCTCCGCGATGACGGAACACGCCCAAACCATGCTCCCTGTCATGGAAGTCCGCAAAGGACTCGCCGCAGACAAAGCCGGGCTCAAACCCGGTGACCGGATTATCGAAGTCAATCGCCGGCCTCTCCCTCTCAATGACCTGAAACCCGGTTGGGATTGGTTTCATCACAGCCATGAATCCACTCTGGGAAGAGCGGTTCTCGCCGCCGCCTCCCCCCAGAGACGCGAAGACATGCGCAACATCGTCGAGCTTGGAGTCTTGAGAAAAGGAAAGCTCGAGCGACTTCAATTGAAGGTTCCCCGCGCGATGAACTTTTCCAACCTCGATCCCGGCAAAGACAAAACAGCTAACGTTCTTCATCAGGATCTGATTGCCTATCTCGTCAAAAACCAACGTCCCGACGGATCGTGGAGCCGCGACCCCATTCGCACCACCTTCTCCGCGCTCGCCCTCATGGCCACTCGGGACACGCAGCATACCGAACGCATCAAAAAGGCCGTCGACTACCTTCTCAACCGCTACCCCGAAGCGGAAAAATTCGGCAACCTCGGCTTCTGGCATTCTGCTTACGCGGGGATCCTTTACTCGGAATATTACCTCGCCAGCGGAGACGATAGAGTCCTGGGACGCATGCAAGACATTCGCGACTGGGCCCTTACCGGCACGCACACTTCAAAGTGGGGCATGCCTGCTCTCGGCCACGGCATCGGCGGACTTCCTTACGGCCAAAAAGCACTCATGGCCCCCCTCGCCCACCTCATCGTCTTCGAAGCCCTCGCCAAGCGATGCGGTATGAAATCCGAGATTTGGGAAGAACTCACTCCTTACATCGAACACAGTTGGTCCGACCCGAAATCAAAAAATGGTCACGGCGCCATGGGATACAACGCCTCCTATAAAGACCTTGGCGAATTTTGGAGCCGCAGCGGGCTTTGCGCGATGGCTTGCGAACTCCGGGGCGAACGTCCCGACATGCGCGACGCGCTCACCAAGATCATGCACGAACGCCACCCGTGGATTCGTAATTCCCATGCCTATGGCGAGCCCGGTGGAGCGCTCGGCTTGCTCGCCCTCAATCTCACCAACCAAGACGCCTACCGCGACGTCATCAAACAATACGCCTGGTGGTTCGCCCTCGCCTGGGAACCCGGATACGGCTTGCGATTCTCAACGCCACACATGGGCGCGCCTTACATGGGCGAAGACGATCTCATCAGCGCAACCTACGCCCTCGTCTTGGCCGCACCCAACAAAACCCTCCACCTCACCGGGGCCAAGGACAGCAAGTGGGTGGACGTCTCCGCTCTCACCACTCCGGTCTCCCCCGTCCGAATCAAGCGCAGCCGCGATGGTCTCGTCTCACTGGAGGGAACGATTCCCGGCAACCGGGTTCGCTACACCGTGGACGGCTCGGAACCGACAAAGGAATCTCCCAAGTTCCAAAAACCCTTCCCATTCGACTCCGGAAAAATTTCCGCTCTCGTTATCGACAAGGTTGGAAATTCAGGCCCCATCAATTCCAAAACCTTCGGCCCCGCCCCCGCCAAATGGAAAATTATCGCCGCCTCCGGACACCGCGACCTGGCCGAAGCCATTCGCCGCGCCTCACGAAGCATCGATGGCGATCGCAACAAATCTTGGCTGGCTGACATCGGCGAGGGAACCAAAGGATACCCTCACCATCTCGTCATTGACTTCGGAGAAGCTAGAACGATCAAAGGAGTGAAAATCCACTTCGCTGACCAAAAACGAACCCCCTCAAAATGGAGCCTCAAAGGAAGTCAATCGACAGATCAATCGCCACTTCTTCTCGGAGAAAAAAGCGCAACATCCTGGGAACCGGAACAAACACTCAAGTTGAATAAAGAAGTCAAAATCCGCTACCTGCGATTCGAAGCGGTGAATGATAGCGAACCCGACAAAAAAAGCCTCTTCGTGCGGGAAATTGAAATCCTCTAGCGCACAACTTTGAGCCTGAAGAACTTTCTATTCGAAGGCGGCAAGGTCACCGTTCTCATTTTGAAACCATCGCTCACCGGCCCATCGCTGACAACTTCACCCGACAACTCGACGAAGTCACTGAGATTATCCGAGACCTGGAGTTCATAGGTAAGCGCAGACCCCTCTCTAACCAGGAAACTCACAACATCTTCCCCAGAGACGATTGTCACTTTCGGAAACTTTTCCCGACTCCCCGCAACCGTCGGATCGGTCCCGAAGGCATACTCGAGCAAATTGACTGAAGCATCGCCATCAGGATCGGCTAGCGCACCCCAAATCGATTCGCCTTGGGCATACTCTTGTGCCGAAAATCTCTCCACTACCCAGCTTTCATAATCATCGAGCTCCGGGGGAAAGTCATAGGTTCGCATCACTGCCATGTGCTGCATTTGAGAAGCCCCGCTGTCTCCAGCTAAAACAGGAGCCACTGCAGAGAGCGGAGTGAAGACCCGGCTATCAAAGACAATTCCGTTGGCATAACTCCGCCCGCCCAACACTGTCGGCACTTCAAGGCTATTTAAATCAGGTTCCACCATCACCCAGTCGTAGGGCCTTGAACGCCCCGCATTGGTATCACCATCGCCATTCCGATCCACCGGCCAGGGCGCAGTCACCTTCACGAGATGATCGAGTTCATTTAAAAAAGACTCCGTGCGATTCTGCGCGTTAAAGTCACCTCCAATCACAAGGTAATCATCAGCCGGAACATTCGCCTCGATGTATTCCGCCAATTGCTCTGCCTGCCCAACCCTGCGCGAAGCGCCACTGGAACTGGCCTTAAAGTGCACACTAATTACCCAGAGATTCTTTTCGCCCGGAACATCGATCTGCGCCCAGACAAATTCGCGATTGGACATATCGTCGTCATCCCAAATCCCTGATTGGAGAATCGGAAATCTACTAATCACTCCATTTTGAATATCTCCCGACGGCTTTCCTTCTTCGACATACGAAAACTCCGCACCAAAGGCATCAGTCACCAGGGCCCGTAATTGCGCATCGGTATTACTCCCGATATTAAACTCCTGAATTAGGACAATATCCGGCTTCAGTCCCTTGAAAATCCTCACCCCTTCTCCGGGATCATAAGACTGACCATTCCCACTACTGATATTAGCCGCCATGATCGTGACCTCATCACCGTTCAGCGGGAGTATTCCGAATAACATGTAGATCAAACGCTTCACCCCGAATCTCTGCATTAGATCCATCCTCTTCGCAAACGAAAAACCCTCGATTATCTCTCCGCTCGCTGTAAACCCAAGCCATCGATATTCTTTTCCAGGATCAATGGATCGTCGCGGTGGACAAACTCGCCGGGCAAATGGTCATCCCGGCCGATAAACCGCAACCCGACGACGAAGTCACGATGAAGATCCTCCGCGATCAGATCGGCCGGCAAGTCCACCCTATCCACCGCCTCGACCGACCCACTTCGGGAGTCCTCCTCTTCGCCACCGATCGCGACGTCGCACGCGAATTGCACTTCGCTTTCGAGCGACACGAAGTCCACAAGACCTACCTCGCCATCATCGACGGATTCCCTGATCAAGATCAATGGAATTGTAGGGAAGCTCTCGCAAAAAACGACACCAGCGAAGCCAAGCCTGCGGAGACTCATTTTCGAATTCTTCAGAAAATCCCTCCAGAACTCACCCTCATTGAGGCCAGCCCCAAAAGCGGACGATTCCACCAAATCCGCCGCCACCTCGCTCTCAACAATCTCCCCATCGTCGGAGACTATCGCTACGCCGAAATCGAACGCTGCGACCAACTTGGTGCAAAATACGCCACCGGCACCCGCATGCTCCTCCAAGCCAAATCTCTCAAGCTCCAACATCCGGTCACCAAAGAAGACCTCACCATCGAAGCGCCACTTGATCCCCTGATTCAGCAACTTACCCCGTCCTAAGTAAACTGCTGATTGAGATAATCCGGAGGCACTTCATCGACCAACCACACCCCGTTCTCGGATTGAAAAAATTGATACCCGTGACTCACCATCAACTGCGCCGCGACTTCCAGCACGACCGGTTTACCATGCCTCGCACCCACCTTACGCGCCGTTTCCTGGTTTCCACTAAGCTGCACATGATGACGTGATTGCTTTTGCAGGCCCTCGCGTTCAATCGCGTCCATAAAACGGCTCGCCGTTCCATGATAGAGCCATTGCGGAGGAGCTTTTTTCTCAAAATTTAGTTCGATCAAAATCGAATGACCCTGATTTGCCCGCACCCTCTTTCCGTCCTCGGAAATTCGAAAGCGCTGTTTGTCGCTTTCAGCCACGATCTTTTCGAGCAGATCGCGATCAACCCACTTCCCCTTCCGATTCATACAATCCAGCAACTCGTCAATCCGGGCCCAGCCATGGTTATCGAGGATCAATCCGATCACCCCTGGATCATGCCTCAGCACCAAACTCAGCGTGCGACTCAGACGATTTTGAGATCTGCTCATTTCAGCGCCTTGATTAACTCCAATTTTTCTTTCCGACTCAGCGACTTGATTCTTAATTCGACTTTGCTGGCCTCCGAGCGACTTCCGATTTCCTGTTGATAGAGCAAGGTCAAGGGGAGTCGCCCTCGAAGATACTTGGCCGCTTTTGCCCCCTGCGATTCATGCTCACCAAATCGCCGGACCACATCAGTAGCAATCCCAGTGTAGAGCGAGAGGTCGCCACACCGAATGATATAGACAAACCAACTTGAATGAATTGCTATTCTTTCTCTTTCTTCGCCCATAATAGATGTCCACTCATGGTCTCTCACACATCTAGCCCTAATTATTAACAAGTCTAAAGATGATTCACCTTGAAGACTTCTGAGACATGGCCTCTTGATCATTAAAAATCAGCACCTCGACAACTATCGAGTGAAATAATAGAATTGTTATAAATTACTCGACAATGGGTTGTCAAAACTCTGGACTACTCTCTTGGCGGAGGTTCATTTCTCACCAAATAAGTATATGTCTATTTGCGTTTAATAATATTTTCATAGTATTTTTCGCAGTCACAACATGGGTTAATTCTTAAACTTTCTCGCACTCAGAGTAAGCAGCACAACATCATAGTTAATGAATATTCAGACTTCTCCGATTTCCGCGTTTATCGCCGGAATAATACTCTATAGCACACCTCTATCAGAAGCTGCACTTGTGGACGACTTGGTGGAATACTGGGCCTTTGACGGTAACCTCGACGCTGGACTGGACGACTCCAATGATGGAACTCTCTCGGTAACTGGGGCGGCATCAGGCACCTTCGTTACTGGCAAGTTCGGTTCCGCTGTTGATCTCGAAAACAGTGCTGGAAATCAGGCTATTATCCAAGTTGGTGATCCAGGTGAGTTCGCATTCGCGGGCGGGAGCATGACGATCTCCGCTTGGTACACGAC
>JAQWZU010000203.1 GCA_029253285.1 Akkermansiaceae bacterium | reverse complement strand
GCTTTTCTTTAAAGGCCCCAAGAACGGCCTCGTCGTCCGCGCCACGCGGCAGGGGCACATTGATATTGAATCCCTCGCCTTTTCCTTTGCCTGTTTTTTCGGCAGCTCCTGTTCCCGGGAAGGCATAAAGCGCGTGGGTGGAGAAAAGCAATACACTCGGGTCATCATAAAAGGCCCACTCAGTACCATCGCCATGATGATAGTCCCAGTCCACAATGAGAATTTTCTTCAGCTTGTGTTTTTCCTGCGCATAGCGCGCGGCCACCGCGACGTTGTTGTAGAAACAAAAGCCATACTCACCATTGTTCGCGGCATGGTGCCCGGGTGGCCGGATCGCGCAAAAGGCATTCCTTAACTTCCCGCCACACACCGCATCGACCGCGCTCAAGGCTCCTGAAACAGAGAGCCGGCAGATGGCATCATCGCGTGCTTGCTTTCCTGCCACGGCGAGATGCTCCTCAGAGTGAATCATCTTAATAAAGGGCAGGGGATCAACGGTCGGTTTGATCGGGGCGAGCTTCTTGTCCAAGCCAACCTCTTTAATCTTTTCGTGGATCGCTTTGAGTCGTGCTGGTGATTCCGGGTGCGTCCCGCCCTGGGTATGTTCCAAATAACGAAGGTCGCTCACCAATCCTGTGTTCATCGTGTTCATCGTCGAAGGCTTTTCTTTCTCTTCTTTCTCCTCGGCTGAAGCAAGATCCATCCCGGTCCACAGGGGCGCAGAGCCCAGACTAAGACCAAGGGATTTCGTGGTATTCAAAAATTGGCGTCTCGAGAGGGAGGTTTCCATGGTGGATTTGCAATCTTGTCGTTCTTTCAACCCACACTGGGAGAGGAGATTTTTCAATACAAGCGGGAAGGTGGAATGATTCGATGCTCTGAGCCCCCGTCCCGAATGCGTGGGCTTCCGGGTTCCCGTCCCGAAAATCGACGATGATTGTCCGTGTCAGCTGAGATTTCTTCAATGGTTGAAGCTCCATCAACATCGTTTTTAACGACCGCCTCGTTGGTTTAAGCGCTGCCGTTCGATTAGCGGTTGCCTTGCTGGCATGTGGTGCGAGTCTCAATCATCGACCATTTGCTTATTTGGATTTCTGCAATCTCTTTCATCTTTTTTGGATGCGGGTGCTTTGTTTCTTCCTGGATGGAGCGGGAATACCGGCGCTACGGGCTCCCGGGATTCAGAAAGCTGGTTGGGATTCTACAGCTGTTAGGCTCGATCGGCCTCATTGTGGGCTTTCAAATCCCCTGGATAGGACAATCGGCCTCCACCGGTCTCGCCTTGTTGATGCTCGGCGGGGTTGGGGTGCGATTAAAGATCAAGGACAGCGTGCTACAGACCTTGCCGGCGATCGCCTACCTGGTTCTCAGTGCCTACCTGGCAATCGCAGGTTACTAGTCGGTTTTAGAGTAGGGCGATCGCGACGGCCATGCCGAGCATCAGGAGTGAAGGGACAGCTTTCGTCAATGGGTCTTTGACCTTGAGGTGCATCACAAAAGCTCCAACCATGAGTAAAATTAAAAGTGAGGCCGCGGGCACCACGAGTATCGGCACCCAGATACCCGCGATGAGCGAGATCGAGATGATCACCTTGAGACTGCCCACCACATACATCATCGCGACGGGTAAGCCATAAGCTGCGAATTCCTCGCGCATCGAGTTGGCGTTTCCGCCCCGGAAGCGTGTTTGTTTTCCTGCTCGAGTCAGCCAGACATTGAGTAGCCCAAGGGCGACGATTACTTGAAGGGCAGGTTGCAGAAGTTCCATGCTGTGGAGGGTAGTGCAAAGGTTGCAATAAGACAATCAACTCGTTGAATCATTCGTCCAAGCGAAGTTTTCGGAGCGATTCGTTACTTCTTGGGGGTTTTGGTATCGAGGAGCTGGAGGATTTTCCCCAGTCCTTTTAGGGCGAGCTTCACTTTGAAGTTTCGCGTTTTCAGGGCGGCGGCATTCACCGCAACTGCCGCCGATCCGGGACCGTGAGTGCGAGCCTTTTCAGTGATCTTTTCGCGCAAGTCGGGCGGGATCTGGTTGAGAAGTTTTTGAGAGACTCCTTTCATGCCGGCCCCAACTCCCGCGACCCATTGCTCCGGAGTCTGCCCCTCCTGCTTGGTAGGATCTTCCCCATCGCCTGAATCTGCCGATTTCTCTGAAGGCGGGGGAGTTGGTTTCTTCTCAGGCTTGTCTGGCTTCATTTTCTCGATTCAGAGTATCCTATACACCTCGGGATTCTTCGAGGGTAATTTCCCAAGAAGGATCGAGCCTCCGGAAGATTGGAGGCAATGACCGTTGCCACGGAGCCGCGCTCCAGCCCATTCGGCCAATCTGTCTGCTCGAATGGAATTAAAATATTTCCACTGGCCTCCCCGAGAATCCGCACCACGGTAGGAGGTGCCCAAGAATAAGAAGGTTTCGCTCTCCCGGCTTTCCCTCCAGGAAAAGAGTTCGCTCATCCGCATGGCGTGGGAGGACCGGACGACCTTCGAGGAAATCCGGCGGAAGACAGGCTTTGTCGAAGCCGAGATTATCAAGCTGATGCGTCGCGAACTGAAGCCCTCGAGCTTCCGTCTCTGGCGCAAGCGCGTCAGTGGGCGCAAGACCAAGCATGAGAAACTTTTCCGGCAGTCGCAGGATGGCCCCGCTTCGTCGGAGTTGTGAGGGGTCTCTCGTTCAGACCATCCGGATGATTCGTTCTCGGCGCTCCGGCTGCTATCCCTTTCCCAGAAAAAGGAAACACCCATGACGACCACCAAAATCTGTCAGCGCTGCGGCCGCCTTATC
>JAQWZU010000115.1 GCA_029253285.1 Akkermansiaceae bacterium | reverse complement strand
GGAATCCATATCGGCGTCTTGAACAGCAATACTCAATGGCTCATCGTAGGAGAAGCGAAGAAGCTTCTCATAAAAAGGCCGCTCTTCACCATGACGCTCACTCCAACGCGGCTCCATATCAGCAAACTCAACCCGCGCATCGGTAAATGCGACATCCAGAAAACGCTCCTGCTTTTCCTTGCTCTCGGTCACAAATCGATCATCGACGTAGCGCACGGAAATCTTATCGCTCGTCAAAATCTCCAGAACCTCATTCTTCCCAAGTTGGGCAAAGTCCTCCGCCACCGGCAATATCTTTTTACCCTCGGGGCCGTTGAGCGCAATACGATCAACAACGGGCACCGGACCTTCTTGTTCCAGGAATACCAATCTCAGCAAACGGGCCCGTGATTTCGGAGCAAAACTGACCTTAAATTCTTTTCCATCTTCACCGGCAACAATTTTCGCTGGCGAGTTACGATGATCGAGGACACCGGGTGGAAAGGATTCCGGATTAAAAAACTGATCGGGGCAATCAACAAATCCTTCGGGGGCTTCGAGATTGGCCAGCAATTTAACATTACGACCAAAGCCGATGGTGCAATCCCATCCCGTGGCCCAAATTTCAAAACGATGCAGACCGGCCCGCAAGTTGATCTGGCCTTCCAGTCGATCCAGTGCCTCTTTGTTCGTAATCGGACGACCATCAACCGCGAGGAGAAACTGGGGTGGATGCGCAACCGAAGGGTGCGTCTTCTCGGGAACCTGAAACTGACCAAGATTCAATTTGAATCGACGGGTCACATTGGTGGGTTCGTAAAAATAAGCGCGGAACCGATAGACTACATGGGAGTTGTGATGCCTGTCTTGGCGCAGCCACTTTACCTTCCCGGGGATCTCTGCTGACATCGCCTCCGAGGGACCCGCGACGTTTCCAGTCGCCACTCCCTGATGTTGCTGAGTAATCCAGCCAAACTCCATGTGCTCGGTCAACTCATTGAGATCGTAGACCGAGCGATCATTGCGAGTATGATGATGATCCGTGTCGTTCATGACGACAACCGAAGGATGCCAAGGGTTTTCAATGGCAGCCAAATGATTCGGAAAGACCCCGATAGTGGTCATCCCTCCCCCGTTCATCCCGGTCTGCAGAGCGAAGGTCTTCAACTTGGCACTCTCATCCGTAGCGGTAATCGTCATCTCTCCAAGCGCGACGTTGTCATTAAGGTCGATCTTAAACTCAGGAGTGACATTTTTGACCGCCACCGGACGCCAGGCCGGGTAATCGGCATTCGGACTGATTACCATGTTGGGATTGCGTCCTGGTTCCGAGTTCTCCGCGAAGGCCATCGCCTGCGCGCCGGTGGTTGGGATCCTTCCTTCAAACCGACCGGTATGGGTCCCGGTTTCCTTCAAGATCACCCGCGAGATCGAGTCGCCACTTGAACTTGCCACACTCACCGTCAATTCATCCACCTCGCCGGTTCGGCTTCGGTCGGGATCAGTCACGCGCACGTTAATGGCATTCCCCGGTTTTACGATCCGGGCGATCCGACTCTGGAATTCACCCGCCCCTTTTGCCCGAGACTCGGCATCAAGCGACTCAGCCGCCATCCTGGCTTTGGCCACTTGCTCGGCATTGCGGATATTCTTTCTCTCCAACTCAGCCATTAAAGCCTCCATATCAACAAGACGTTGTTCGGCCTCGCTCAGCAGTTTCCTTGCTGAAGCCATGACCACCGCATCGGAAGCCACTGTGATCGGGCCGCCTTTTTGCTCAGGCAGCTTATTCATGCGGGTCCGGAACCGCTCCGAGTAGGCATAAAAGATTTCGTCATCGCCAATCACCTGCAGAGTCTTGTCTCCCTCGATTGGCTTCCCTAGCGCTGTTTGAAGATCGCCTCTGAACTTGGTTTTCTGATCACCAAATTGTCTCAAATAGAATTTCTCCCGATCACCCGAAGTGGCCCAGACGACCACTTCGATTTCCGTGCCCGCTCCAGAGACTGCCAGCGTGGGATCGTTCAAAGTCACCTTGAGTTTCTCACCGGGAACAATGGATTTTTGACTGCTCGACGAGCCCAACTCAACCTCGGTGGCTTCCATCAATTTCTGCCGCTTCAATTGCACCTTCCCGAGGAGAATTTTTGCATCAGGATGATTCGGCTCAATCGTTAGTATGGTCTCAATTTCATCTGCGGAATCATCAAACTCTTCCATATCGAAATACACTTCGGCCCGGGAGTATTTTATCTGAGTCGCCAATTCCGGGACCCGCTCCAACTCCAGCCCGTTGAGAGTTTGCAAGGCGCCGTCGAAGTTCTTGGCGATCCTCTCGGCACGAGCTCTACGCAAGGTCGAACGATGGCGAACCGGATAATCCTGATAAGCTTCGTTCTTTGCAGTCCGGCTGTAAATCTCATGAGCCTCTCGCAGTTGCCCCCGTTGCATTGCAATGTCGCCGTAGGAAATCTCGATCTCAATTTTCTCCGCAATACTCAAGGGACTTCCCGGCTCTCCGGACCACGTCATGAGTGCCTTGATCAACTCCTCTTGCCGAGCCTCGTCACGACTGTAAATCACGCGTTGCAGTGCCCACTTAATGAAAGGCATCGAAAGCTCACGATGAATGGGCAAAAACTCGCTCCAATTCTCATTCAAAAGATCCCAGGCGCTTTCTTCGTTACCAGTGATCCAGTCAGCCTGTGACTGATAGACCGGATACGCCGGATCACCTTTCGGAACAGGAATCTCGACCAAGCCCATCTTCATCGCAGCCTTGCCCCGGATTGATTTAAAGAACGGGATGTCCACCTCGCGATCGAAATAAGTATGTCCGCGGTGCCGTGCAATGGCAGCCAATCCGGCACTCGCCAAGGCACTTGCCGCAGAAGGGCTCTCTTCAACCAGCGATTGGGCCAGCGCTTTAATTTTTGGAAAATTGTGGGTATGCCGATTGATGTGCTGCCAGAAAAAAGGCGTCGCTTGGTGAATCGCGAGCGGATCGGGATTCTTACTCATCGCCTCGAAGAGCAGGGAACCGAATCTCGCCGCCGGAGGGATCGCTTTGACTTCATCGATTAACTGAAGCAACAATCCCTGCACTATTTCATCTGAAAACACCGACGGGGAAAGTGTCGCAAGGCTTTCCAGAGCCTCCTCCGAAACAAGAATCTTAACCGGTGCTTTGCGCAGTTTTTCAAGGGTCGCTTCCAAAGCAGGCACTGCCACCGCGACGCCGGATTTTTCCAGTCCCGCAGCAGCTGCAGCAGCGGCTTCCGGATCTGCTTTTTCAGCAGCTTCCCTTTTCTTTCTCTCCTCTGCAGTCTCCGGCTCCTTTTTGAGAGCGAGAAGGTCCTGACTGACAAAGGCTGGATCAGCGGCATCGATCAAGGCCGCCTGCGCCGGAGTGATCACCTCTTTTCCAAACCACTGCCGCACCGAAAAATGAACCTCGAAGGGCAGCGACTTCCACTGCGGCGATTTTATTAAATCCCGTGCAAGCTTGATCTGCGCGGCGTTGTCCTCGGAATACTGCATGTTGACCCAGGCGATCACCTGCCATGCTTCGAGTTTGTTGTTCTGAAGCCCCTTCGCGACCGCTTCTCGGAGCACCGGCTCCAACGGATGAGCGACACACTTCAACGGGTAACGTCTTTTGAGTTCGGAAATAGGGCCTCCGGCGTGACGCTTGGCGAGGTAGAGAATTCCGGGCGCGTAAGTAGTTACGTTGATTTTGTTAGTCGCTTCGAGTTCCTTCCAAATTGGTTCCGGCCCTACCAAGCCAGTTGCCAAGGCCTCGCGGGCGAAGATCTGCGCCTCTACGCTTTGATCCCGAAGCAACTCGGGAATGGCTTCGGGCGTGATGGTGAGTATCGCCCTGAGTTGCCCGACGACTCCGGGGATCTTCGGCTGACCCGACCGGTAGTCGCCCCAGAGTTTTCTAAACAAACCGATACGCTGCGCCAGCGCAGCCTCCTTTGTCAGAGCTGCCGCTTTGACCTTGTCGGAAACCGCCTTGGACTTGGCGATTTCCTGATCGCGCTTGGCGGAATCTCCCGGCCGGCCGGCATAGTGCCAGAGCTGATCCGCAGAGCGCCCATCCAGCTCCGGGGTACCGAGCCGCCAGGCCTCGGGTCCAATGAGAGCCGCGATCATCTTGTCGAGGTCTTTCTCCTTGCCACCGGCAGCGATGGCACGGATCAGCGACGCCTGCGGATCGTCCACGTGCGCCAACTGCGCGGCCTTCTGCTGCGCCTCTTCCAGAGTGAACTCATCCCAGTTTTTCCCGAAGATCAAAATGCCATTCCGGCTTGTCAGCTTGTCTCCGTAACGCGCGAAGTGATAGACCTTCCTTACCACCTTGACCTCGGTAGGGCGCACCGTCCCATCCCGGTAATACCCTTCGCGCCACGAGTCCATCAGGTCAGCAAGCTGAAGCGGCGTCAGTTTCGCCGCGGCCGCAACGACCGGCGCCATTTTGGCCTCGATTTCATGTGGCCAGTAATTCTTCGGGTCGTTGCGGTAGTACTGCCCATTGCCACCACCGGCCCACCCAGTCTGCACCCACCGGGCATACCGCGGAAACTTCTCCAATAGGGCCGTTGCCTTGGCGATTGGCGGCACGACATTCTTTTCGGAAAGCTTCGCCAGATTATAAGCCCGAACCGAGATGGCCCAGTCGAGCTGCAATGCCAGCTCTTCATTAAAATTCATTGCGGCGGCCAATTGCTGACAGGCCGTTACCAAAGCATCCGTCACCACAACCGTGCCGGGTTGCTCGACATAGACGTCCGACTGCTCGAGTAACCAGCGAAAATACTGATCATAAAAAGTCGAACGAAGGTCTTCTGAAATTCCGGATTTGAGCAGAGCATGCAAGCGCCTCGCTACCGCCTCTGCGTCCTTGCGTTTCATCGCCTCCGCAAGAAACCATTGATCAAGCTGCCGGGCATTATCATTGACAGCGTGGCGATTCAAAGTGGAACGATTAAAGGAATACGCCGAACCGGGATCGTTCAGCTGATCCTGCAAAAGTGAATGAGCCGCCACAATCGCCAAGCCGGTGCTCGCAGCCTTGGGGTCCGCCTTCTTGAGATACTGTTGATACAAAGCCGCCGCTCCCCGGGCGTCACCGCTCAATTCGGCCGCACGGCCAGCGTGGTAAAGCAAGGTGATATCCTCAGGAATATTCTGCCGCAGCCAGCGACGCGTCTCCGCAATCGCCTGTGTCGGTTTCCCTTCGGAAATTCCGGACTTCAGAAGATCCAGGATGGCCGCTTCCGGCTGTGTTTCCAAGCCAGAGGACATTGCCGACCGCTTCTCAGCAAAGGTCTGTCCGAGTGCGTCAGGCAACGCAGCCATGGCAATGATTCCAAGCGAAACCTGAATGCCAAATCTAACGCGCTTCATACTATTCAAATCGGAGATCATGCTGAATTCCACTCGCTTCCCTATTCGCCCCCTTCAGCTTCCAGACCGGCCAATTTCTTTCTGGCTTCGGTAACATGCTTGCTGGTCGGATAATCAAAAATCAACTTTCGCAGTTTCCCTTTGGCTGTTTCGTTGTCCCCCATCCGGTATCCCACGTTGGCCCAGAGCAACAACATCTCATCCAAAAACGCCGCATCCGGATAGTCGTTAAAGACATTCTCCAGCAAGTCCGCCGCCTGTGCGAATGCCTCGGTATCGACGTAGTGTCTGACCACGCGACCCAAAGCTTCCGCAGCATAGGAACTTTCGGGGTAACTTTGATAAGTCCTCCGAAAGGCGGTTACTGCCGGCCCCATGGCATTTTGGAGAGCAGTCGCTTTGGTCAAGCCGGCCTTGCCCCACTTACTATTGTGGGCGTCGGCTTTCTCCACTGAATCGATCGCGCGCTTCTGCAAGGTTTCCCCAATCCGGAACTGGGCTTCGGCAGCAGAAATAGGATTCTCCAATTCCAACACCCGCTGATAGACATCAACTGCTTTTTCAAACTCCTCCTTATCAGTGAGACTACGTCCCAAGGTCATGAGAGCCTTATCCGCGAGGACGGACTCTGGATAGAGACGGTTAAAGGCCAGACAGGTTGCGGTGGCCGAATCAAAGTCATCCTTCAGCAACTCACTTTCCCACTTCAGGCGGAAGGCATTCTCAACCAGGTCACCCGGCAGTTTCTTCCGATTCATAATAATGGGATCCACCTTGGCGAGAGCCTCCATGGCGCGCTGCGCGGCACGTTGATCCAATCCCATGTCTTTATAAATTCCGCCCAATCCCGAAAGAGCCTCCGCTTCGACCGATCCCTTACGCGCTTTGAGCAATTCCTCGAAGACCACGAATTGATCTGCGGTGACACCTGAATTTACCGACCCCGACACTTTGATGCGGGCCTCGCTGGTCCGGGATTCATTTCCGTAAAGGTGAACCAAATCCGTATACGAAACAGAAAGTTCATCCAGTTCGTCACAATGAAGAATATTGTCCCCCGAGTTTGGCACCGTTCCTTCGGAAAAAGCCGCCAGAGGCACCTTACCCACAAAAATACCGCTGCGAATGGCAGTTCCCTCCCCGGTTTCAATTAAAGTCAGGGTAATACTATCCCGTTCTTTCCATACTTCCTCTTCCTCATCGTCCAGAGCAAAAATGTCGAGCAGCGCTTCCTCATCATCTTCAGCCGCCGCGGCTGCCTCGACCTTGAAAAAAGACTTCACCGTCAGAGTAATTTTTTCGGCTCCGTTTGAAGTGTCCAAATCTGCATCGCGAAGCATCAACACCTGGGGTTCTCCGGGGTATGCGATATAAGCAGGCGTGGAATTGTCCCCCAGAAAAAAGCCTACCGTTCCCGTGCTCACGGCCCGGACTTTTCCGGTCCTCGGCACTCCCTTGCTTCCATCCAGAGTGCTGTCATCGACATAGGTCACATCGAGAGTATCTCCGCCCACCATCTGCAACACTCCGTCACCTGGCTTAGGAGCACCAAGCGCGGTGGGCGCGGACGTTAACATCTCATGCTTCTTCCCCGGAACCGGAACACCGGTCAGGGTTTCCACGTCGCCGCTGCTCACCTTCACCTGAGCTTGCACCGGAACTCCCAGCTTCCGCATCACGGGAACATCGGCATCAACGATCTTGGAATAGAAGCGCTGGCCAATCTCAATGCGCCCCAAATCATCCTGACCTTCCCCGGCCTCCTCAACTTCGGTTCCCACCAACGAAAGAGAATCAATCGCCTTGTTCCAATTCTTCAATTGGTAGTGACTCATTCCAATATAGAAGTAGGCCATGTTAGCCCATTTTGTCCGCGCCGCCACTTCGGTGAGTCGACGAAACAAAGGAAAGCATGCCGAATATTGCCCCGCCTGATACTGGCTGAATCCGGCTTGAAAGAGAGCCTCGTGATAGAGAGCGACAACATCCTCTGCTTGCTTCACCCCAATCTCCGGAGCCAGCAAACGGGTCAGCAACATGAAATGACTGAGAGCTTCCTTGGTTTTTCGTTGCTCCGAATAATGACGTCCCATTTCCATATGAGCCATATGCGCCAACAACTCACCCTGGTTATCACGCACCACCGTATTCAACATGGCCAAACCACGCTCATACTGCTTGTATTCCATCAACTCCATCGCCTTGTCGTAAAGGTGCTTGGCACGTCGATCGATCCCAGCGGCGGCTTGCTCACGGCCGGGCTTTTCTTCAGTATCTTGGGCCAGCGAAACACCTGGCATCAAAACTAATAGAGCGAGAGAAATCCCCGCAGCGCTCATGATCATTCTAAAATCTCTCATCATTAAAAATTTTGTTTATTCTTCGGCTTCGGCTTCTCCGCCAACGAGGGCAACCCCGTAGCTCTCGAGACGATTGTGGGCTTCACTGGACTGACCGCTTTTAGGGTAACGTTTCGAGACCAGCCGCAACTGAGTTACTTCCTTCCCTTTGTCGCCACTGATTCGGTAAATATCGGCAATCTTCAAACCCGCTTGAGAAGCGGGATTCCCACCCACCGACTCCAATTGCTGAACAACTTGAACCGCCTTACCATATTGCTTGAGCGCCACCAGACAATCGGTCACGCCCCAGGTTGAGGACGGCTGTTCATTGGCGGCATTATACGACTTAATTGCTTCCTCGAACCTCCCGAGATTTTGTTGAAATTGAGCACGCCGCATGACAAGTCCGGCCGCGTATTTCGGATCCTTCAATAAGACCGAAATCTCAGCGAGAGCCTTTTCCATATTTGGCGGGTTGCGATGACTTCGCTGGCTGTAGTAATCAAAGCGGGCCTTCGCCGCCATCGACTTGTCTTTGATTCGTGCAAAGTATCGAAGGACTGTTTCCTCCGGCTCATAATTGCCAACAAAAGCGCCATACCTCGCCAGGTCTTCGTCACTCAGTCCCTCCGTTCGGATCGACCGCATCACCGACTGCGCCTCATCATGCATCCCGAGCGGATGCCTCAGCGAATTCATGAGCGACATCTTGTCCTCGGTTTTCATGCCACCAAAAAGAGGTTTGCTCTTTTCCGCGAAAAACTCCGACCTCATCTCGCGGTCGACTTTGTAGTAATCACACCAGGCCAGAATTCGCTTCATGGTGGCCGGTTGCTGGGAAAACTGCTTGTCCATTCTGGCCTTCCAAGCGGCAGAATCCTTATCGCCCAGCAAGAGAACATCGCTCCACTGCTTTCGAAGTGCATCGTTTTCGACAAAGCGGTCCCCCATTTTAGCACCCCAGTAAGTGCAGACCTTTTGGCGCTCTCCTTCATCGGACCGGGTAGCGGTTGCCGCCGCGAGCACGACCGCCCAGTAGCGATGATCTTCTTCGGGAGTTTCCGTTTTCTCCCCACGCCCGTCAAAACCGCTGGCTTCGATGAAAAATTCTTTCAGCTTGTCGTGATTGGGAGCGCGACGCACGTAATGAGCAATTACCGAGTTCCGCGCATCCGACGCAGCTCTGGTGTTTGTTTTCACGAAAGCCACCGCGGTTCGCCAATGATATTCGGTGGCTTCCTCGAATTTGCCCCGCTCGACCATCACCTTCCCGAGGTATGCCAGGGAAGTTCCTGAATTGGGCTGGGAGACATATTCATTGTCTTTGACCATCTTGGCCCAAGTAGCCGTCTTCTTGGCCTCGTCTCCATTGAGACCGTGACACTCTCCCATATAATAAAGGGAAGCCGCAGCATACCGCACCGAATCCGGAAAGTAATCAACGACATCCTGATAGGCTTTGATGGCAGCATTCCGCTTCTCCAGCTTATGTAAACACCGACCCATCCTCAAAAGGACATATGGAAGCGCTCCGCTTTTCGCGAACTCGAAGGAATACGCCTTATAGGCGGCATAAGCACCTTTGTAGTCCTTCTTTCCGAAAAGCTTGTCAGCATCCTCCAAATTCACCCCTTCGAAAGTATCCAGTTTCGCAAATTCACCTCCGGGATAAAGGATCTCTTCACCTGCAAGATCCTGCCCAATAGAGACTCCTGTGAGTAATAGGAGGCTCACCAATGCGCAGCCCGCTTTTTGGAAAGGCTGATCAATTTGATCCAAAAATCTACTTATCCTATATACCAGTTTCATTTGAAAACCAATGGGTACCTTGCGTTCGATGGAGTATCGCTTTGTCGACGATTCTTAAAACAAAAACCAGCAAATAGCCTGCCCCTTTTAATGCAGGTTTTCCCTCTCCTCACTTTTCTCATCGGGTTCCGGGATGGCTCGGTAATTCCTTAACCATTCCATCTCTCGCTTCACCGAATTTTTCCACGGCTTGGACGTCGCTCTCGGGACTGCTTGGATCGTTCATGGTTTCCATAAAATTATTTTTAGTGATTGTTGAGAAAGCGATCAATTCTCGCCATAGAAGCTGCAATAAGTTGGCTCAACCCAGCTGTGCTGGTGCCCTTTGCTCCTTTAACCGAGCCGATTCTCCGTTCTAAACAGTTTTTTGTATTTCCTCCAAAAAAACAAGAATCCTCCCCTTCGACCGAACATCGCTGTTAAATCAGAGCCCAGGCGCCGCTCTCGGGGCTACTTGTATCATTCTTGGCGTCCATGATCTTGCCTGAGAGTCATACAAGCGAGAGGCGGGTTTATATACAAATAGCAATCGATTTTGATGATTGCCACCCTCGGTAGCCAAGGCCGAGAAGGTTTCGTCGCCCTCAAAGACCGGCGAATCACGAAATAGCTCAATCGCCGCTCTCTGACAGACCATCGAGGAATGGATCCTCGATGGTTCCAGTAAGAAAGCTTCCTTTCCCATCGTTTCCTTATCCGATTCCGTAAAAACAAAGGGAAACCAAAATGGAAAAATTTAGCTCATCAAGACGTGACTTCTTGCGCACCACCGGCGTAGTGGCGACCTCAATCATCCTGCCCCGGCAGGTCATGGCCACTCTGGCCAAAATCAAAAAGCCCATCAAGCTCGGCATGATCACCGATTTGCACCAGGACGTGATGCACGATGGCCCTGCGAGACTGAAAGCATTTCTCGATGCCATGAAGGAAGAAAAGCCCGACGCTCTTCTACAACTCGGCGATTTCGCCTATCCGACAAAGAAAAACGAGGCCGTAACCAAGGCCTTTGAAAAGGCGCATCGCAGAACCCTCCATGTTCTCGGAAACCACGAGATCGATGGGGGACACTCCTTTGATACGGTCGCGAAACTCTGGGGTATGAAGGGACGCTACTACACCGAGAACGTTAACGGTCTCGACCTGATTGTCCTCGATGGAAACGAGAAGCCGAAAAACCACAAGGGCGGTTATCCTTCTCACATTGGAGAGAAACAACTTGAGTGGCTCGCGAAACAGTTGAAAATCCTTAAGGGCCCGATTCTCGTCATCTGCCATCAGCCTCTCGCGGGCCCATCAAGTATCGACAACGCTGGAGAGGTGCAGGCGCTATTGAACTCAGCTGCCGACAAGGTTCTTTTGGCTGTCAACGGGCACACTCACATTGATCATGTGGCCCGTGTGGGTAAGATCTCTTACCTACACGTCAACTCGGCTTCCTATAAATGGGTCGGTGGCTCTTACCGTAACAAGAGCTACCCGGCCGAGGTTCACTCCAAGTTCCGTTGGGTCGAGTACACCTGCCCTTATCGCGATAGCCTCTTCACCACACTCACCATTGACCCTGTCAGCGGACGCATCGACGTCAAGGGTCGGGAGAGTAAATGGGTCGGTAAATCCCCCTCACAACTTGGGATTGCGGCAAAGCCTGACCTAACCGACGGCAAGGAGATTTGCCCGAAAATTCGCAGTCGGCAGCTTGGGACAACCGAGAAGTAACCTGATCTAAAAGATGATACGCACCATATACGACCTCTTTGACTTTCCTCTTTCTAAGTCCTTGCTGGCGCCTGCTCTGATTAGCGTTTTTATCAGCCCTTCCCAAGCCATCGCTGACATGAACGACTGGAAACACTCAGGCACGATATACATCGTCACGACCTCCGGGGGAGCGAACCTGCCCGCATCAGCCTTGGAAAAAGACTTCCCTCTGCTGGTCCGTCTTAACCGGGACTCTTTCGATTTCAGCCAGGCGAAGTCCCGAGGCGAGGACATCCGCTTCTCCGCCAATGGCAACCCACTGACTTACCAGATCGAGCGTTGGGATGCCGCGGTAGGCAATGCCGACATTTGGGTGCGGATCCCGACAATCAAGGGAAACGACCAACAGGCGATCAAGGTGCATTGGGGCAATGACAAGGTTCCCAGCGAAAGCAACGGCGAGGATGTGTTCCCGACCACGAAAGGGTTCGCCGGTGTCTGGCATTTGGGTGAGAACCTAAAAGACGCCACTTCGAACAATTTGGACGGCTTCAACAGATCCGACAAACCGACCACCAATACCACCGGCATCATCGGCGACGCTCAGGAGTTCGGCCTTAATAAAGTTCTTGTCATCCGCCCACTCGGAGCCAAGCCGGATCGACGGGTGACCTGCATGCCCTCGGGCAACGCCGACCGGACGATGTCGGCCTGGGTTAACCCCAACAGTTTCGAGGGTCGCAACTGGGCGGCGGCGACGATTGGAGGATGGGGTGAGCCGGAACGTGGACAGAAGCCAAACATGGGTCTGTCCTATCTAACCATGACCGGAAGAGGACAGCCTCGCTTACATCTCTACGGCTTTGACCCCAGATGCGCCAGTCCCTTGCCCCGTGATGAATGGCGGCATATCGCACTGGGCGTCTCCGCAGACATGGTACGCTTTTACGTTGATGGTATTCTTAAGAAGACCATCAATAACAACGGCGGAATGGTGAGCAAGCTCGGCACCTTGAAGACCCCGCCCTCAACGCCCGTCGATTTGGGTGATCATGGAAACGGGCGCGGACCTTTTAATGGCGCTCTCGACGAGGTGCGTTTCGAATCAGTGGCCCGCTCGGCCAACTGGATTAAACTCTGTTTCGAGAACCAGAAGCCGTTACAGTCACTGGTTGGACCACTTGTTCAGGATGGCGACGACTTCTCGGTCTCAGAGTCACGCTTGGTAATGAAGGAAGGAGCCTCGGTCGCTCTGTCGGCAAAAGCGGGAGGAGCAAGAAAGGTCTACTGGGTTTTGCAAGATGGCGACAAGGAGGAGATCCTGGCCGTCGACCGCTTCAACTATACCTTTGACGCTGGTCGGGTTGCTAAAAACAAAACCGTCACATTGCAGGTCAGAGCGGTTTTCGCATCCGGTGTGAAAACCCGAACCATCCCAATCTCCATTCAAGAGAACATCTCGGATCCCACATACACGCTCAAGGCTCCCAAAAAGTGGAATGGCAGGGATGAACTGGCGATCTCACCTTCAATCAGCAATCTGGCAGAAATGACGTCCAAAGGAACCGGCAACTTGAATTACTCATGGAAAGTTTCGGGCATGGCTACGATCAGCGAAGTCGGCACGGGAGAGTTAATATTGAAGCGGGCCCAGAACAGTGGAGACCTGACGATCGAGCTCACCCTCGACAATGGTGGAGCCACCGTGTCGCGCTCCGTCCGGATCTCCGTTGTCGAACCGAAGCAGGATGCCTCGATGAAGCGTATTCCCTCCGCCGACGAGAAACCGGTAGACCACCAGTTCTACGCTCGCGACGACAATGGGCAGGGCATACTTCACTATCGAGGCGCGCTCAAGGAATCTGCTGATTCGGTATTCCTGAGACTCTATGACGGCAACAAGCTGATCGACACGCAGAGGCAAAAAATCGGGGCCGCCAACAAATATGATTTGTCCACAAGCTTGCAGGCGGGCTTGGTCACCTATCGCACGGAGTTCGGCATCAAGCGTGACGGCGCGGAAACAATTCTGGAAAAAGCAACTGATCTGGTCTGCGGCGACGTCTTTATCATCCAAGGCCAATCCAATGCTGAAGCCTGGACAGACAATCGAGTTGTCCACCCTTACCGAAGCCCTTGGCTGCGCAGCTTTGGCACGCCAAGCACGAACAAGGCCCGAGCCCGAGACGCGGTCTGGGGTAATGCCTTATCTTTTAACGGAGGAGAGAATCATCACCATTTTCAGATTGGCTATTGGGGCGTTGAATTGGGCAAAATGCTCATCGAAAAACACAAGGTTCCCGTCTGTATTATCAATGGAGCACAGGGTGGAACGCGGATTGACCAGCACCAACGCAACGAGGCAGATCCCACTGACGTGACCACCATCTACGGCAGGTTGTTATGGCGTTTGCAGCAAGCGAAACTGACGCACGGAGTTCGCGCCGTGCTGTGGCATCAGGGAGAAAACGACCAAGGTGAGTCAGGGACAACCGGCGCTTTCGGCTGGGTGAATTATCAGGACTACTTCATCCACATGTCTGCAAGCTGGAAGCAGGACTACCCGAATATCAAACACTACTATATCCACCAGATCTGGCCGGGCGCCTGTGGTAGCCGGTCAGTGGAGAACGACCGCTTACGCGAGCAGCAGCGACTTTTGCCCGAGCAGTTCTCCAATATGAGCGTCATGTCGACCCTCGGAATCCGGCCGGGCGGCGGTTGCCACTTTTTGGCGGAAGGCTATGGCGCGATGGCGAGGCAGTTGTTTCCGCTGGTGAACAAATACAGCTACGGGGCGGATTCGAAGGTGTCCGTCACAGCGCCAAATCTTGAGAGCGTCGCGTATTCCAGCGCCGGACAAGATGAAATCACCCTGACATTCGATCAAGAGGTAAAATGGGACGTAGAAATCATCGAACGGTTCTCTCTCGATGATCTCTCGGCGGATCTAATCGCCGTAGGCGGCTCCGGAAGAATCATCACCTTGAAACTGGCAGACCCCTCAACAGCAAAGACTCTGTCCTACGTCAACGGTGGGAAATGGAGGGAGGAAGACGCCATCATCTGGGGCTCAAATAACATCGCAGCGCTCACCTTCTGCGAGGTTCCGATACGACCTGCCAAATCAAATGATGATTAAATCGATCAAATGATTCAACTGCTTTCGAAAGGAACCCAGTGAGCTACTTCTAGGATCAGCCTAGAATCACATCGCTCCCGCTTGGCATCAACAATTCGAAAACCTCATCTGGGCCCTCGTCAACTCACTCGAAATAATCTGTATCAAACCCGTAGCAGAGACTCTTATCCTCTGACCAACCTCAAAACTATGTCTCCTTTTAAGATTCTCCTCTGCACCCTCCCCCTAAGCAACACCCTCGCCCAAGAACTCCCCAACGTCCTCGGCACTCCACCGGCCAAGAACAAGGAAGAGTGGACTCAAACCCAACGCCCCGAAACCCTCGAGCTCTTCAAGAAACACGTCTACGGACGCGCTCCCATTGGAAACCCCAAGGATCTCAACTTCAAAGTCATCGAAGAAGACCCCAAAGCCATGGATGGCGCAGCCACGCTAAAGATTGTCGAAATCTCCTACTCCGGCCCCAGTGGCAAAAGTGCCTTTAAGCTCATCACCTTTATCCCGAACAAAGCCAAGAAGCCCGCTCCGGGATATCTCCTCATCTGCAACCGGGACCGGGAGAATATTGATCCTACTCGCAATCAAAAAGACGACTTCTGGCCTGCGGAAACCATCGTCTCCCGAGGCTTTGTTGCCGCAACCTTCCACAACTCCGAATTGAGCACCGACAAAAACCTCAACTTCGACAACGGCGTGCACAAAGTCTTCGACCAACACACCAGTGAACGTCCCGGCGACGCCTGGGGCACCATCGCCGGTTGGGCCTGGGGGGCTTCCCGCGCGCTAGATTACTTCGAAAGCACGTCCGACATCGACGCTTTAAAAATCGGCGTCATCGGCCATTCCCGGGGAGGCAAATGCGCCCTCTGGGCCGGAGCCACCGACCAACGTTTCGCGCTCACCATTTCCAACAACTCAGGGTGCACCGGAGCTGCCATCGCTCGTCGCAAACACGGCGAACGCGTCGCACGCATTAATAAATCGTTCCCCCATTGGTTTTGTGGAAACTACAACGCTTTCAACGAGAAAGAAGAGGACCTTCCAATCGACCAACACCAACTCATTGCGCTCATCGCCCCCCGGGCGGTTTACGTTGCCAGCGCAACCAAAGACGACTGGGCCGACCCCAAAGGTGAATTCCTCGCCGCCGCCCACGCCGAGCCCGTCTACAATCTCTTCGGTCTCAAAGGACTCGCCACCATGGAAATGCCCGCTCCAGACAGGCCCATTCTTTCCGGTCACGTCGGCTACCACATCAGATCTGGAAAACACGATCTCACCGACTACGACTGGGATCAGTATCTCAACTTCGGCGACAAACACCTTAAATGATTTTAACAATCAATCGCCGCCACTTTCTCGGAACCAGCGCCGAGGGACACATCCAAACCCCTTACTCGACCCTCGCGGTCAAGCCCGCCGACTTCCATTTCTCCCTTCACTAGCTGCCACATCCGACAAATAGCCTGTCAAATTTCTCAAGAGTTCTCAGTATCTTTACTTATGAGATCACTTTTAAAGCAAGTTCTACCATGCTTGTTGTTTCCCTTGGGTGCATTAGGCAAGGAGGCAAAACCAAATATCCTCTTCATCTCGGTCGACGATCTTAATAATTATATCTCACCTCTCGCAAAGCACCCGGGGGTCATCACACCCAACTTCGATCGCCTCGCCAAACAATCCGTCACCTTCACCAACGCCCATTGCGCCGCTCCAGCTTGTCACCCTTCGCGTGTGGCGGTGATGACGGGCGTGCATCCTGTCAAATCAGGGATCTATCGCAACCTCTTCGGAGCACATGGTCCGCGATGGCGCCACGAGTCGCCTGTTCTCTCCAACGCGATTGTTCTCTCCAAGCACTTCAGCAATCACGGCTACCACAGCGCGGGAGCCGGAAAAATCTTCCACACCCTGCAATGGACTCCTGATGACTCACAAAACGATCCCTTGGCCTGGGACGAATACCGGGGTGATCCCCTCGACCCCATTTCCGCCGACTGGCCAAGGCCGAAGTTTTCCAACAACGAAAACCACGGCTTCAAAGGACGACGCCCACTGGGCAATTTTCTTTTCGGAGCGGCGCCCCTCCCGCAAGCCGAGGAAAGCTACGGAGATCATCTCGTCGTTGATTGGGCGATCGAAAAACTCAAAAAGCAACCCGCCAAACCACAGTTCCTGGCGGTGGGGCTTTTCCGCCCGCATATTCCCTTCGAGGTCCCCCAGAAATACTTCGACCTCTATCCACTCGACAAGGTTCAACTTCCTGCCGACATCAAAAATGACCTCGCCGACGCCCGCCCCGCTGACCGGGTTTCTTGGCACAAATGGGTCACCGACAACGATCAGTGGAAGTCTCTCATGCAAGGCTACCTCGCCAGTATCAGCTATGTGGACCACCAACTCGGGCGACTCCTCGACGCGCTTGAATCATCTCCAATGAAGGACAATACCATCATCGTTCTCTGGACCGACCACGGATTCCACATCGGCGAGAAATCCAACTGGGAAAAGTTCGCGCTCTGGCATCAAACCACCAACACCCCACTCTTCATTCACGCCCCGGGGGTTTCCAAGGACGGAGTATCTACGAACCAACCCGCGACTCTCACCGACCTCTATCCCACCCTCTGTGAACTATCCGGACTCCCGGTTCCCGAGCAATGCACTGGAACCTCCCTGGTTCCCCAACTCAAAGCCCCCTCGACTGCGAAATCACAGCCATCCCTCACCTCTTTTGTTTTCAACAAGGATATGAAATCGGAAAGTCCGTCTCATGCTCTCTCCGATGATCGCTATCGCTACATCAAATACGCCGATGGTTTCCAGGAGCTCTATGATCTAGAAACCGACCCCCATGAATTCAACAACCTGGCTACCCACGCTGACCACCAAGCGACTCGTGAACGCCTTGCCTCCCACCTTCCAAAATCTGTCGCCAAGAACTGCAAGATTCCCCGGGATTCTCCATTCACGCGAAAGGCCTCAAAAAAGACCACCTACAAAAAACACCCCGACATCACCAATCGTTCATTTGGAGTCACCTTAAAAGTCACCCCCGACCCCAAGCAAACAGATGGCGTCATCATTTCGCATGGAGGTGACCACCACGGCTATTCCCTCTACATGAGAGATGGGGAGATTCACTTCGCGGTGCGTCGAAACAAAGAACTCGAAACCCTCGTCGTCGAGCATTACCGGCCGAAAAAGGAATTTACAATCTCGTTAGGGCTCAACACGCGAGGGCGTATCATTATCGACATCCTAAGTCTCGACGACAGCCCGCTCTTCACCGGTAAGAAACTCGGGCATATTTCCCAAAACCCGAATGAAGGTCAGACTCTTAAATCCGACCCGGAATCACCGGTTGGCATGTATACCTCTCCCTTTTCCTTTGCTGGAAAAGTCGAACTCCTCAACTTCGAAGTCGACCCGAAAAAATAGTAGGCTCAAGCCTCACTTAGAATTCAAAGGCGATCGCTTCCCGGTCATTGCGAATGAGAAGAATCCTTCCTGCCAGCGCCGGGTGATTCCACGTCCGATGGTCCAAGGCCTCGATTTCTTGAGTCACCTTCTCACCCTCCGGAGTCATCTCGAGAAAAAACACCGACCCTCTCTCTCCTTGCAAGATCATGTGTTTCCCGACACCCAGGATTTGACCGTGGCCGTAATTACTACCCCGCCATTTCAAGTCACCACTCTTCAACTCCAAACAAACCAGGCGACCGTCATTCAATCCATAAAGATAACCCTCATTCACCACCATATCGGCAAACTTGGCTTTCAACTTTTTACTAAACCATAGCTCTTTAGCCTCGAAGCCATCATCGACTGCACTGATCTGAATCCGATGCGTCCCATAACCGTAGCCGCTGCTCGTGATGACTGTATCTCCCACAACGAGTGGTGACGCACAATTACTCTGCGGGTTTCCAATCGGAAAGGACCATAACTCTTCACCACTGGCTACATCGTATCCACCAACCGCGTCCTGCTGAACGGCAACGATCTGCCGTCTCCCGGCCAGAGTAGCAACAACTGGTGAGGCATAAGACGATTTGTAGTCTCCGGATCTCCACACCATCTCACCCGACGCCACATCTAAGGCCGCCAGATTTTTTTCCGCCTCGCTTCCTAAAGTCACGATCACTTTCCCATCGACCACCAAGGGACTGCAACTCTTCGCCCATGTCGGAACACTCTGCCCAAACTCCTTGAGAACATTTTTCCCCCAAATCACTTTCCCGGTCCTTGCATCGAAACAATTTAAAATCCCCGTTGCGCCAAGAGAAAACACTTTCCCGTCAATGATCGTCGGAGTCGACCGCGGACCGTCGTCACCCATCGATTCCTCAAAACGAACATCCTCCTCATGAGCCCAAACCGGCTTCCCCGTTCTCAACTCATAACAAATCGTCGTCTCGTTCGTTCCCAGCTGCTCCATCGTAAAGGCATAAGCTCCCGCCACCGAAAAGCCCGACCAACCTTCCCCCAACTTCGCGCGCCACAGCTCTTTCGGTTCCGATTGATACCAGCCATCAGGCAGGAGTTCATCCGACACCCAGTTCTTCATCTCCGAACCCAAAAGGCGGGGGAAGTTCTCCAAGCCCTCGGTCTCAATCACCGTTCCCTCTCCGGCCATCTTGCCCGTCATTTCGGGAACCTCGGTCGCAGGATCCTTGGACCACCGCCAAGAAAACTGAGGGAAGAAACTCCCTGTATGCCCATCTATCTTCACCAGTCCGCCGAGTAATCCCAACACCACCCCTGCCCCGATTAAACGGACCCTCCATTTCAGCCTACTCAAAAAGAGAAGCCAAATCATCGCACCTGTAATTACCAACAAAACCATCAGGAGATCAACCGCTCCGACAGCGCCCTTCTCCTCGAGGCCGGGAATATTTCTCAAGCCTATCCACAGCAGAACCAGAACCAATTGAGACCAAAAAAGAAATTTCCAACCAGCGCTCTTTCTAACTTCCGCTTTCAAAGATTCATCCATGAATCTAAAACTAAGGCCGCATCGCAAAGCCTCAAGCCCACTTCCCTATTATTTATTCAACAATCCAGCCTCGCCTACCCCCATCGACTTTTCTTAAACTCCCAGTAGTCCTTTGATGCCATCATGAAATCTCTCCTCGCCTTTTTACTTAGTAGCTTCCTGCTTCATTCCCAAGACAGGCCAAACGTCATCGTCGTCTTCATCGATGACATGGGCTACTCCGACTTCTCCTGCTTTGGTGGCACGGTGAAAACCCAACACATCGACCGCCTCGCATCGGAGGGAATCAAGTTCACCAATTTCTACGTCAACTCTCCCATTTGCTCACCCTCCCGCGTCGCGCTCACCACGGGGCAATACCCGCATCGCTATCGCATCACCTCCTATCTCAATAATCGTCGTGACAATAGTAAGCGCGGCATGGCCCAGTGGCTTGATCCCAATGCACCTACTCTGGCCAAACAGCTCAAAGCCCACGGCTACGCCACCGGCCACTTCGGCAAATGGCATATGGGCGGGCAACGCGACGTCGCCGATGCTCCAGCCATCCCATCCTATGGCTTTGATGAATCACTCACCAATTTTGAGGGAATTGGTCCCAAACTTCTTCCGCTCACCATGAAACCCAACCCCAAGGGCGGTGACCCCATCACGGGACGAATTTGGGCCGATGCCGAACGACTTGGTGAAGGGTTCAAGTGGATGCAGCGTTCCGAAATCACTACCGGCTTCGTTGAGGAAGCGCTCAAATTTATCGATAAATCACAGATTAAAGAAAAGCCCTTCTTCATCAACCTCTGGCCTGACGATGTCCACGGTCCATTCTGGCCACCACTTGACAAATGGGGCGGCAGCAAACGCGCGCTCTACAATGGCGTCCTCGACTCCATGGACGAGCAACTCGCTCGCCTCTTCGACCGTGTTCGCAACGACCCTAAGCTCCGCGACAACACTATCATCACCGTCTGCTCCGACAACGGCCACGAGCCTGGTGCCGGCACCTCCCGTCCCTTCCGCGGAGCAAAAACATGGATGTATGAAGGCGGTATTCGCTCCCCTCTCGTCGTCTGGGCACCCGGTCTCATACCCAAAGAAAAAATCGGCAGCACCAACGACTCCTCCGTTTTTAGCGCCATTGATCTCAACCGTTCCCTTTACCAAATCACCGGAACCAAACCTTCTCAGAAACTCGACGGCGAGGACGTCTCGCAAACCCTCGTCGGAAAATCTACCGCCTCCCGCGAGGCCCCAATCTTCTGGCGACGCCCACCCGACCGCCCGGGCTTTGGTCACGGATTCGATGAAGACAATCCCGACCTTGCGGTCCGAGAGGGCAAATGGAAATACCTCGTCAACCATGACGGCTCGACACCTCAGCTCTACAACCTTCCCGCCGATCCCGGTGAAACCAGAAACCTCGCCGGAAAGCATCCTGAACTCGTCGCCCGACTCGACAAAGCCCTTCGCGCCTGGAACAAGCAGATGCCCGTCGACGGCAGCCACCCCGACTACGCCAAAGTCGGCGCGCTCCCGGACAATCAATTCGTCAACCCCATCGGCGAGGGAGCTGATCCCTGGGTTATTCGCGACCCCAACAACGAGCGTTATCTCTGGTGTTTTTCCGACGGCAATCGCGGCATCTCAATTCATACAAGCAAGAACCTGACCTCCTTCGGTCAAAAACATCTCGTCTGGAAAGCTCCGGAAACCGGACCCTATTCCCAAGAGGTCTGGGCACCCGAACTCCACTACCTCAACGGCAAGTGGCATATCTACTTCGCCGCTTCCGACGGCCAAAATAAAAACCATCTCGCCTACGTTCTTCAGTCGAAAACCAAAGACCCTCTCAGCGGCTATGAACTCCACGGACCATTTCAAACCGGCGACTCCGAAGAAGAAAACCTCTGGGCCATCGACATGACCCCGCTCGAGCATAAGGGCAAACTCTACGCTATTTGGTCCGGATGGGACGGGCCAGAAACCGACCAACAATTTCTCTACATCGCCGAAATGGCCTCACCCACCAAGCTCGCCGGCAAACGCGTGCGCATTTGCAACAACCTCGATTATCCGTGGGAGAAAACTGAAGGCGGCGCAAACGGCCGCGGCCTGAATGAAGGGCCACAGGTTCTCAAGAATGGCAAACATACCTATCTCATCTATTCCTGCGGTGCTTCCTGGTTGCCCAGCTACAAACTCGGTCAACTCGAACTCACCGGTGACGATCCACTCGATCCCGCATCCTGGAAAAAACGCAAAGGGAGCATCTTCCAATCATCCAAGGAAACCTTCGGCGTCGGTCATTCCTGTTTCGTCAAGTCACCAGACGGATCTGAATGGTGGCACATCTTCCACGCCAAGCGCGACCCCAAACCCGGCTGGCGACGCGCCATTTTTGTCCAACCCTTCAAGTTCCACCGAGACGGCCGCCCCCTCTTCGGGAGACCATTCCCATCAGGTCAAGTTCATCCCCGGCCAGCCGGAGAGAAAGCATCACAGCTCAATCCGCCCTACCGCTCCGACCTCAGATCCGATCACTCTCTCTACGGCCACCATCAGTTCTACCAAGTCACCGATGACGGCCTTCGCTTGGGATCCCCACAAAGCAAACTCATCAACGACTACCGTTCTGGAGAAAAAATTGTCCTCCACGATCAAGCCCCCCGGGACTTCACCGCTTCAGTTACTCTCGACTTCCACAACAATCGCAAGGGCCGCGGTGCTGGCCTCCTTTTCCGCGTCACCGCCCCATCCGTCGGATACGATGCCCACCGCGGCTACTTCGTCGGCATTAAACCCAGCCAAAATTCCGTCCTCCTCGGGAAAATGGACGGCTCCGGTTGGAAGGAGCTGAGACGGATCACCCTCCCGATCGACGTTTCAAAAAGACACCAACTCAGCGTTACTGGTATCGGCCCCGAATTCACGATCTCCCTCAACGGAAGCCAACTCTTCACCCACGCCGATAAGGACTACCAAAAAGGAACCATCGGCCTCCGCGTCGTCGACATCCCCACGACCTTTTCAGATCTGGAAATCACGAAGCCATGATCATCTCCGTGATCTTAAAGGCAATAGCGAGAGCATCTGTTCCCTGCTGACCGGTCACCGCCGGAGTCTTGCCATCCCGCACGCTTTCGACAAAGGCCGAGAGTTCCAACTTGAGCGGTTCGTCTTTTTCAACTTCAACTGGCGCTTTCCTGATCTCCCCGCCCTCCTTCCAATACATTTCCCCGGCCTGCTCCTGATAATCGAGCGAAAGATAGCCGTCGTCCTGAAAGACTCGAATTTTACGAAGTCGTTCCGGACTGATCCGACTTGCCGTGACATTGGCGACACAGCCATTCTCAAATCTGAGGCGGGCATTGGCAATGTCCTCGCTTTTCATGAGCACCGGCACTCCAACCGCATCGATACTTTCCACCGGCGACTTGACCAGGTGGAGAATGATTTCCAAATCGTGAATCATGAGATCCAAAACCACCCCGATATCAATGCTCCGGTTCGGAAAGGGCGAGAGTCGGTGGGCCTCGATGAACTTGGGTTGATGCAGTTTGGCCTCCAGCTCCCGCATCACTGGATTGAAGCGCTCGATGTGTCCGACTTGCAGAATGCGATCGAATTCCCCGGCCAATTTCACCAATTCCTGGGCCTCCTCCACATTGGGCGCAATCGGTTTTTCCATCAAAACGTGAACTCCCCGCCTCATTAATTCACCCCCAACAGACAAATGAGCCACCGTCGGCACGGCGACGCTCGCCAAATCACAGGCTTCGGCCAGCGCCTCCAGAGAATCCACCGCTTCAGCCCCGAATTCCTCTGCAATCGCTTTAGCACGCTCCAAATCAGCATCGTAGACCGCTTCCAACTCGGCTTCTTCGATCAAAGAGTAGCATCTGGCGTGATTTCTTCCCATCGATCCAGCCCCGGCAACTCCCGCTCGCAATTTCATACTCGATTCCTCGCAGATTAGCCCCACGTTGCCAATCAACTTTCGACTTGAAAAATTTGTGGAAGAAACAAGATTCCCCAACAACTTCCAGCGGCACGTCGCTTACATCGTGAATACAAACCCAAAAACTCAACAATGATCGAAGTAAAAGGTCTCAGAAAACAGTTCGGCCACAAGGTTGCCGTCGATAACCTCTCCTTCTCGGTGCAGAAGGGCGAAGTTCTTGGCTTCCTCGGGCCCAACGGAGCAGGAAAATCGACGACGATGCGCATGGTCACTGGCTTCCTGCCGGTCACTGCCGGCGAAATTGAAATCTGCGGAATCTCCATGATCGGCAGCCCAACCGAGGCCAAGCGTAAGATCGGCTACCTTCCCGAGTCCGCTCCGCTTTATAATGATATGACGGTTCAAGGCTTCCTGAAGTTTTGCGCTTCCATGCAGGGGCTGAAAGGAACCGCGAGAGCTACCTCCGTCGATGAAGCCATCGAAACCTGCTTTCTCGAGAGCGTCGCCAGCCAGTCCATCGACACCCTCTCCAAGGGATATCGTCACCGGACCTGCCTCGCGCAATCCCTTCTCCACAACCCCGAGGTCCTCGTTCTCGACGAACCGACCGACGGACTCGATCCCAACCAGAAATCCGAAGTGCGCAAATTAATCAAGCGCCTTGGAAAAGATCGCGCCATTCTTTTTTCCACTCACATTTTGGAAGAAGTCTCCGCCGCCTGCACCCGCGCGGTCATTGTTGACCAAGGAAGCATCGTTGCCGACGGAACTCCTGATGAGTTGGAAAAACAAGGCGGAGGTTCCCTTTCGGAGCTTTTCCGTAAAGTCACCAGTCACGAATCACCTGCGGCTTAATTCACTACTTAAGAATCTTACTATGAACACCTGGACTATTTTTAAGCGTGAGCTGACAAGCTACTTTACCCAGCTCACTGCCTACGCCGTTATTGTTATCTTCGGACTTCTCTCCGTCGGTTTGGCATTCACCTTCGGAAGCTTTTGGCGTTATGAAGACGCCAGCCTCAGCTACTCTTTCTTCTGGTGGCATCCTCTCCTCCTCATGATCCTCGCTCCCGCCGTGACGATGCGTCTCTGGTCGGATGAGCACCGAACAGGCACCATTGAACTCCTCGGAACCATGCCCGTTTCTATGGGCAGCGCCATTCTAGGCAAGTTCTTCGCCTCGGCCTTCGTCTGGCTCCTCGCATTAGCTCTCACCTTCCCAATCGTTGTTTCAGTCAACTGGCTGGGCGATCCCGACAACTGGACGATCTTCTCCGGCTATCTGGGCAGCTTCATCGTATGCTGCACCTTCCTTGCCATCAGCTCTCTGGTCTCCGCTTTTACCCGTGACCAGGTTGTAGCGCTTATTGTTTCAGTAGCGATCTGCTTTATTCTCACTTTCTGCGGCATTGATCCCGTCATCAATGAAGTCCGGCGCTCCGGTTCCGCGGAGACTGTCAATCTGCTCTCGACCCTCGGAGTCTACTCTCACTTCCTCGACGCCACCCGTGGCCTCATTCGCCTGCCAAGTTTGATCTACTTCATCGGATTGATCTCCGTCTGCCTGGTTGGCACCAACCTCGTTCTGAAATCACAGCGTGCTTAATTCTTCTTACTCAATATTCGACCAATGAAAGCTCTCAAACCCGCTCTCCTCGCCATCGCCGGCATCGGACTTCTTCTGCTCCTTCTCTCCTTTGCAGTCGAATCCCTCGAATCAATCCGTTGGACTGCACTCGTTATCGGACTGGCGGCCTTTTCCATGCATACGGAAAATCGCATCGCCCGGGCTGCCGTCGGCACTGCCGTGCTCGCCGCCCTCGTCTTCTTCTTCACCGAAATTGTGAGTGATACCGCTATCGGCCGGAAAAACATCGACCTCACCGAAGATGACCGCTTCACCCTCACCGAAGGAACCAAGTCCATCCTCGCCGAACTCGAAGACCCCGTGACGATCAACTACTACGTGACACGGGATATCGAAGGAGCTTCGGCTGATATCAAACGCTATATTCCAAGAGTAGATAACTTCCTCGAGGAAATCTCAGGCCTGGCCAAAAACGAAAACATCACGCTGAACTTCATCGATCCACAAGCAAACACCGATGAGGAAGACGCCGCCATCGTAGATGAAATTAACATCACACAGGTGAGTGAAACAGGACGCCTCTTTTTTGGAGCCTCCATTAGCTCGCTGGATAAAAAGAAAGTCATTCCTTTCTTCAACCCGGAAGCCGAAACCCAGCTTGAATACGACATCATCAGCGCCATCGCCGAAGTCACCGTGCGCAATCGCCCGGTTATCGGACTCGTAACGCCGCTCAACATCAGCACCGGCGGCCAAAGCCGAAAAGGTCAGGCCATCTACAGCGAACTCAAAAACTCCCGTGAGCTTGCCGACCTTGGTATGAGTATCGTGGAAAACCTTCCCACCATCTACGAAAATAACGAATGGGGCGACGCTCCAGATTACCTCGACCCAGAGCGTATCCCGGTTGTCCTCGTGGTTCACCCAGCCGGAATCACTCCGGAAGCGGAATTTGCCCTCGACCAATACCTTCTTCGCGGAGGAAACGTGATCGCTTGTGTTGACTCCCTCTCCCTCGCGGCCCAACAGACCGCCCAACAACCGCAGTTCCCCGGAATGCCTCCCCAGGGTGGCACTCCGACGGTCTCGACCCTGCCCCAGTTGTTTGAGAAGCACGGCATTGTCACCAGCGGACCGGAAGTCCTATTCGACCCGAAATTCGCCGCTGATAACCCCTTCTTCTCAGTCTACAACAAGGAGGACATGAGCATTCAGGATGACATCACTCTGGCATCCATCCAAAACCTCGTCTTCCTTGCGCCGGGCGCCTTCACTTCCATCGAAGCGAAAGGACTCGAAGTCTCCCGCATCCTGAAAAGCTCGGACCGAAGCGGCTTTGTTCCCGACACCAGGGTCAAGGCATCCTTCCAGAATCCTCAAACACTCACCAAGGGCTTGAGTTCAAAAGACAAAGGCTACGATCTCGTCGTGCGCCTCAGTGGTGAATTTGAAACCGCCTTCCCCGACGGTAATCCGGCCGACAAAAAAGAGGACGAGGAAGAAAAAGACTCCGACGATAAGAAAGAGGAAAAAGCCGATGGAGAGAAGACAAAGGAAGCCAAAACCGAGGCTCTTAAAAAAGGCACCGCAACCGGCAACCTCATTCTCGTTGCCGATTCAGACTTCATCATGGACCGTGTCGCCTACGGCTACCGTCAGGCTCTTACCACCCAGGGAGTGCAACTCCGTGCCGTCCCCCTCTCCGGGAACGGACCGTTTCTCCTCAACATCGTCGACCAGGCCAACAACTCGGCCCACCTCATCGGAGCGCGGGCCCGCACCCCGGTCATGCGCCCGCTCACTGTCTTCAAGGATCTGGAGGCGGAATATGAGCAGACCATTGGGAAAAAAGTTAAAGCCATTCAGGATGAACTGGACGCGGCCAATAAGAAGCTCTCCGAATTGGTTCAGAAACGAGCCGCCGAAGGCCGCGCTCGCTTCACCGCCGAAGAAACCAAATTCTATTTCGATGCCCAAAAAGAACGGGCTGCTAAAGAGAGGGAAATGCGGGAAGAACAAAAAGGACTTCAGTCGGATATCGACGCCATCAAGTCCGGCATCTTCCTTAAATCCCTTCTCATTGTCCCCGGGCTCGTCATTCTTGCGGGAATCGGAGTATTCATCTATCGCCGCATGAGCACCCAAGCTCGTTAATTCACATTCCTTAGTCACTCCAAAACCCAGTCACTAAAACAATGTCACGTAAACAACTACTCATCCTCTGGATCCTAACCCTCGTCGCCGGACTCATTGTCTTCAAAACGAAGAACGACAAAGACGACAAGATCACAGTCTCAACCAAGCTCGAAATTGGCGCGGAAACTCTCGGTGACATCGACCTCGGTAAAATCACCGAAGTCGCAGTCACCGCCGGAGACGACACTACTACCGCAGTCCTCAAGGAGAATCGCTGGTTCGTCTCGGAAGAAGGCAACTTCCCCGTCAACCTACAAACCCTCTCGGGCATCTTTGATGACCTCCAGAAGGCCAGGGTCATCCAGGCTACCTCGATCGAAAAAGACTACTACGACCGGTTCCATCTCGATCCCGAAGATGAAAAAACCGACAACCGCCCTAAAACGATTACTTTAAAGAGCGGTGAAGACACCCTGATCACCTACTACATCGGAAAGCGCAACGAGACCAAAGGTGGACGCGGTAGCGGAAGTGGACGCTACATTCGCTTGAGCAACGACGACAGCGGAGTCTACGTCATCAAAGAAGGGTTTGATAACCTCCAGGCTAAGCCCGAAGACTGGATTACCAAATCGCTCACCTTGCTCGATTCTCCGATCAAAGTAGAGGTCAAGTCCAAGGACGGTGCGTCTTATGAATCCTGGACCGTCTCCCGTCCCACCGCCGTCGATGACTTCACGCTCGAAGATGGCACCGCCGGTTGGGAAACCAACAGCACCGAAGCCATGGCCTTGAAGAACTTCTTCACTCAGGTCAATTTCACCGACCTCCTCAACGAGCAGGAAGTTAAAGACCTCGTCAACGAGAACGACCAGCGCGAAGTCAACATCACTGATTCATCCGGTGCAAAGTATCTCTTCACCATCACCCCGGAGAAAGTCGAACAGCCTGAGAAGAAGCCTGACGACAAAGCACCCCCCGCAAAGGTCGAACCTTCCAGTTTCGTGGTAAGCTTCAAGATCTTGAACGGTCCGACCGAACCCAAAAAACCTGCCGCGGACGCCACCGTCCAGCAACAGGCCGAATACCAGGCTCGCGTCGCCAATCGCGACAAGCTTATCAGGAACATGGAGCTTCAGAAGACCCTCGAAGGAAGAAACTTCAAGATTGCTGCGACCCACATCAAAGCAATCAACAAGAGAAAGCAACAACTTGAGAAGGCTAAAAAGGTCAGTGTGACCACCAAACCGGTCAAGGTCCCGACACCCGGACCGGTCACGGACACACCAAGCCCCTTCATCAACCCTCCGCCTATTCCGGGTAGCACACCCGCTCCGAAAAACGGCAAGCCTCCCAGAAAACGGATCGAAGCAGTCACTCCTCCCATCGCCATCCCTCCCCGCCCCGGCAATAAAGAGAAAGAGGTAAAACCTGCGGAGACTACCGAGAAGACCGACGCACCGAAAAAAGAAGCGCCCGAAAAAAGCGAATAAACGCTCTTGGTTTAACAAATTAAAAAGTCCGGTCTGCCAGAAGCGACCGGGCTTTCTTGTTTCTGAAAGGAATCCCAGACAACAAAGATCGCTTGCATTAATCTCAATCCCCCTTACTCCTTGGCCCGCCGGGTCCATGAATCCCGATGAGGAGATCGTCACACCACGGCTCTCCACCCCTCTTCCACTCTAGTTCGATGAGAGATTGGTTCCGGGTATTTTAACTACACCTCGTCGAGACCAGACCCCCAAAAAAGGGGATCACCAGATCAACTATGACTCCTACCTCATTTGAGGAGATGGCTTTGGCCACTCCCATCAAACGTGCTCTTGCCGAGCAAAATTATCACACGCCATCGCCGATTCAGGCCCAGTCAATCCCCACTCTGCTTCAAGGTAGAGATCTCCTTGGGATCGCTCAAACCGGAACCGGTAAGACCGCCGCCTTCTCACTGCCCATCCTCAATGCCCTGCTGGAGGACCCAAAGCGGCCGCAAAGAAAAAGCGCCCGAGTTCTGGTTCTCACCCCCACCCGGGAACTTGCCACCCAGATCTCCCAGAGCTTCGACACCTACGGGAAATACCTGAGCTTCCGCAAGACCCTCGTCTATGGAGGCGTTGGCAAAAACCCACAGATCAACGCCATGAAACCCGGCGTCGACGTTCTCGTCGCCTGCCCCGGGCGTCTTCTCGATCACATGAACGAGGGAGATATCGATCTTTCCGGCGTCGACTACTTCGTTCTCGATGAAGTCGACCGCATGCTCGACATGGGATTCCTTCGCGACGTCAAGCGCATCATCGCCAAGCTTCCCAGACAACGTCAGTCCCTCTTTTTCTCGGCCACCCTGAGCCCCGCGATCAAAGAACTGGCTCACGGAATCCTTCACAACCCCGAGTCGGTCTCCATCGCCCCCAAAGTCACCACCGCGGAGAAAGTCGACCAGGAAGTCTGCTTCGTCGATCGCGAACACAAACGCGAGCTCCTCATGCAACACCTCGGAGACCAGGCCGCCGGTGAATTGACCATCGTATTCTCCAAAACAAAACATGGAGCCAACAAGCTCTGCCGCTGGATCAACTCAGAGGGCTTCACCGCCGAAGCCATTCATGGAAACCGGTCTCAACCACAACGGGAGAAAACCCTCGATCGCTTTAAATCAGGCAAGCTTCCAATCTTGGTCGCCACAGACGTCGCAGCCCGCGGGGTCGACGTTAAAGACGTCACTCTTGTCGTTAATTTCGACCTTCCCAACGAAGCCGAGGCCTACGTTCACCGCATCGGACGCACCGGACGAGCCGGAGCCACCGGCAATGCCATTTCCTACTGCACTCCTGAGGAACACGAGTTCTTTATGGATATCGAAAAGCTTATCAAAAAGAAGATCCCGGTGAATGACCGGCACGAAAATCATCACGATGAACTGGCCGATCTTCACGCACGCGGAATTAAATCCCGCGAATCCACCCGCGACAACGGAGGGAAGAAAAAAGGCCAGGGCGGACGACGAGGCGGCGGAGGTCGCAATCAGTCCGAGGGGCGCCAGGAACAGCCCGGTAATAATCGTCGCCGACGGAGTAATAGAAGACCCCGCCGGTCTGCCTAACAGGTCTTTCGCCGGAGCGGGATTATTCCAGTTCACGCCAGGTACCCATCGGAAGATCATCCGGAAGTTCGATCCCTCCGATCGCTTCGCGGTGCAGCGCGATCACCTTGAGGTCGAATCGCGCGAACATGCGTTTCACCTGATGATGCTTGCCCTCATAAATGATCAAGCGACAACGGGAATCGTCAATGAGTTCTACCTTCGCTGGAGCTGTCGTGATCTCTTCTTTCGCGAACCACATCCCTTCCTCAAAGACCTCCACCACTTCCTGGCTAATCACTCCATCGACCTCAACAAGATAACGCTTGCCGACTTTTTGCTCGGGCTCCGTGAGTGACTCGGAAAATTCCCCGTCATTGGTAAGTATCATCAATCCGCTCGTATAACGATCCAACCGTCCTGCCAAGTGCAAGCCGGAAGCCCAGGGACGCTCGATCAAATCGATGACGGTAGGATGCTCCGGATCCTTGGTGGCACTCACCACACCAAGAGGTTTGTTCAAGATAACCACCCGTCTTTTCTCCGCCTGTACGACCTTCCCGGAAACCTCGACCCGATCAAATTTTCCAACCAGCCTGGCCGTCTCCTCGACACGCTCTCCATTCACGCTCACCTCCCCGGCCTCAAACTGTTCTCTTACCCGGCGCTTCCCCCAGTTTCCCCATTTTCCTATCAAACGATCGAGCCTCATACCATTAGATCTTATTCTCCGATCACTCGAATCTCCGACGCCTGCAATAAACTCTCTCGCCCGCTTGCAGTCATCAGAATAAGCTCACCGCCGGGAGACAAGCCCACCACAGTTCCACGCTTCACCTCATCTCCCACCATCAAGCTCACCTCCTTCCCTCGCAGGACACACCGCATTCCCCATGCTTCCAACAATTCGGGAAAAGACGAGCCGATTTGAGCTATCCGCACCCGAAGGCGATTCAAACAAGCTACCAACACATCCTCTCGCGAGACCGGCGTGCCCACCTCCAGAGCAAGAGACGTCGCGGGAAACGCCAACCCTTCGGGAAAGCAGGTCACGTTGACATTGAGACCAATTCCCACCACCACAAAGCCATCACCAGCTTCCACCAGAATCCCACACACCTTTTGCTGGTTGATCCATACATCATTGGGCCATTTGACGCCCGATGAACATCCAAAGGAATCCAAGGCCTCCGACACTGCCAAGCCCGTCGCAAGAGCAATGCGGGACCACAAAGCCGGCGGATCATCAGGCCGCACGATCACCGAACAAGCCATCCCCTCGCCAGGAGGACACGTCCATGGCTGCCCGCGGCGACCTCTCCCCGAAGTTTGAGTCTCGGTCAGCACAACCGAAAAATCTGCAGCCCCCTTCAATGCCAATTTCCGGGCCTCATCATTAGTAGAACCACATTCAGGCAGAAAAATAATTTTCTCGGCCCACTCTTCGGACAAAGACTCAATGACAGCCCCGTTCCACTCGTCCTCATTCATCGTTGAAAAGAAAATCGAGGGACAAATCGAGAGCCACCGCCGAATGCGTCACTGCTCCCACCGAAATAAAATCAACACCGGTCCGGGCAATTCCCGCAACCGTCTCAAGCGTGACTCCACCACTGGCTTCCAACTTCGGACCTTCACTTCCTCTCATCGTGACCGCTTCCTTCATCGTCTTATTGTCCATATTATCGAGAAGAATGTAATCCACTCCCTCCAACTCGAGAAAAGCCTCTACTTGATCCAATCGATCAGCCTCCAGTTCAACTTCAACCCCAGGTTTTTCCCGCCTAAGGTGCTCGATGGCATTTTGAAGTTCAGCCATGCCATTCTCAGCCACAAGATGGTTATCCTTCACCATGGCCCGGTCATACAAGCCCATGCGGTGATTCAACCCGCCTCCAGCCACCACCGCGGCCTTTTCAAGCGTCCGCCATCCCGGGGTTGTCTTCCGTGTATCGAGAATGTGGGCCGGAGTCCCCTCGGTTAACTCCACAAATCTGTGGGTCTTAGTGGCAATCCCGGAAAGCCTCTGCAAAAAGTTCAAGGAAACCCGCTCGGCAGTTAACATCGAACGCGCATTTCCTTGCACCTCCATGACACAGGCCTTTTGAGTGACGTGACTCCCGTCTTCCAACAAAATCTTCACGGATAAACCGGCATCAACCCGCCGAAAGACTTCGGCCGCGATCTCCACTCCCGCAATCACCCCTTCGTCCCTGGCCACGATCAGACCCCGGGCCTCGCGATCTTTCGGAATGAAATACTCTGAAGTGACATCACCCGAGCCAATATCTTCAGAAAGGGCCAGGTCAATAAGCGTAGAAGTCGTCTGATCCACGGAGGAACTCTAGCGGATGATCCCTTGAGGAAAAGAGCTGAATAAAACTCCAAAGAAAAAAGCGAAGAGCCCGAGCCCCTCGCTTTTTTGAAACTACAGATTGGATAAGAATCCTTGGAATCTTACTTATCCTTTTTCTTATCCTCCTTCTTGGGGGACTTTTTAGCGGGCTTTTTGTCCTCCTTCGTTGTCTTGGGAGCAACTTGGGGCTTACCTTTGGGTGGGAACCTGAGCAGACCCTTGTAGTTCGCCGGAAGAGTCGCCCCATTTCCAAGAGTTTTATCCCAAAGCTTGATCAAAGCAATTCCCTCCTTGATCAGGAAAGCGCCGGTCGAATCAGGATTGTGATCTTCAGTGTTATAGAGCTTTTTGGCCAACTTCACTGAATCATCATTATCAATAATGCGAAGGCAGTTGAGAGCGGCCTTGCGGGTAATCTCCTCGGATGCTGCAAAATCGGATACGAACGCGTGGTTGTAGGCCGTCAACGCCTGAATCGGTTTATCAATCCCCTCCAAGGCCAGTCCATGGCAATAAGACATTTGAGCTCGCAGCCCACCGGACACCTTAAGATTTCTCCACTCGGGGTCAGAGGCAATCGCATCAAGACGTGACCAGCTCTTCGTTCGAACGGCTTCCCAAAATACCGAGTAGACCTTCACCTGGGTATGGTGCTCGGCACGGCTCAGCAACTCAAAATTCAAACTCTCAATCAGTGGACTTAACTGAGCGAGGTCCTCCAGCTTCCGCAGACATTCCATTTGGAAGAAACTCGACAGGGTACTATAGTTCCCTTTGATCTCATCCACCTTTTTGTAGATCTTGGCGCAAGCTTCAAATTTGTCCTTGGCCTCGGCATAATTCCGGCTTTTGAAAAGCTCCATCGCTTCAGTGAACTCGGGCGGCTCGAGGAAATAAATTTTGGCTGCGGCAAGGCGTAAGTCCCGGTAAACGGTTGAGTTCTCCGTCTCCTTATACCGCACGACCTTGTCGTTGGCAGCAACGATCCACCCCTTCAAGACGTTTTTATCCGTAAACATCAGGGCGCGTGGTTCTTTTTCTTTTTGAGCAAAGGCAGAGCCAAGAGAAGTGGCAAGAACCAGAGCGGTAGTAACAATTGTTTTCATCGCGTATCAATTAGTTGGAATTCAAATCTTGGGTTCTTATTTCCCTTTTCTCTTATTTATTTCCTCCATGCTGACAGTTTCACTGCTGTCCTCATATCCCTGGATCAGTGATTCAACACTCTTCCAGATTTTCACCTCGTCCTCATTCATCTTCGGGATCAAGCGGCGGGTCATATCAACATATTTCCAACCCTTCTCATAGGCGAGCTGACGGTCGCTTTTACCAACCTTGGGATTATCGCCATTGCGATCCCAGGTGAGCTCCAACCAACGTTTAATGGATGGAGCGGAAACCCGAATTAATCCCAGGTTTGATCCCCAGAGAAGTCCGAAGTTCACCCGGGCGTCTTCCGTCTGACCATTGCCGTCATAGGCCTGTGCAAGAAGGAAGCGTGCTTCGCCGCGAGACTTTTTGAAGCCATCTGTCTCGAGATACAATCTCGACTTGGCAATCGCTCCCGCGAAGTCCTTTTTGTCATAAAGGACAGTCACCATGCGCATGAGAGCATCTTCTTTCTGAGACTTCTCTTCGGCGTCATCAAGGACCCGTTGGAGATACTTGATCGCTTCATCTTTCTGGGAATTTGTCCCCCGACCGAGAATATCGGCAACCCCGAAAAGGGCCGGGAATTTGTAACTCTGATCTTGGTCACGACTGAGAGCTTGCTCGTAGTATGGACGGGCTTCAAGAGGAGTCGCGCTCTTCTTTCGGATGAACTCACCCACTCGCACAAGGATGTAATTTGAGAGATCTTTCAAATCGAAATCGTTTTTCAACTCATTGAAGAGAACTTTGACCATGGCACGAGAGCTTGCTTCACGCGAGGTATCTTTCTTTTGAACCGCGTCGTGATTCACCTCCTCAAAGACACCAATGATCGCAACGCGAAGAAGTGCCCGGGCGGCCATGTCGCTCGATTTAATTCGTGGGAAGTTATAATAGTGGTCCTTTAACTCCTCCGGAGTGTGAGTCTCAAGATAGGCCTCGGTGTATGAGCCAACAGCGGCTTCCAAATCAGGGGCACCCGGGACACTGGCGAGATCGGCGATGACCCCCTGGAGACGCTCCAAGGCCTCATCAAATTTTCCAGCGACACGCATTCCGGGAAGACCAGCCACCGCAACCTTCACCTTGTAGGGTGAGTCGGCTCCGTATTCCTCCCAGAACTTGTTGTAATAGGGTACGGATTCCTCAACACGAGGTCCGGGTTTATTGTCCACCTTGGCCATACCGATGACATTCACGAGATAGAAGAGGGCCTCACCCGCCACCATTTCATTTTGCTTACGCTCGGCCATTTCGAGAGCCTTCTTGTAGTAGCCTTCCGCGAGATCGGCTTGCTCCGTTCCCTCCAGAATATTTCCCTTCAGGTTGAAGTTCATCTCCATGATTTCCACTCCGGGGAATTCATTTTCCACCCGGCCCACCAGAACCAGTGCTGGCTCAAGTTCGCTTTCAGCATAGTGGCAGTTGGCGCGGTCAAAGAGAGCGAAGGGATAGTATGGGTTGCTACCAGCTTGGGGATACTTCTTGAGGAATACATCAAGAAGAGCAGCTGACTTGGTGAAGTATTGCAGGCGTGAAAGATTGGAGGCCTGGAAATACAGCGCAGCCTGACGACGGTGTTGCTTGGTGTCCTTGTCACCGTATGTCTTCACGTGGAGATCCAACAATGGCTGGGCTTCCACAAACTGGGCAGTGTAGTGGTAACTTCCACCGAGAACAAAGAGGCAGATGTCGTGCTGTTCCGAGGGCTTGGCCAGATTGTCGATCATCTTGCTCGCTACCTCGATGCACTTCTCATACTCACCCTGCCAGAAAAGGCTGGTGAGCATCATGCGACGCACCTCCTCGACATGCTCGCTTTTGGGGAAATCCTTCAGAAAACGGCTTCCGTAGAACTCGGTTGTGAGCACCTCTCCGATGATGGAGGAGGTCCGCACCAAGTGGTAAAGATTCTTCTCACGGGCAGCGACCACCTTCTTGTCTTTGTAGACCTTGGCATTCGGATAGTAGAGTTCGAGTTGTTCGTAGACCGCAAAGGCCCCACGGACATTTCCTTCGTCCTCGTGCATCACGGCGGTATTGAGGAACGCATATACCTCGTTCATCTTGCCGCTGGTGTCGGCGTCTTTGAGAGATTCGAGATCGGTCTCAAGAGTCTTTTTGTTGATCACCTTCGATCCGTCCTTGATTGTGCGGGGATAAGTGCCCACCGACTCAAGCCGGGCCTTCACGTCATCAATCGCACCAACCGTGCTGGGAACGAGCGCATAGAGCTCAAAGGTTGAATTCATCATCTCCGCAGCCTTGGCATCCTGGGCCAACTTCATGAAGAGCGGTGCAAATTCGTAGGCTTCAAATGGCTCAAGTTTAATGTGGCCACGATTCTTGGCAATGAATTCGAGAAGTGACTTCTCGTCTTTTTTATCGATGACAGCTTCCACCATCGAGTGAAAGGCGGTCATGATTCCCTTGTTGGGAGTCGGGAAGGTCATCTTGTTCTTGATGGCTGTTTCGAGATACTTCCCCCCCTCTCCGATCTTGCGGAGCTTGAAGTTACAGACCGCCATGTTGATGTAGAAAACGCCACGCTCGTATTTGTCACGACCCGGATCACGTTCCTGGAGGAACTTCTTATACATCTTGATCGCTTCGTCCCATTTTTCCGCGCCTTTCGCGGCATGGCCCCACATTAGAAGGGATTTGGTGTGATAAAGGTTCACACTCTGGGCTTTGTCGTCGACGCCCGATTTGTTGGGATATTTCTTATAGCACTTTTCGAAAGACCTCGCTGCCTCATCGAAAAGGCGGAGCTTGAGTTCACAATATCCTTGGTGATACCAAAACCAACCAAAGCGAGGTCCAATGAGAGTCGGAGCACGATTATCGAAGGCATCGGTCGCTCTCTTCAAAAGGGCTCTGGCCTTGTCCCACTCACCCGCACGCATGGCAGTGAGAGATTGGCTGGATAAATCGTCAAGTTTTTGAGCCTGAACCGGAGCCAGAAGAGCTCCGAATACTAAGAGCATCATTACTACGATACGGCGAGATGTCGGTAGTGCAGTCATACGGTGTGTGATCGGTTAGAGGTGTGTAATTTTCAGAAAAGGAAGGCTGAGAGCGAAAAAGCTCATCAACCCTCCGGTTAATTTTGAAACGATGAAGGGATCAAAATTCTTAGATCCCTTCATCGTTATTTTGAAAGTTCGGGCCAACTAGGTCCGGTCGGTATCATCGAGAATATCCGTGAAGGTCACCGTGGTGATTTCAGTCCGATTCAGGGCGTTGAGAATATCGATCAGGCGCTGCTGCTCGGATTCCCCGTCCACCTTGATCTGAACGATCGGTTTGGTCGCGGCATTGTCTGCGATTGATTTGTAAATCTCAAGCCGCTCAACTAAAACCGGCAGCGTCCGGATATCGGGATCTTGCTCGACGACCTCTTCAGGTCCGTCGGTCTTAATGGAAATCACTCCATTGGATTCCAGAGTGATCAACATCGGCGTGATCGTCGGAGGAGTGTCAGATGGCATACTGGAAGGCATGGCCATATCAAGTTCCTGCTCTTTCTTAACGATCTGGGTCGTAACCAAGAAATAGATGAGGAGAAGGAAACAAACGTCAATCAATGACGAGATGTCCAAACCCGGTTCATCATCTTCGGGTCGTTGCATTTTCTTGTGGCGGGCCATTTGAAAAAATTGGTGTGGTTGGATTACTGTTTCTTGAATGCCCCAAAGGCAACTTGATTCACTCCGGCGGCAGCGCCCGAGCGGATGACCTGACGGCAATACTTAAACTCAGCGGTAGAGTCACCGCGGATGTGCAGCACTGGAGTGATTCCACGGCCATCAATAATATCCTTTTCCTTTTTGATGTAATCAATGAGGTCATCTTTGGTATCGAATCGAGTAATGGTATCCTCGGCGTAAAAATCGCCACTGTTGTGGATATTGACGACAATCTTACCGTGCTTCGACTTCGCAGTCTTGGCCGCATCCGCAATCGGTGGTTTCAGGCGCGGGTCGATTTTAATCGTCTTGGGATTCGACACGACAAGAAAGAAAAGGAGCAAGAGGAAAACCATGTCGATCATAGGCGACATGTCCATTTTTGCCTCTTCGCCATCGTCGGCGTTTGCTGCGCGTAGTCTCTGGGTAGCCATCGTTCTTCGATGTTGAGCAGTTAAAAGAACGAGGAAGGATTAACCCTTCCTCGTCATGACTGGATTAGACAGCGATTCCCTCTGGAATGCGGGCGAGGTGCGCATCAGCATTCACAGTCTGGATGGAAGCGTTGATAAGATTCTCAGCAGTGCCGTGACAATCTGCAACAAGGCTGTTGAAGCGGTTCTTGAAGAAGAAGTAGGCGAAGAGTGAAAGAATGGCGACAACCAGTCCCCACATCGTAGTGAGAAGGGCCACCGAAATTGATCCGGCAAGTGCACTTGGGTCGGCGCTGGCATTGTCAGCCAAAGTTCCGAACGCTGCGATCATCCCGAAAACGGTTCCGAAGAGACCGAGCATCGGAGCAGCCTGGGCAACGAGAGAGAGAAGGTTGATGAAAGTCATCTGCTTGCGGGTCTCGTTAATCGAGAAGTCAGCGATGGCGTCCTCAACATGGTCACGACCGAGATCCTCGGGATGGGTCGCATCAATATTGGGGAGCGAATAAGCCATCATCCGCCCCAAGTAGCTTGGGTGGGATGCGGAAAGCTCGATGGCCGAACGCACACGACAACTCGTCATGTGCTCAAGAAGGGCACCTTTGAGATCATCGGGACCAAACTTGGCCTTGGTAAGGTTCATAAAGTTGAACACGGTCAGACTGATCAACGAAAGCAGACCGACGGCCACGATGAAAATTGTAAGAGGTCCTCCGTCGAGAAGGTAACTATCTAGAGCAGATTTCTTTTTAGATGCTTCCTGCGCCATGGCTGGAGCAACGGTGAGAAGAGTGAAGGCTGAGCCAACAATCCATCCTTTTGCATTTCGTAGTGTAGAGTTACGGGTCATGATCTTTTGGTATACGTTTGGTGTGAACGAGGGTGCATTCTCAAAAGAGTCTCCTCTGAGTAAAGGAAGATTTCCCGATTTTCGCGATCTTCTTCAAAAAACACCGTCCTCGGACCAACGAACGGAGAACAAAATACCTTAGGAAAATAAACTTACTTTCTCGTTTTGACAGGATTTCTGCGCTTGGGAAACATCGTTTTGCAGATCTCACAAATCGTTCCGTCGCATCCTCTCGCGGAACAATATTCCCTCCCGTAAAAGATGATCTGAAGATGGAGCTTACTCCAGGAATCCCTTGGGAAAAGGGCTTTCAGGTCCTCTTCGGTCTTTTTGACGTTCGCGCCATTGGTCAATTTCCACCGCTGGGCGAGGCGATGAATGTGGGTATCAACTGCGAATGCCGGATGCCCGAAGGCCTGGGACATCACCACCGAGGCGGTCTTGTGCCCCACCCCGGGAAGGGCCTCGAGATCCTCGAAATTGGCCGGCACTTCCCCTCCATGTTTTTTGACTAAAATTTCAGAAAGATCGCGAATCGCAGTCGCTTTTCGGGGCGCCAAGCCACACGGACGCACAATGGCATCGATTTCCGCCACCGAGAGCCGCCTCATTACTTCGGCATTATCTCCTTTCGCAAAGAGTGCCGGAGTCACCAAATTGACCCGGACGTCAGTGCACTGGGCCGACAATAAAACGGCTATCAGAAGGGTAAACGGATTGGAATGATCGAGAGGAACAGGCGTCTCGGGATAGAGCTCTTCCAGACGACGGAGAACGTAGGCAGCGCGTTCTTTTTTCAACATGTCCTCTTGATGCCGGATATCCTCCCTAACAAAAGTAAAAAAAGCGGCTTCGTATTTCACGAAGCCACTCGAAATTTGGATTGAGACAGCCTTTTAGTTTTTCGCTACCTTTCCGCTCTCCACCTTGGCTTTGGCCGCGTAATACATCCTGCGGGTGTGGCCATACTTCGTACGTCCTTTGAGGACATTAAGGGTCCGCTCCCAATCACCCCACTGAATCACGGTGATTTCAGCCTTGCGAGTCCCCCACTTTTTCATAGTGCTCAGGGTCGGATGGTAAATGTCGATGGTGTTCGTTCCAACGAGAGCCGAACCATAATCGTCGACGATGTAAGTGTGAGGCAGCCCTTTAATCTTAAATTTTGTTCCGACGGGATACTTGGACCAGTCAGCAGCGGCACTGCGCACTTTTCCATATTTGAGGTTGGTTCCCAAAGCGTTCTTTTTCCCGGGCGCTCCGGGCTCGTTCTCCATGTGAGAGTAGGCGGTCGTCCTCACCACACGACTGCGTTCCTTGTGGCTATAGCTCGGCGTCCCATACTTGTCCTTGGGAAGTTTGCTGCTCTTCTTAACCGCAATTTCGCACACCGGAGCGGGATGGAATCCGTTTGGGCTCTTATTCGAACCGCTCTTCGCAGCGACTCTGGCGAATATCGAGCTATTGAAACTATGAATCCCGTCAATTTTGGCGGTAATGAACTCACTACAGCTTGAAAGGATGAGGGCGGAAAAAAGGGGGAGCATTGGTAGCTTTATCATGGGTTATGACAGCAGATATTTGCTGCGCAGAGGCTGGGTGCCCTGCGACGCCCTATCTGTCTAGTAATTTCTGGTAACTTTCAACCGAATTTTATTCACAAAACAAAAATGCTCCAACCCGCTCATTTTTAGGCTCCTATAGGAACATCATGCAAATAAAAATCCCACTGAGGGAACGGAATATCGATCCCCTCCTCATTCAAAACCCGATTAATCAACACATCGACCCGAAGCTCAAAATTCAGTGAAATCGCACCATGGTCCTGGAAAAGTGCCATTGGAGCTGGATCCGGGGAAATCCGTGAATCCTATTGCGCAATTTTCAGCAGGAACTTTTTCACTCGCTCTGGATCCGTACCATGGGCCCCGATCGAGACCACGATTCGCGTCAGGGCACTGCTCAAACTCATCACCTATCGGTTCGTTGTGATGAGAGGGGTATGCTGTAGGGGGACCACACGTCGGACGGCGCCCTCCAGGGGATGCGTCCAAACGCCAGTCGTGATATCGGACGAAACCTGAGATGTTCTAATTTTTTGTAACCTTCCCCCTTCCTATTCCTTAGTCACCTTGAATATGAAAACGTCACTCCTGCTCATTCTTTTCGCCTCCCCCTTCCTGAGCGCGGGAGAATTTTCCCCGGGAAATATTCCGGCCGATGCCCAGTGGTATCTCCATGCCGATGTCGAAAAACTTCGCGACACCACCATGGGGAAAACAATCATTAACGCCGCAAAAAAAGAACACGGACAAACACTTTCCGACGCCGAAATCTTTCTCGGTTTTGACCTTATCAGAGACGTCGCGGATGTCAGTCTCTTCGGCAATGGCAAGCATGACAACGCCGCTTTCATCATTCAGGGGAAAATTAATCGACGCCACCTGGAGAGCATGATCGTCGATGCCGACCAATATCAATCCAACCTCTATCAAGGAGAAAAAATTCACAGCTGGCGTGACAAGGGAAAAGGTCAAAACGCCGCCTTCCACGGAGACACACTCGTCGTTGTCAGCGAGCAACCCGAACTCATCATGCTCACCCTCGACGTTCTTGCGAAACGCAAACCTCATCTTGAATCAGACAAAAAAATTCCTGGAAGCTCGGTCATGATGGGCACAGCCAATATCGAAGCTCTCGACCTCCCTGTCGACAAAGGCTCCAAGATGCTCAAAAAAGCCCAATCTCTGAGTGCCTCTCTCACCGAGGTCGATAATCACCTCCGTGCCAATTTCGTTGTTTCAACCAAAGAGGAAAAAACGGCAACCCGCCTCCAAAAAATTGCCGAAGGCCTCGTCGCTTTCGGAATGATGGCCGAACCCGATCTTGAAGAACTCAACATCGAGCACGGATCATCCGTCACCGGAAACCAGGTTTCCATGCACTTGACGATCCCCGTCGAAGAGGCCCTCGCCATTCTCGGGAGAATTAAGTAGCCTCTACCCCGAATCCAATGATTGATCTCTCCGATTCCGATCTTGTCCTCGCCGCTCGCGGGGGCGACTTCTTGGCGTCGGATGAGATTGTTCATCGGCATCACGAAAAAATCTACGCCTTCCTCCACAAACTCACCGGACGCCGCGAAGATGCCGAAGACCTCACCCAGGAAACCTTCCTCCTCGCTCTTCGGAAACTCCACACCTTCAAAGAGGGCTGCCGCCTCCTCCCCTGGCTCTTCACCATCGCGCGCCGCCAGGCCATCGCCCAATGGCGGAAAGTAAAACCTACTTGCGAACTCTTCGACGCGGACCATCCGACCGAATCCAGCAGGCAACCCCATGACGCCGTCGCGCTCTGGAGGATCGCCAAAGAGAAACTAAAACACGATGAATTCATCGCCCTCTGGTTGTTCTACCAGGAAGGTTTCTCCATCAAAGAACTCGCCAAGACTCTCCGCAAAACCACGCCGCACATTAAAGTCATCCTCCACCGCGCCCGCAAGCACCTCGGTCAACATCTCGGCAACACCTCCGACATCTGGCTACCTGGCCAAACTCTCTACCCAAACACCACGCTATGAAAAAGGATCAACTCGAATCTCTCCTTCGTGCGCCAGTCGAAGCCGCCATCCCCCGGCCCGGTTTTGAAACCCGCATTCAGGCTCTCTCCCGCGAACCCTTTGAGGCCAAAAAGAAAAGCCGCTCATGGATCGCCATTCCGGCTTTCGCCGCCATCACTCTGGGCTTGGTCCTGTCCCGCCCGAATGACAAACCGGCTCCTGCCATCGTCGTTGCACCTGCCATCGTCGTCGCACCTGCCCCCGTCGTCGAGGAAAAGGATGAGCCCCTCGGTTTCATCGAAGACACTGCGCTCTATCGTGAAATCGTAGCGGTGAAATCCGACGCCGAAAAAACGATCAGCTTTCTCTCCCGCTCTCTCCCTTCCTTGAGCCTGACGAAAAAGAAAAAGTGATCTTACTCCCGCAAGGTTTCCGGCTGCTGGAAAGGGCCATTCCTAAAGACGAGATCCTTACGTTCAGAAACGACATTGACTAGGTCGCGCCCGAAGATGAGACCGGTCGACCCAAAGCGATATATTTTTGAACCTCGACAATTCCCGTCGTCAACAACGACAAAAGCCTCAAACAACACTTGCGCCAATTAGGGGGGATTTTGAGTCGTGTTGTGAGAGCTTACTTCTGCTTCCTCTTTTTCGGAGCCTTTTTACCAGATTTCGGAGGGTTCAAGCCATCTCTGGGTTGATTCCAAAGGCGATAGGGATCGTTATGTTTCCTCATCTCAGCCAACAGGAGTGCCTCCATTTCCTTCAATTTATCAGCATGAGCCGGATCCTCAGCCAGATCTGTCAACTTGCCGTCCTTCTTCCCATGCTCGGAGATGTATTCAAAAGGATTTTCCTTTAAATTAAACAACTGCGTCTCGCGCACCTTGCCGTCCATGACGTCATACTTGATCAACTTCCAATCCCCCTTCTTCACGCAACGCATCCCCGGCTTGGTGCCTCCGGAATAAGTGCCGTAGAGCACATCGCGCACGACGTCCTTCCTCCCTTCCAACACCGGACGAAAACTCACCCCTTCACTCGAAGCCGGAGCCTTCACTCCCGCAAAGTCACAAATGGTCGCCAGCACATCGAGTAGATACACATTGCCCAAAGCCCTCGCACCCGGCTTAATGCCCGGCCCTTTCGCGATGAAGGGAACCTTCCAGGTGTGCTCGTAAAGATTCTGTTTCCCTTGCAAGCCGTGACGCCCGATCGCCATCCCATGGTCCGCGGTATAGAAAATGTAGGTGTTTTCCAATTCCCCCATCTCTTCGAGCTTCTTCAAAACACTTCCGACCTGTCGATCGATGTTTTCCGAGCAAGCAAACTCACGCCCCAATTCATTCCGAATCGTCCGTTCGTCACGCTTCTCCCAAACTCCTTTCACACTCACTTCGTCACGAAGATTAGGATGCCCGTGATGGAACGGATGTTCTCGCAAATAATTTTCGGGAAGCTCCGGCTGTTTTGGATTTGCAGGCGGGAGTGAATCTTTATCGGTGTGATTCACCGCGCCATATTTCTTCAACAGCTCAGACGTGCCATCACGCACGTCATGAGGATGCGAGAACCCAAAATAGATCAGGAATGGATCTTCGTCTTTCGAAGCCTCGCGCGCCGATAAATACTCAAGCACTTGCTTCCCATGCCAGGCACTCCCGGTCTCGGCGGTCCCGCCACGTTTCGTGGCATCGTGTCTCACCGTAAATTGCTTGTTTGCTCCCTCGTAGCTATTCCCCCGCTTGCAGGTCCGCATTGTATCGTAGCCGGCCTGATTAAAAACCGCCGCCATCGTATTGGCCTCCATCCCATTGGGACAAAACTTGCCCCCCACCAACTTCGCCGCATTCGGCAAATGCCACACCGTGCGACCACACATCACCATGTGACGCGATGGCGTGCAAACTGCTCCCGAAAACGAGCCCATATGATGGGCCCCATCCAGCGTCGTTCCTCCCTCCGCCAATTGGGAAAGCACCGGCGTATCAAGGATCGACTTGGGATTGTAGACCTTAAGATCCAGCGGCGATTGGTCGTCCGCAATAATGAAGAGAATATTGGGCCGTTTTTCCTCCGCAGCTTGCGAAAACAGAGAAAGCGACAAACCGACAAGAAAGTAGAGGGAAGATTTTGATCTCATTAGGAAAGTATCTCTACGATTTCCCTCGGAAGAGATCTATCGCCAACTTCCTAAAATGGCTCCTTACTCCCCTTCCTTCGTTTTCGGAGGCAGAACGAGGTGCAGGATTGGAAAACCAATCACAGCCAAAACAGCTGAGCCCGGGAGCACACCAAACCGCTCGCTTCCGTTACAGGGAATCCCGTATCACGATCCCACCTTTCAAAAGCTAACAGCGCCGGAGAACCTGCCAAATCTCATCACATCACCAGACCGTTTTCATCGCAAGCGATAGCGCCCTAACAAAGGAAAAGCCCAGCAAAGAACTTCGGGATCGCAGCTTTGCAAGCGATATTTTTTCTTGTGATTTTTTCACGAGACAACTCGAGAAAATGGGGTTGCTTCCGTCGTCCCCAAAATCGCGGACAACAAAAAACGAAAAGTAAGAAAATGAAACTAATTACATGTATCGCTACCGCCATCGCCCTTCTCGCACCTCTCACTGCTCAGGCAGAGGAAAGCTCGAAAGCCGCCCCGACCATCGTCGATATCGCCGCAAGCAATGAGAACTTTACGACTCTGGTTGCCGCAGCCAAAGCAGCCGGACTCGTTGAAACCCTCTCAGGTGAAGGCCCCTTCACCGTCTTCGCACCCACCGACGAAGCTTTCAAAAAACTCCCTGCCGGAACCGTGGAGTCTCTCCTTAAGCCGGAGAACAAGGGCAAGTTGGCAGCTGTCCTCAAATACCACGTTGTCTCCGGCAAAGTAATGGCCGCTGACGTCAAGCCCGGCAAGGTCACCACCGTTCAGGGAAGCAAAGCCACTATCAAGGCTGCTGGCGGCAAAGTCACAATCGACGGAGCCAACGTTGTCAAAACTGACATCGTCGCCAGCAACGGAGTCATCCACGTCATCGACGCAGTTATCCTTCCAAAAGGCTAAACAGACAACTTGTCGTCTTACCCACCAGCGGGCATCCTTCCGGGGTTGCCCGTTTTTTATTTCATGACCATTCGCCTCTTCATTTCACTCGCTTGTGCCTCCCTCGTCGCCCAAGAGACCCCGGACAATCTCCAAAAAGGAAAACTCGTCGCCTGGTGCATCGTCCCATTCGACGCCGCCAAGCGATCCCCTGAACAACGTGCGATCATGCTCAAGGAACTTGGCCTCACCCGCAGTGCCTACGATTGGAGAAAAAAACACGTTGCCACTTTCGAGGAAGAGATCCTCGCCTACAAAAAACACGACATCGAATTCTTCGCCTTCTGGGGCGAACACCCCACAGCCCTCCAGCTTTTTAAAAAGCACAAGATCAACCCCCAAGTGTGGAAGATGTTTGCTTCCCCCAAAGGCACCAGCCAGAAGGAAAAAGTCATCCAAGCCGCAAAGTCTCTCGAATCACTCGCTAAGCTGACGGCCGCCACCAACTGCAAGCTCGCCCTCTACAATCACGGCGGATGGAGTGGAGAACCCGCCAACCTCGTTGCCGTTTGCCAAAAGCTACATGAAATCGGACACAAACACGTCGGCATCGTCTACAACTGGCATCACGGCCAGACTCGTATCAACTCCTGGGCGAAAGACCTCGCGCTAATGAAGCCCTACCTTCATTGTCTCAACCTCAACGGCATGAAAGAGGGCGCGGAATTTAAAATCCTACCCCTCGGCCAGGGCGAACACGAAATCGCCATGCTCCAAACGCTCATCGACAGCGGCTACTCCGGCCCGATCGGCATCCTCGACCATCGCAACGACACCGACTCAAAAATCGCCCTGAAAGCAAATCTCGACGGCCTGAAAACCGTCAAAAATCAGCTGAAGCTTAAATAACACCGTAATGCATAAATGAAGCCCATCCCTTACGAATGGAGTTCGCCCCTGAAAAATCGGGCGATAAAGAAGACTGCCTCCTTGGGTATAACAACCCTATTCCACATCATGATTCCTCGATTACTGACACTCGCGACCGTCCTGCTGTTTTCCCAAGGTTCCGCTCTTTCCCAGGAGCTTGGCAAGAAACAACCCTTCCGGGGCAAACTCACTGATCCTCAACTTCAGGGATACCAAATCGCAGCCTGGCCTCTGGTGAAGCATGCCACGAGCTTCGAGATTGATGAAAAAGGTCGCTTCTTCTCCATCGAATCTGATCGACTGAACGGCGGAGGAATCCTCGACATCCGGGGCGAAGGTACACTGACGGCGGGAGATTTCCGCCTCCAGACGATTGAGGATCGCCGCAAACAGCTTCTTGCGGACAAGAAGTTTAAACCAAATTTTTTCACCTCTGTCTCCGAGCGCGTCGCCCGACTGGAGGATGTGAACGGAGACGGGATTCCCGACAAGCGCACCGAATATGCCGAGGGCATGAACGACATTCTCGACGGTGTGGCCTTTTCGGCTCTTGCCGTTGACGGGACCCTTTATCTCACCTGTATCCCCAACCTTTGGAAATTTGAGGATAAGAATGATGACGGAGTGGCGGACTCCCGCGAAAAGATGTTCACCGGATTTGGAGTGCGGACAAGCATGATGGGACACGACCTGCATGGCATTGTTCGTGGACCAGACGGAAAGCTCTACTGGAGCATTGGCGACCGTGGCTACAACGTGACCACCAAAGATGGTAAAAACTTCGCGGCCCCGAGCCGTGGAGCAATCTTCCGCAGCGATCCCGATGGCTCCAACTTCGAGGTAGTCCATCACGGATTGAGAAACCCGCAGGAACTCGCCTTCGATCAATACGGCAACCTTTTCACTTTCGACAACACCGGCGACATTGGTGACAAGGCCCGCGTAGTCTACGTGTTGGAAGGAGCGGACTCCGGTTGGTATGAGGAACACCAGGCAGCCCACCAATACCGGTCACGGCTCGACTTTGCGGACATTGCCATTCCGAAGTCAATCTGGGTTTCCGAGCAGATGTTTGCTCCGCGGAATGAAGTGCAGCCGAAGTGGATTTTACCACCAGTGGCCAATATCGGTAATGGCCCATCGGGGGTCGTCTACCTGACCGGCGAGTCACTTCCGGAAGATCTCCGCGACACTTTTCTGGTGTGCAATTACCGCGGCAATTCCAAGACTTCCCAGCTCCTCTCAGTTCGGCCTCAATCAAACGGCGCTGGCTTCAAAGTGGATGGCGCCAAGGAGGTCATGAGCGGTGTCGCCAGTTCCGATGTGGACCTCGGATACGATGGTCGCATCTATGCCCTCGACTTCGGTGGTGGATGGACGAAAAACAAGAATGCCTCCATCCAGGCGATCGAGTCTCCCAAACATCTCCAAAACAAATCAGTCAAAGAGACCCAACAATATTTTTTCCACGGCTTCGGAAAGGCCAAGTCCGATCGCCTTGCAGAGCTTCTCAGTCATCCGGATATGCGGGTCCGCCAGCGGGCCCAGTTCGAGTTGGTCAAGCGTGGAGAGAAAGAAAAGCTCTCTACAGCTGCTAAGTCCGGCAAAGCAACGACCACACGTCTGCACGGAATTTGGGGTCTGGCACAGCTGGCTCGAAAAGAGACCTCTCTCGTATCGATATTGATCGGCCTCACCGAGGACAAGGACGACGAAGTCCGGGCCAACACCTGCCGCTCACTTGGAGATCTCAAGACCAAGGAAGCGGTGGCAGTGCTCCGGGAAAAACTCACGGATTCCTCGCTTCGCGTACGGAGCCTCTCGGCCATTGCCTTGAGTAAATGCGGAAGTCTCGCTGACGCACCCACGATTTGGAAACTCATCGAGGAAAACAAGGGTGAGGACCTCTGGATCCGTCATGCCGGCATCTCAGCCCTCAAGAATCTCAAGGACAACGCGGGCGCCGTCGCAAAGATGTCCTCCCCGAGTGAAGAAGCGAGGCTCTGCGCCGTGATTCTTTTGCGGAAGCTGGACGATCCGGCGGTGGCTGGCTTTGTCGGTGATGCGTCGAAACAGGTTCAGATCGAAGCCATCCGTGCGGTCTACGATCGCCATCTGACGAGCGGCTTTCCTGCGCTCGCCCAGCTGACTGGAAAGGCCTCGGAATTTGCCGATACCGTTCAGCGTCGCATCCTCTTCGCCAGCTTCTGGATGGGGCAGCCGAAAGATGCGGCCCGCGTAATGGAGATGGCTGGCGACTCCAAGGTCGACGGAAAGGTGCGCGAGACCGCATTACGTGCCCTTTTGCGTTGGAACAATCCTCCCACTATGGATCCCGTCACTGCGATGTATCGTCCGGTTGAAAAACGTGACGCCAAGTTGCTGGCCGCCCTGACTGTGCCGCTTCGCAAGGCGATGCAGAACGCGAAAGGAAAGGAGCAGGCTCTCGCACTTGAGCTCGCCAAGGCAGTGAATCTGCCGATGTCAGCCGACGCTTTGGAAGCACAGGTCTTCGAGGAGTCATTGGAATCAGGAATTCGTGTCGCGGCCTTGAATACCGTGGCGGGTCAGAACAAAGGAAAGATCCCCGCGATCGTCGAAAGGCTGAAAGGCACCAAGGACGGCGAAGTTCAGGCGGCCCGTCTTGGGCTCATGTTCGAGGCAAAGCTGCCCGGAAGAATCAAGGCAGCAGAGAGATATCTCAAGACAACGAACCTCCCTGTCGTTCGCGCTTCCCTGGCATTGTTGGCAACGGATGCCGGAGGAAAAGAGATTATGACCAAGGTCTGGAGCAATCCGAGTTCGGTAATGAAGGAAGCAAGACTCGATGCCTATCTCGCTCTCGCCTCTTCAAACGATGCTGGTCACAAAAAGCTCGCGGCCGAATTTTCAGCCAATCCGGCCGAGCTGCAGAAACTTTCCCTCCATGGTGGAGATGCCGCAGCCGGGGCCATCGTTTTTCAGAACCAGGGAGCCTGTATGCAGTGCCATATGATTGGTGGAAAAGGTGGCGTGCAAGGACCGGCGCTCGACACCATCGGCAAACGACTTTCAGGAGAAAAGATCCTCGAGTCCCTGGTGAACCCCAGCGCGGAGATTGCCGAAGGATATGGCCTCTTCACCCTCACCACGAAGTCCGGAGAGGCGCTGGCAGGGCGACTCGCAAAAGAAACAGGGACCGAGATTGAGTTGATCCTCCCCACTGGCGAAACGAAGACGATCCCCAAAGATCAAATCAAGGAGCGCGCCGGACCAACCTCAGCGATGCCCCCGATGGCACTGGCTCTGCCACCCAAAGATCTCCGCAACCTGATCACTTATCTCGCTTCGCTAAAAACTGAAGCCAAGGCCAAGGGACACTAAGACGACTTCAAACTCTCCGAAACAGGTCACGGTATCAACGCTCAAGTGAATCAACGGATTCACTCGTGCATCGCCACCAGCACCGACCCCAGCAAAGCCAGACCCGTCCCGATTGCTTTCCTCATCGTGAACTTTTCTTTGAGGAAAATGTAAGCCAGCACGATGATAAACACCGTCGAAAGCTGATTGAAAATCGCAGCTCTTCCGGCAGGGAGATACTTGAATCCCCCGACCCAAAACAAGGTCGCCATAAAGGCCCCCAGAATCGCCATTGGAATCATCGTCTTCCAGGTATCACGACGGCGAAAGCCCAGAAACAAATGCGCCATCGTCTGACGTCTCGAAAGCGCGGCCCAAAGCATCATCACGAGACTAGCGATCAAAAAACGATATCCCGTCACCCAAACCACCGAGACCTCGCGGTAAACATCGCGCACCATCAAGATTCCAATTGCCATGATGACATGGGCTCCCGCCGCCAGCGCCACGCCGGTCCAGAGATCCCGCGGCACCTTGATCTCATTCGTCATCGTGGCCCCGACGAACACTCCCGAGATCACCAGGGCTCCCCCGATCAATTCCCAAGGCCCAAGAACTTCTCCAAACATCACAAGCCCCACTAGAGCAATCGACGGGGCATAGGCACAATCCGCCAGAGCCTGCAAACTCGCCCCCAGCCGATTAAGCGCCGCCGCGATCATGGTGTCCGCGAGAGAAATCCCCAAAACCGCGCTGACCACCAGGCGCAGATGATCACTCACCTCAATATCGAGCAGCCAGTCCTCCCCCAATCCCAGAAGCAACAGCGCCAGACACGCCAGCGCGACACAGTTCTTAAAAAACGTCAGTGGCAGCGGAGGAATCTGCAATCCCGAAACCCGCATCAGAATCACCGATACCGCCCAAAAACCAGCCGAGCCCATCGCACAGGCATCTCCGATAGACATGCTCGGAAGATGACCTCTTTCGTCCCAATGGCAATGCCGGGCTCTACTTCTTTCGCATCCTTCCCGCCCGATGCTCCACGCGGACAATCAAGCCACCAATGAAAAGCACCATGACATTGAAATAGACCCAGAGAAGGACCACCAAAAAAGACCCGATCAGTCCATACACACTGAAGCTCGACGTCACCGAAATCGCGGTGAAAATCCGGCTCCCGACTTCCCACAATCCCGCCGCCACCAGACTCCCCATAAAACACAACTTCCGGCTCACGCTCTCCTTGGAAAGAAAACGATAGAGCAAGGTCAGAATGATCACGTTCACCACCGATCCAATCGCAAAGGTGGTGTATCTCGAGACCGACGGGAAGCTTGGAAAATACTCCGCACTGACCTCGCTCACGCCCCGTAAAGTCAAGCCACCCACAAACATCACCACCACAAAGAAACACAACCCAAGAATGATCAGGAAAGATCGCAGGCGACTCGAAAGTGCCAACTTCACCTTCGCCCAAAGTCCTTGATGCTTCGCCTTCTTCTTCACATCCCAGATCCGATAAAACCCCCGGTCGATTTGCGTGAAGACCAGCGAAGCCGTGAGAAAAAACGCCGCCGCGGCGATCGGACCATTGACCAAGGCCCGATCCTGAACCTGCGAGAGAATCTCCGCCAAAGACTGCGCCACTTCCGGAGACATCTGCGTCGAAATCACCTCAAGAATCTCCTCCCGCGCATTGGCCCCCTTCTCCACAAAGCGAAAGAAATATCCCACTCCCGCCACCAGCACCATCATCAGCGGAAACAAAGAAAGCGCCGCATAAAAGGCCACCCCCGCCGCCAGCGAGGCACATTCATAGTGCCCCCAAGCATGCGCCACCGCCGAGATCCGTTTCACCATGCACAGAGCCTAGTGACATCAAGCGCTCCAACAAGCTTACTCCGCTCGAGTCAACCGGCTTTTTGGGAACTTACTTTTTTGGGCACAACGAACGCTAGAATCCAATCACTTATATTTCGAAACCGTTTTACTTGTGATTTACAGGCAAAATGCGAAGGGTCATTTCATGGTAAGACGAACATCCTCTCTCGCCCGGAGACTTTCGAAATGAAACCCGCACCCTCACTCACCACCGATCCCATCTCATCGCTCATCTGGAGAATCGCTCTCCCGATGAGTATTGGGATGTTCTTCAATACCATGTTCAACGTGGTGGACACCTACTATGCCGGCAAGATCGGCACCGAAGCCCTCGCCGCCCTCGCTCTCTCCTTCCCCGTCTTTTTCATCATCCTCTCTGTCGGCAGCGGCATCAGCCAGGGCACCACGGCTCTCCTCGCCAATGCCCTGGGCGAAGGGAGCACCAACGACTGCCGACGCTACTTCGCGCAAGCCATCTTCTTTGTCATCATCGGCGCCCTCGTCATGGCCGTCGCCGGATGGCTCACCTCCCCATTCATCTTTAAATCACTCGGAGCATCTGGAAGCTATCTCCAGACCTGCCTCGAGTACATGAACGTCATCCTCGCCGGATCCGTTCTCATGCTTCTCCCCATCGTCCTCAACTCCGCCCTCTCTTCCCAGGGCAACACCATTCCCTATCGCAACTACCTCATCGCAGGATTCATTGCCAACTGCCTCCTCAATCCTCTCTTCATCCTCGGCTGGTGGGGCCTCCCGAAAATGGGCGTGGCCGGACTTGCGCTCGCCACTCTCGTCGTCCATCTCGGCGGCATAATTTACCTTTGGGTCCATCTTCAAAAATCCGAGCTCTTCAAAACAATCACTCCCCGGGAACTCGCCCCCGATTGGGCCGTCCTCAAAAAAATCGCCGGCCAAGCAGTCCCCGCCGGACTCAACATGCTCACCATCGCCATCGGGATGTTCGTCATCAATTGGTTTGTGCAACACTTCGATAAGGAAGCCATCGCCGCCGCCGGAGTCGCGATGCGCGTTGAGCAGATCATCCTCATGCCTACCATCGGCCTCAACTTCGCAGCCCTCAGCATCATCGGCCAAAACCACGGAGCCAAACTCCCCCACCGCGTCCGCGAAGCCTGGATGACCAACATTAAATTCGGAGCAATCATCATGTTCGTTGGAGGCTTCGTCCTCTACTTCCTCCGCGAGCCCGGACTTCGTTTCTTCACCGATGACGAAGCGGTCATCGCCATCGGCTACGACTGCCTCCTCGTCTCCGCCGTCACTCTCGCAGCCTACCCCATTCTCTTCGTCACCGTCTTCGCTTTCCAGGGACTCAAGCAACCCATGATCGGCCTCTGGATTGGCCTCTACCGCCAACTCATCGCGCCCATCCTCATCATCCACACTCTTACCTTCACCCTCGCCTGGGGACTCTGGGGAATCTGGTGGGGCATCTCCATCGTCACCTGGAGCGCCGCCCTCTTCATGCTCGTCCTCGGCTGGCGAAAGATAGGAAAAGAACAGTAGGCGCCTCCAATTTCGCCTCAACCGCGATGATCCGTATTCTCATCTCCCTCTGCCAAGAAAGCGCGCCGCTCCCAGCTCGCCGACTCAGAGCCAAGATCGCATTTCCCATTGGCATCATTCCCCAATCCCCCTAGCGTCTCACCATTCACTCATGATCTCCAAGTTCCTCACCCTCGCTTTCCTCTGCGCCTCCGCTCTCGCTGCCGAAAAACCCAACATCGTTCTCATCATCGCCGATGACATGAACTGGGACGACAACGGCGCTTACGGCCATCCAAAAATTCACACCCCAAACATCGACGCTCTCGCCAAAGGCGGCATGCTTTTCGAACACGCCTATCTCACCGCCAACTCCTGCAGCCCGAGTCGTGCCAGTATCATCACCGGACGATACCCTCACAACACCGGCGCAGAGCAACTCCACTGGCCGCTCCCCAAAGAGTCCCTTACCTTCGTCGAACAACTCAAGGCCTCCGGCTACTACACCGCTGCCGCCGGAAAGTGGCATCTCGGCAAGGACGTCGTCGATCGTTTCGATGACGTCTTTGAAGCCTCCACCGCCGGATTCATTCTCCCCACCGGAGCCGACAAAAAATCCGGCAAGATGATCGCTAAATCCCCCAGCGGTTGCGAAGACTGGCTCTCTACCTTGCAAAACCGCCCAAAGGAAAAACCCTTTTTCCTTTGGTTCGCCGCCCTCGATCCCCATCGCGAATACGAAAAAGACGCCTTCCAGCCTCCGCACAAATCCGACTCGGTTCGTCTGCCTCCCTACGTTCCCGACACCCCCGAAGTCCGCGGTGACTACCAACTCTACTACGACGAAATCGGACGCCTCGACAATTACGTCGGCAAGGTCATGGCCGAACTTAAAAAGCAAGGCGTCGCCGAAAACACCCTCGTCCTCTTCATCAGCGACAACGGCCGCCCCTTCCCCGGCGACAAAACCACTCTTTACGACGGCGGCATCCGCACGCCTTGGATTGTCAACTGGCCCGCTCACATCAAGGCCGGTCAAAAAACCAAAAGCCTCGTCAGTTCCGTCGACATCGCCCCGACTTTCCTCAAACTCGCCGGCCTCACCCCGGGGAAGACCTTCGAAGGAGTCGACTTCGCTCCCATCCTGGAGGATCCCACTGCCACCGCCCGCAACTACGCCTTCGCCGAAGACCACTGGCACGACTACGAGGACCACGGCCGCGCCATCGCCAACCAACGATGGAAACTCATCCG
>JAQWZU010000111.1 GCA_029253285.1 Akkermansiaceae bacterium | reverse complement strand
TCGTTTCGCTACCAGCGCCGACGGACCGGGCGGACTGGCAACTTCCATCACTTACACACCTTCCTTCGACGCCGCATTCAGTGCCGATACCCGCGACTCTCACTCCTTCAGCCAAACTGACCAATCTCGCCAACTCCGGAGAGCAACTCGTCCTCTCCGCCGCCGATGGATCCGTCATTGCCGACTTCACCTACAACGACAAGGATCCATGGCCTGAGTTTGCCGACGGTGAAGGGTGCACCTTGACTCTCATTCAGGCTCAAGCCAATCCGGTGCTGTCCCTGGCATTGAACTGGAGATGCAGCGCCGCCCGCCATGGCTCTCCGGGGACTGACGATTCTCTTGTCTTCGCAGGAGAACCCGACGATCTGCCATCCTTTGTCTTAGGAGTCACCCAACCGGAAGCAACTCTCCCCAATGTCTTTGAATTCAATGTGAGGCTCGGAGCCGATGATTTCATCGTTATTCCACAGCGATCCGACGATCTGGTCAGTTGGGAGGAAGTTCCCATGCCGACCCAAGCTTCGGTATTCAATGACGATGGCACCGCGACCTACCGGATCCCAATTGACAATCTTGATTCGCGGACCTTCCTGCAATTAGTCATCACCTCCCGATAAGAGATTGCGCAACTTGGCGGGAAGGCCTTTCACAACGAGCTCGTGGGAATGGCCGATTAGCTCGGTCACCAAAGAAGCAGGGAGTGATTTAGCAAATACGAGGGTATTCCAGTGCTTCTTATTCATGTGATAGCTCGGGATCACATTTGAGATTCATTCGTCCTATTTCATCTTCAAACCCAAGAGTCGCAAACATCTTTCCGCAGACTTTATAGACAAGGACTTCCCGACCAAAGGGAGTTTCTTCAGTGACCTCCTTTTGGAAAAGCATCATGGTTCGGGCATCATCGGCAGAAAAAGACATCGTGGTTTTTGATTGAGTCAAAGGAGCATGACAGCAAGTCTTGGGAGTGCGAATTTTGATCTTTTTGGTGTGCCTCATGAGAATGGCCTACGGAGACCCCAAAATCCTGGAGCAAAAAAACATCGGCACCTACGCCTGCGGTCCTTGCTCCATCATTAATCAAGTTCTTCTCAGTACTCCGGCAGAACGGGCCGGGTATGAAAAAATCCCGGGAAAGACTGCCGCCGGAAAAGCTCGCACCATTATCGAAAAATACGCCCAGCGCCCCTCGATGACCTATGGCGACAACAAGCCCACGATGAGGAAAACAGGCATCAATTGGGCTGACATGAGCCACCTCGCCAACTGGGTCAGAAAAGATGTCGGCCTCCCCGTTCTCAAAGGATCCTACCTCCGGAGAATCCCACCGGAAGGAGGTGCCTCACACGTTCAACGGGTCCACAAGATTTTCAAAGACTCCATCGACGGAGGAGTGCTCCCGATCATCAACTTCGTTTCCCAAACAACCTACCAAGACCCCAACACCGACGAATGGCTCTGGGGATCTCTCATGGGACACCTCTGCACCCTAATGGAAGTACAGGAGAAGCTTTCCAAAAACGAACAAGGGTTTCGCTTCCGCTACGCCGATCCTCAAACCGGCAACATCGAGACCGGCTATCTCCACTTTTCCGGCGCCAGAAATTTCGCGGCATTCGATGGCGATCCGGTCAATGGAAAGTGGAGCAAACATCGCCCCTTCCTGTTGGTCGCGGCACCTGCTCTAAAAATGCAAACGAGCAATGAAAATTGGCACATTCGCACTGAGATCGTCATGAACTACGCAATCTATCTGGAGAAGACGGATGCCTTTTTCGAAGAAGACTAACCGACCCCCGAAAGGTCTCCTTGGATCGCGCGGCGGCGGTAGAGAAATTCAAAGAGATTTCCTTCGTGTGGCTGCTCCCACTGAACGCGGTTCGTCGGGAAAGGCCCGATGTTGAGTCGCTCGATGTTGTGGCTGATCATCATATCCTGCGACCACGCTTTGTCCTCGGTAAAGGCACTCACGACGAGAGTTTCGCCGATACTATCAAGCATTTCCGACTGTGGCATCTCGACAATGCTCGCGAAGGGAAACATGAACTCGGTATTGGCCAGCGAGTGATTTTTGTCGTCGCAGGCAATGAGGGTAGGACGAAGATAGGTTTGCCCGTGAGCCTCAACCTTGCGATCTCCATCACGATGGGAAGCCGTGACATCACAGGCGCCGGGTTCTTTGAGAAGGTCTTCGATCATGCCGTCGATCCCCTCGGCCATCGCGGTATTTGCGAAACCGCAGAGGAGAGCGTTTTCGTCATCGCGTGCCAGAGGTTCGATTTGTGCCAGCTTGGCCGCGAGAGCCTCGGCGATCTCATCGCGATGCGAGGGCACGAGGATGGACGAGGTGTTGATGCAACTCCGTCCACCATTAGCTGAGATTGAAGTCACGAGAACATCGATGTGATCTTCCCAACGATCGATGAAGTCTTCACCGATGAGAATTTTGGAACGTCCGGTGCCGTGAACCTGGATCGACTTGAAAGGAGCATACTTCCGGACCGTGACATCAGACCCAAAGGAAATTCCGGCGCCACAAGTGGTGAGCAAAGTGTCGCCACCCTCATGAGTGGTGGGATAAAATCCGAAGGCCTCTTTGGGGAAGCCCGCCTGGATCATCGCTTGAACGATTCGGAGTGGCGTGAAGGGGTCTTCCCGACCTGGCTTGAGGAGCACTGGGATTTTCATCACCAGAGCGGGCAGCCAGAGAGAATTGACTGCCGGAGCATTACTCGGAAGGGAGACACCGAGAGAAGAAGTGGCGGGGTAATAATTGACGTCAAGCCCGTCGAGAGTGGCCAGTCCGCCGTCAAACATCTCAAGAGGAATCCCGCGGGTCAGGCCACCAATGACAGTGCGAATCTGAGACATTGCCTCGTAAATTTTTCCCATATTCATCTTCACCAAGGTGTGGGGAAGGCGGGTCAGCGCAGAGAGTGATTCGATATATTCCGCCGGGCTCTGGGTGGAGTCTCCGCAAGGAAGGTCGGCGTGCATAAACAATTCGGCCGCCGCTTCACAGCAGTCCGCCAGCGTCTCCGCCGGAATAGCATCGAGAGCCGCCTTGGATTTTTCGATATTGAGCAAATCGCGGCGGATGAGCCCGGGGTTCGCAGTGTGAGTAACGAGATTATCGTTCAACTCAACAAGGTCGGCGGAATGGTAATCCTCACCGAGGCGGAGAATGGGAATTTGCATAATGAGAAAAGGAGCGGTTGGTTTTCGAAGTTGGCTATCTACGTTTAGCGATTGGCCCTTAGTTTTTTGGAGCTGACGAGCCGATGTTTAGTAGACGCCCTCAATGACGGCCTTGGTGCCGCTTTGGAAAGGACGAACATCGCCCACTCCATCCCACGGAAATTCATCACACTCGGGACGTCGGATCGCTTCGTCGCGCTCGAGGAAACGAGGCACGAAGAATTCCTTGGTCATGGTAGTCAGCTCAACGCGGCCATACTCGCCGTAGTCGACGCCTTTGGTTGCATCCTTGGGGTCTACCACTCGCAGGGTCGCGCGCGGCTGGGGAGCATAGTAAGTGAGCGAATATTCGCCCGGCTCCCGCTTCCGGCTGATGGCGAGTCCCATGAGGGTGTTCCCGTAGGTGGGAGCGTAGTTGATCTTGCCCTCAAGAACTTCTTCCTGAATGAACTTCACATACTGCGGAGTCATCGTGGTGCCTCCGGCGAAAACGCCCCGGATCCCGGCATCAGCAAGCGACATGCGCTCGGCGAGAGATTCGAGAAGTTTCGGGGTGGTGAAGATACATTGAATGTCGCGATGACGGATGATGGTCGCGGCCTGATCAATGACGTGGGCTTGGTAGGCCTTGGCCATTTGCATTTCGCCCATGCCGATAAGGCGTTTCACCCAACGGGGATCGAGATCGATAAAGTAGGCCGCTCCGCCACGAATATTGGCGAGGTGCTCGATGGCAAGGCGCAGGCGTCGCGGCCCGGTCGGTCCGACCATGAGCCAGTTTCCTCCTTGCGGGAAAAAGTCCGGTCCATAGTGATTTGAGAATTCGGTATAGTCCGTTTTGTAGTCCTCCCAGCCAATCCGCTGTTTCGGCATTCCGGTCGTGCCACCTGTTTCAAAAACATTGTAGGGCTTACCCTCATAGGCCTTCGGGATGAATTTCGCAGGATCTTCCTTCCGGAGCACCTCGTCGTCGAAGTTGTCAAAATGCATGATGTCGTCGAAGCACTGCACCTTTTCGCGGGGATCCCAGCCAGAATTTTTGGCCCAATCGAGCCAATACGGGCATCCCGTTTCGGGCGAAAAGTGCCAATTAATCAGCTCCCGGGTATGGGAATCCAGTTGGGCGCGGGCTTCTTGAACAGTCAGGGTTGAACTCATGAGTAGTGGACTAGAAAATACGTCTCCTTAGAGGTAAACTAACAAGGGATTGCCGCAAGCGCAGTTTTTCAGCAAATCCTCTCCCCTTACGCCTTGATTGTTCCGATTCCAGGTTGCAGATTTTGCCCATGTCATACGATCTTGTCGTTATCGGAGGAGGCCCTGGCGGTTACGTCGCCGCCATCCGCGCCGGTCAGCTGGGGAAAAAAGTCGCCTGTGTCGAAATGGACCGCGCCGGCGGCACCTGCCTCAACTGGGGATGCATCCCGACCAAGGCCCTCCTGAAAAACGCGCACCTATACCACCAGCTCAAGCACGATGCGGCCACTTTCGGCCTATCCTTCGACAACCTCAGCTACGATTGGTCGAAAGTCGTCGGGCGCTCACGCAATGTCTCCGGTAAACTCGCCGGCGGAATCGAATTCCTTTTCAAGAAAAATAAGGTCGATTACATCAAGGGCTACGGATCCGTTGCCGGTGAAGGGAAAGTCGAGGTGAAAAAAGAAGATGGCTCCACTGAGATACTCGACACCAACAAAATCATTCTCGCCACCGGTGCCAAGTCGCGCGAACTGCCCGGGCTTCCCGTCAACGGCATTTCAGTCATCTCCTCCAAGGAAGCAATGGTTCTTGAAAAACAACCCCACTCGATGGTCATCATCGGGGGCGGTGCCATTGGAGTGGAATTCGCCTACATCTACAATGCCTTCGGCACTAAGGTGACACTCATCGAAATGATGCCTAATCTTCTTCCCGTCGAAGACGATGAAGTGGGAGATGCCATCACCAAGATTTACAAGAAAGCCGGCGTTAATTGCCTCACCAACACCAAGGTCGTCAGCACCCGCGACAATGGATCCTCGGTTACCATCACCATTGAAAACGATCAAGGCACGCAGGAAGTCATCGCCGACACCTGCCTCGTTGCAATCGGAGTCTCGCCCGTCCTTCCCGGCGGCGAGCAACCGAAATTGACCGACCGTGGTTGGATTGAAATCAACGAGCGCTACGAGACCTCCATTTCCGGGGTCTACGCCATCGGCGACATCGCCGGACCTCCCTGGCTCGCCCACACTGCGAGCTTCGAAGCAGTCCAGTGTGTCGACGGCATGTTCGTGGAAGGCCACAACGTGAAACGCGTCGACCAATTCCCCGGCTGCACCTACTGCTACCCCGAAGTCGCCTCCGTTGGAAAAACCGAACGCGCGCTCAAGGAGGAAGGCATCGACTACAAAGTCGGTAAATTCCCTTATCAGGCTCTCGGCAAAGCCCAAGCCAGCGGCGAGACCGAAGGCTTCGTGAAACTTCTCTTCGGAAAAGAGCACGGCGAAGTTCTCGGCGCTCACATTATTGGTGAAAACGCCACCGACCTCATTTCCGAAATGGGCTTGGCTCTCTCGCTCGAAGCGACTATCGACGACATTCACGCCACCATCCACGCTCACCCGACTCTAGCCGAAGGCATTCACGAAGCGACCCTCGACGCCGACGGACACGCCATCCACTTCTAAAATTCCAATCCTGCACAGGCCACGTGGCCGAACTACCAACACGGCTCCCCCCTCCGTCACAATCCGCTCCACAAGGACCGGCAGGGTGGTTCTGTGAGCTCGGCGGAAAAGTCCACGGCCCCTTGGATTTCCGCAGCCTGAAGGAACTCGCTGTCAGTCAGGAAATCGGCAAAGACACTCTGGTCTGGAAGGGTGACGAATCTGGCAAACAAAAAGCCAGCACGATTCTCGGTCTGTTTCCCAAGGCCAAACCCAAAAGGACAGGTTCCCAGAAGCCCGTTCCGGAATCTCGACTCAGCGACGACGATCCCTACGCCACTCCGCGCGCCTCCACCATTCAAGATGGCCCACCCGGCGGGCTTTACCTCCCCCATCTCCGAACCTCCAGCTTTATTCACTTGTTCCTATCCTTTGTTGCGATGAGCGCACTAATTGGAGGAGCCTTCCAAATTCCCGAGCGGGACATTCGGCTCATTACCTTTTGCCTCGGAGGCATCGCCGGAATTCACTGGCTTGTCCTTGGCCTGACATACCTGCACCGGAGCTGGGACATGATGCACATGTTCGGAGCCCAACTCAATGGCAGTAAAGCTGTTCGCTTTATGCTCATTCCTCTTTTCAATGCCCTCTGGAGTTTCGTCGCTCTTTACAGCTGGGCCAAACTTTGGAATCACAGCCAGCGAACCCATCCCGGCCTCTCTCTGGCCTCCGCCGTTTGGAAGCCCCTCTTCTTCCTTTTCCCGATTGTCCTTCTCGTTAGCCAGGGCCTGATCCTGATGCACTTCATCGCCAAGGACTGGCCCACCGACCTCACAAATCCCAACCACCAAATTTCCCTCAGCACCTTCGTCTTTACCATCGCCCTCGGGATGTTCTGCTGGTTTCAAATGACCCGCTCGATCAACTTCCTCGCGCGAAAGAAATCATAGTTGCTACTCCGCTCCTACCTCGGAAACGAGGTAGGTATGCCTCCAGTCGGCTGGCTCGGGTTATTGACTCATCACCGGCCTCGTCGGGAAAGGAATCACCATCACCGGCCGGGGCACTACTTCCGAAAATGCCAAAGACAACCGGGGAAAGCGCCTGGTCATCCGATTCAGGAGCAAGAAGGGCCTTAGGCTCGCTCCTTGAGCAGTCACAAGGAGGCGGGAACGGAGACAGCTGGAGACAACTTAAAAAGTAAGCTGACTTCCGAAGCACCATCCATCCTTTGATTCAAGGAACCTTGCCATCGCCGGTTCAATTCGGCAGTTTCCAACCATGACAAAAATACTCGCAGTTCTCATCGCCAGCATTGCCATCTCGATGGCAGTGACTCCTGCAGAAATGAAAGCCGAAATTCACGAAAAGCGCGGCAAGTCACTCCCCTATCGTTGGACTAAAACCGGCGACTCCGAAAAGCCCGCTCTCGTCCTCTTCCTCCACGGAGCCGGCGAGCGGGGAGACAACAATAAGTCGCAGCTCGTCCATGGCGTAAAAGATCTCCTGAAGTGGCTCGAGACCAACAAGGAGAGCGCCGTCGTCGTGGCCCCGCAGTGCAACCGCGGCATCTGGTGGGCCGACCTCAGTGGAAAATTTAAGGATCCCAAGGACGGCACCCTCAGCAAGAAGCCCTCCGACATGCTCAGCATGGTCTTCGAGGTCGTCGACAAACTCGCCAAGAAACACAAGGTCGACCCCAACCGCATTTATGTCACCGGGCTCTCCATGGGCGGCTTTGGGACCTTTGGCTCCGTCGCGCATCGTCCCGATTTCTTCGCCGCAGCCATGCCGGTTTGCGGAGGAGGCGATGCCAAAACAGCTGCCAGGATGGCCCGGGTTCCCTTCTGGGTTTTCCATGGCGATGCCGACAAGGTCGTTCCTGTCGCCTGCTCCCGCGTCATGGCCAAGGCCCTCAAAGACGCTGGCGCCGAGGTCAAGCTCACCGAGTATCCGGGCGTTGGCCACGATTCCTGGACCCAGGCATATCGCAGTCCGCAAACCTGGAAGTGGCTTTTCTCCCAAAAGAAAAACTAAACCGGCTTGCGAATGTGCATCCAGGCATGCACGTGCGGCTTCCCACGGAAGTAACAAACCATATTGGGACCTTCCAACTGCCACACATCCCAGACTTCATCCTTGCCAATATTTTCCTTCTGGTAGAAGGCCATGTGAATGTTGTCGAAGCCGCCCGCTTCCACCAGCTTGAGCGCTTCGGCTGAGTCTTTCTTGCGGAAGGGTGCCAGCAAATCTCCGAGCACCTTGCGCACGTGGCCTTTCTGGTCGCCACTCATATCGCCCACGCGAATACCATCGAGTCCGGCTTTCTTTCCGGTCAATTCGATCGTCTTATTGCCATGTTCACCACGACTGGTATCGCAAAGGGCAACCTTGCGCTGCTTGCCATCGAGCATTTGATAAACCTCGTTCGCCCGCACCGCCTGATACCAATAAGCATTATCCTTGTGGTCGGCTTTCTCGTTAAAACCCTTCGCAGCGTGTCCGTAGAAAAGAGGACCGCCAAAAGCCGCGCCCTCCACTGAATCACCATCACAACGACGCGTGCAGTGACGTCCGGTAAGGACAAACTCAAATTTCCCGGTTCCCGGCTTTCCAAAAATCGCCACCGACGATCCACCCTCAAAACCGTCCAACCCGCTATCCCACTCCACCTGATCAAAGACCTTCTCGGCATACTCCTCACTGTGAAGTCCCATGAAGATCTCCTTGATCATCGCTTGCTGGTCCTTGTTAAAATCCTCCACCTTCGTCTTCGTGATCATCCAGTTGTTGTCCACCTTCAGACGAAGTTTGTGATCAAAAGGAAAGCAAATCGCCTTCCGTTGTTTCTCGGTCAGCGTGTCGTAAAAAGTCTTCACGAGCGTCTCCGAACTCGCCTTCTTCTCCGCTCCAATTATCGGAAGTGACCCCAATCCCAGTCCGGCAGCGATACCACTGGATTGGCGAAGAAAGGAACGGCGGCCAAGGTCGAGCGGAGATGATTCTGGTTTCATGGTAATGAGATACGTTAGAGAATAGTTTATCCCTCGCGCCCGAAGAATCCAACTCCGAAAACACTAAACCTCCCTTATTCCGGAAGGAGCCTGGTCACTCATCCCTCCCCTCCATCCAAAATTCTCGATGAACCAATTTGAAACAGAGCTCTCTTGCCCTGGGTATTCTGCATTGTGATTCGACCAATGCGTCTCCTTCTCGCTCTGACCCTGCTCTTGCCTTCAGCCGTTTTCGGGGAAAAACAAAAACCCAACATCCTCTTTATTGCGATGGATGATTTGAATGACTGGATTGGCTGCATGGGCGGCAATTCGCAAACGATCACGCCGAATCTCGACCGCCTTGCCAAGAGCGGTGTTCTTTTCACCAATGCCCATTGTCCGGGTGCGGCCTGCAACCCCTCACGCACCGCCATCATGACGGGACTCTCACCGCATACCTCGGGGCTCTACGAAAACGGGCAGAACATGCGCGAGACTCTTCCGAATGCCAAAATCCTACCGCAGCACTTTCGTGATCACGGCTACCGATCCATCGGGTCAGGCAAGATGCTCCACTACTTCATCGATGCCCGTTCGTGGGACGAATACTATCCGGAGAAAGAAAAAGAAAACCCCTTCCCCTTTACCCTCTATCCCAAGACCCGCCCACTTTCGCTGCCCCGCGGTGGTCCGTGGCAGTATGTCGAGACCGATTGGGGCCCGCTCGATGCCACCGACGAGGAATTCGGCGGGGACTGGAGTGTTGCCACATGGGTCAGCAAGCAGCTCTCAATAAAACAAGACAAGCCGCTCTTTCTCGCCTGCGGATTTTACCGCCCACACGAGCCGTGGTTCGTTCCCAAGAAATACTTCGAGCCCTTCCCGCTCAAAGACATCAAACTGCCACCGGGATACAAAGAGAACGATCTCGACGACCTCCCGCCCTCCGGCAAGCGTATCGGACCCAACCGCTACTTCGCGCACATCCAGAACGAAGGCCAGTGGAAGCAAGGCATTCAAGGTTACCTCGCCTCGATTCACTTCGCCGACGCCATGCTGGGAAAAGTCCTCGACGCGCTCGAGAAAGGCCCCAACGCCGACAACACCATCGTCGTTCTCTGGAGTGATCACGGGTGGCATCTCGGCTCAAAACAACACTGGCAAAAATTCACGGCTTGGCGTGCTGTCACCCGGGTCCCTCTCATGGTTCGCTTTCCAAAAAACTGCGCTCCCGGACTTCCCGAAGGAACCCCCGCCGGCTCGGTTTGCAATCAGCCGGTTAACCTCCTCGACCTCTTCCCCACCCTCACCAAACTCGCGGGTGTTCCACACAAAAAAGACAACGACGGACGCAACTTGATCCCTCTTCTCAAAAACCCTGCCGCGCCTTGGCAACACACCTCTCTCACCCACCTTCACAAGCCTGGCAGCTATGGCATGAGCACGAAAGATTGGCGCTATCTTCACTACTCCAATGGCGACGAAGAACTCTACAACATTAAATCCGATCCCTTCGAATGGACCAACCTCGCAACGTCCCAAAAGCACGCCAAGAAACTCGCCGAGCTCCGCGCGCTCGCTCCCCAAAAATTCGCGCCCTTCAAAGAACCCTCCCTGAAAGCCCTGCCCTCCTTGAAGTGGCGCAGGGGCTCCGGACCGGCCTCGAAACCTGAAGGCGGTTCCTTCCCCGTCATCTTCGTCAACCGCCGAGAGCAAACGGTCGAACTCTTCTGGAAAACTCCCAAAGGAAAACGTCAATCCTACGGGATCATCAAACCGGGAAAAACCAAAAGCCAGCAAAGCCGCCCCGGCGCGGCCTGGGAAATCGCCGAAACCGAATCTGGCAAGACCCTCGGTCACTGCATCGTCGGCGATCGCAAAGCCAAGTTGATCATCCCCCGATAGGGGCGAGAAATTCTCGCCAAAGGAGGCAACCTCCTTTAAATCAGTCAATGAGATCTTGATCTCGAGTTGGCATTTGTCGTGGTTTTCTGCGAGCTATTACTTTTGCACCCATGAAAGCAACCCTCCTGACTTTTAGCCTCCTTTAGAACACCGGAGTCGTGCCTCCCGACATCTTGAAACAACTACGCTGCCTCAAGGTGGAACACTCCTATGAGTCAATTTAACAAAGCTCGCTTTCAAGAAGGCGAGCAGCCATCACGAAAAACTCCAAAAACTCTGGGCACAACCTGTCGCCCGGCTACCGATGACCAGGCAGTCACGGCAAAGGGCGCTCCTACAGATTTCCTATCGGGTGTTCACGGGACAAAATTCTCATCTCCCTTTTTTCTCCAAAGAGAATACTCTCATAGCCCAACGCCCGCCCGCCTTGTCTTCACTCAAACGAATTCTGCTCACAACACTCCTGCTCGTCGCTCCTGCGTGGGGACAAGAAGCCAGTCTCAACGACCTCTCGACCGATCAACTGGAAAAAAAGCTGGAGGGCATCGACACTCAACTCAGCCAACTCGCCAACTTCACCATGCGCAGTGGAGTCGGCGCGATTGGCCATCGATCCAAGAGCCATCAAACCAACACCAATCCCGAGTGGGTTGAGGTCGCTCTCGACGACGAAGAGGACATCGACCTCATCGTCCTTGTCCCCACCATCGGACGCCTCACCCGGGAAGGCCTGGCCGCCGATGGCTTCCCGCGTGCCCTCCGCGTGATCGCCGGCACACCCGGGCACCCCGACGGAGAGATTGTGGCGAGCCTAGATCGCAGCGATCACCTCCTCCCTCGCATCGCTCCCCTGACCATCCCCTGCCGGATCCCGCAGGCCTCCTGGATCAGAATCGAAGCTACGGAACTTTCCACCCGCGCCTGGGACGAGCGGTTTATTTTCCAACTCTCGGAAGTCCTCATCTTCAGGGATCAAAAAAATCTCGCCCTTCGACGTCCCGTCCGGGTCTCTTCCGGAACGATCTCCTCTCCAAATGCCCGAGGTGCCAACTACCTGGTCGACGGCAGTCTGCCCTACCTCATGGACGCCTACGACGGAGAGCAAAGCATCGCCTTGGTCGGCCACACCACTCCCGACAAGAATCTTACCATCACCATCGATCTGGAAGCCGGGCGCCGTATTGAGCAAATTAACCTGCACTCCACCGATGTCGAAGACTTCATTCCTCAGGCCGTGCCTTCCGACTTTGGAATCCCAAGACAACTTCTCATCGAGGGAGCCAATAAGCCGGATTTCTCCGATGCCGTCACCCTGCTCAAACCCGATCTCAGTTCCCCTTTTAAACGAGCCCCGATTCTCATGTTCCCCATCTCTGGGGCGAGCTGCCGCTTTGTGCGCTTTACAATCGAGGAAGCCTACCGCTCGGATGGCCCGAACACCGAATCCTCCTTCGTGGGCTTCGGCGAGATCGAAATTTTTTCTGCCAACACCAACCTCGCCCTTGGGAAAACAGCTCAACTCAACTTCGAACCCACCGATCCCAGCCGCCTAGTCTCCTCGCTCACCGACGGAAGAAATTACCATGGCAACATCCTCTCTATCCGTGAATGGATCAAGCAGCTCTCCCTCCGTCACGACCTCGAAAATGAACGCCCCAGAGTCGTCGGCCTTCTCAAGACCCGTTACGATGAACAGGAAACAAACTTGAACCTCCTCCTGTGGATTCTGCCCCTCCTCCTCACCGGCACCATCATCATTGTCCTTGTCAACCGCAGCAACCAACAACGGGCCATCCACCGGGCCCGCGAACTCATCGCCGCGGACTTGCACGATGAACTCGGAGCCAATCTCCACGCCATCGGCCTCCTCGGTGACCTCGCCCGCGCCAGCGACGCCAATCCCGGAAAACGGGAATCCCTCCTCCTCCGCATGCGCACTCTCACCCAGAAAACCGGAGCCGCCGCCCGCTACTGCACCAACATGCTCGAGGCCAAAGAGAACTACGAAGATGTCGATGTCGCGATGAAGCGATCATCCTCCCGCCTTCTCGCCGACCTCGAGCACAAGATCACCTTCGAAGGCGAAGATCATCTCAAGAAACTCTCTCCCCGACGCCGCATCGACATTTGCCTCTTCTACAAGGAATGCCTCACCAACATTCTGAGACACTCCGGTGCCGGCAAAGTCACCACTCACCTCAAGGCCGATAAAAAGGAAATCATTCTCGAAGTCACCGACAATGGCTTCGGCATGGACGGTGTCTCCGACGAAGAAATTCCGCCCTCCCTGAAACGCCGCGCCCGTATCATCGGAGCACAGATTCAAACCAAGCATCTTAAACCTCAGGGACTCAAAGTAATCCTAATGCTCAACTACCGTAGATGGAGATTTCTCACATGAACACGCCAATCAAAGTCATGCTCGTCGAAGACAACCCCGAATACCGGGCCGTTGTCGCCCTCGCTCTGGAAGACGAAACCGACATCACCCTCCTCAGCCAATTCGGCACTGCCGAGATCGCCCTGCGCAGTCTTGGGAACGCCACGAATTATCAAAAACCCGATCTCATCCTACTCGACCTCAACCTCCCCGGCATGAGCGGCATCGAGGCTCTCCCCTATTTTTCCAAAGCCCTTCCCGACACCCGTGTCATGATCCTCACGCAATCCGATCGGGAAGAAGATGTCCTTCAAGCCATCTCAAATGGCGCCGACGGCTACCTTCTCAAGTCCTCCGAGCTTGGCGGCATCACCGGCGGCATTCGAAGCGTGATGGCGGGCGGCGCTTCCCTCGATGCCAATATTGCACGCCTCGTCCTCGATAACCTTCAACACCGACTCCCAAAAGCCGAAGAAGAAACCACCCTCACCAAGCGGGAACTTCAAATCCTCAAGCTCCTCGCCGAGGGTTTCGTGAAGAAGGAAATCGCGGACCAACTCAACATCGGCTACAGCACCGTGGACACGCACGTCAGCAACATTTACGAAAAGCTCGAGGTCCGCAACGCCCCTTCCGCCGTCAGCCAGGCCTTCCGCAAGGGCCTCCTCAACGATCAACAGGACTGACCTCGCCCTCCTATCTTGAACCTGCTTCAATTCCCACCATGCAGGACGACCGATTCTTTCAAACGAACAAAGTCGAGAACCACCTGGCCTCTATCTTCGACGACCTCCCCGGCTTCATCTACTTCGTCAAAGACCTCGACCTCCGCTACGTCGCCTACAACGACCGGCTCTGCGAAATCTTCGAGGCCTCATCTCCCTCCGAAGTTCTCGGAAAGCGGGACGACGACTACATCCCCCAACACATCATGAAGGACATCCGCAAGGATGACCTGCGCATCCTTGAAACCGGCGAGTCCATCGTGAACCGCGTCGAACTTGTCCCGCGCGGTAACGGCTTCGTCGACTGGTCTAACACCACCAAAAAACCACTCTATAATCAGGAGGGAAAGATCTGCGGCCTCATCGGCATCACCCGACCTTTCAACCAAGGCACCACCTCGCTCAGCATGAACGAAGAACTCGGCGGCGCGCTCCAACTCCTCCACGAACGCTACCGCGAAAACATCGCCATCACCGAACTCGCCAAAGCGGCCCACATTTCCCTCAGCAGCTTCCTCCGTAAATTCAAAGCCTGCTTCAACATGACGCCCAAGGAATACCTCCGTCACCTCCGCATCCAGGAAGCCTGCCACCTCATCGTCCGCACCACCCGCCCATTCGCCCAGATCGGACTCGACTGCGGCTTTGCCGACCAAGCCCACTTCTCCCGCGAATTCTCCCGCATCATGAAGGAGCCGCCGTCAGCATATCGCTCGCGATATCGCCTGTGAATAGTGTGCAGACTACCCCAAGGCCGTCCGCGTCCGCACCACGAGATCGGTATCTTTCTTCTTCGAACCCTGCAGCCAGTAGACACTCGCCGCCAAGAAGCGGTCCCGCATTCCTCCAGTGATGTGATAGTAATCTTCCAGAACTGCCGAACTGAATTTGTAATCATGCGATCCATTCCCCTTCAAATAAATCAAGCGTTGCGCTTCATCGAGAAACGGCCGCGGATTTTTCGCTGACTTGAGGTAGGCTAGGGCCTTCTGTGCCGCGACCACTTTATTCCCACTCACTTCAGCGAAGATCTCCTCGATCGAGGGCACTCCCTCAACAGGTTCAAATTCATCAATCTTCACGCCTTCTTTCACCGCGCCGCGATCCCGGAACATGGTAAGAAAAGCCGCATTTTGCAGGAGAAGAAAACGGCGTGTCTCATCGTTGAACGTCTGCTGATGCGCATAATGCATCGCATTGGTCGTGGTGCTGGCATGCAGCGAAACAATCCCCGGCTGCCGCATCAGCATTTCCGAGGCATGCTGGAAAAGAGCATCCCAAATCGACTGCGGAGAAATCTTCTTGTTCAAGAACTCCACCACCTTGCGGCTGGCCTCCTCCCAGGAACCGCTCCGAAGAACTCCCAGCATTTCCGCTGTCGCTTCCTTAGCCACCAGTCCGTGCTGCCACCCGTCCCGAATCGTCTTGAGAAGCTTCTCATTCATTCGTCCGGGCAGGTCCGCCCCAAAGCTATTTCCCGCGGGATTCTTATCGGCACCCTGGAGCAAGGCATAGCCCAACGATCGCAACACCGGCTCGCTATGCCGCCAACCAATCGCCTGTAAAGTACGCCAACTATTCGCGACATAAATCGCCTTGTGCCCAATGTCCCGAAAATCCCGCGAACCATATTTCGCGAACAAATCGAACACCTCCTGCGCACCCACCGTTCGTGCCAGGCCAGCCGTCGCCGCATCGACTTTAGCCACATCCCACTGATCCATTCCCTCGACAAACATCTGCCGTGCTTTCTCTGCCGATGGCACTTCGCTTTCCTTCACAGGTGCCATCGTCCAGTTCCCCTCTTTAACATCCTGGGCTTGCGACGACTTGAATTGATCAAGTGCCCAAAAAATCGGCAACCAACGATCCGAGTCAGGCGAATTCAGACTGGCCAGGTGCGCCGAATTCACCACCAAGACCGCGTGAAATTTAAAGCCCACCGGACGAGGCTGAATGTTCCGAACTCCCGCCAGCATCAAGGCACTTAATACCTCGGTATAGGTCGTTCCCTTCTTGATCAGAGCCCCCACTTCCTCAAGCACGCGCTGTCGGGGAGCCTCCTCGATCATACGAATTAAAGGTTCAATCTCCGGCCGAAATTGCACCTGCTTCGGGTCCAGCTTCGCCTCCGCCGCCCTCACGGAAGGAATCCTGGAAAGAAAACCAAAGGCCCCGGCTGCCGCTCCGGTTTGTAAGACTTGTCGACGCGATGGATGCACACTCATGGCAGAAGCCTAATCACAATCAGGAGCCAGGTCGCGCAAGAAATCCACCGTTACGCTATCACTTCAATACCTTCCGCGCCTTTAAGTCATACTTCTGCCCGTTAATCAAGGTCACCCACTTCTTCTCATCCGGTGTCTCCTTCTTCCAGGACTTCGGATCGTATACCAAGACCGCGCCCTTCTCTTTCCCAATCACTTCAAATTGATCACCCTTCACCACGATTGCGACATCTTCATCGATACCGATCCCCAGCATCTCCGCCCGATCAAATTCCTTGCGCATTTTCCCCTTCCGGTCTTCGAGCACCTTCAGGAGATCCTTTTCTCTCCCCCGCGCGATAAGATGCTGATCGATGGCGGTGTTCCGCATAAAACCAAACCCCCGTTGCACATTCCCCACCATGATGGTATTTCCTCTGGTATCTCCCCGCGCCAAGAATGATCCCTGAATTGTCGCCCCCGCCGAGGACCCGCCGATCACCCCGCCTCGTTCCAGCACCTTGTGAAATTCCTTCTCGGTCCGCGTTCCACCATAAGCTTTCGTGAAACGCCACTGCCGCCCTCCTCCAAACCACACACCCGTCGCCTTGCTCAACGGCTTCACAAACTTCTCGGTATTCGCCTCTTTTCGATCATGGGTATGCAACACGGAAACTTCCGCCACACCTAATCTCTTTGCCAATGAAACCGCCGGAGAGCGCTGGTAATTATAATTGGGATCACTCGAAGCTGCCGTTGGCACAATGACAATATGCGCCTTCTTCCCTCCGGCTAATTCGACAAACTTCTCGAAAACATGCGGAAACTGACGATCAGGTCCACCACCGCCCACGATGACCAAGGATCCCTGCTTCGGGCCAACTACGGCATCAGGATGCTCCGCAGATACGGGAATACTCAAAAATAACAACGGTAGGAAAAAAAAGCGGATCATGATGGAAGAGGATTCCCGAGTCACGAAGACCTGACAATCTAATCTTCGGCTCATTTTTCCTCGAATAAAGGCGAAGACTACGAGCTCACCAAATTAGGAATGCATCTCGCCCTTGAACGGAGCCTTGATCATCTGGCGCCTCCACACTGCCAACGGCGCCGAACATTCCAAAGACCTCAAGTCGCGCACCCAGCCCCCCAAAGGTGGCTGGGCCGGCATCCTCGAGACCGCGCCACTCAAAATCTCCCTCCGCGCCGCCGAGAAAAAATAACCACAATCACTCGGACACCCTGATCCGAAAAAAGAACATCTTTCCGGAGATCGCGGAAAGATCAAGATTGTAGCGGATCCTCACGGTCTGGCTCCCATCGCCATGATCTTCCGAGGCGCTCAATTGAGTGTATGAATTCACCGCACTCCCACCGTCGCTCCGAAGACACTCCGACCAAGTCGTGAGATCCTCCGAAACCTCCACCAAATAATTCACCTCCGGCGCATCAATTCTGCGAGTGAAGGTAAAGGCTGGAAAACTCCCACCCGACGTTTCAATCCAAGTCGAGGGCATTCGCGCAGGGTCCTCTGAAGAACTCGTGGGATCATACCCAAAATAGTATTCGGCCTCGTTTCCCCATTGATCTCCATCGCTATTCCCGGATCGGCCGGCACCCCCGATTCCATAAGAATCCTCCCAAGCCGCATAGTCGGGATCGAGCAATTCAAAGCTCCACCAATTGAGATTCCATCCCCCCACCGTCGCAAAAACTGTCAGGGTTTGTGAGCCCTTCTCAAGCGTGGCCGTGTCAGTGATTGTTGTCCAATTCTTCCATCCTCCGGTATCCGGTGCAGACGTCTGAACGATGTCCACGCCATCTCTTCCCAAAGTGATCGTTCCGCCCCCCTCCGCACTCGCGACGCGGTAGCTCACCCGATAATCGCCCGCCACCGGCACCTCCACCGGGAAGCTCATCCAATCGCCATTGTCGATATATCCGATCGACTGCCCCCCGCCCACGTCCTCGGAAAATTCGTCCTGCACTCCCCACATGCGTGCATAATACTCCGCTTCGACATGCGTTGCTGGCGGAGCAGGAAGGATTTTAAAATGGTTGAGATTCCACCCTCCGCTCGTGGCATAAACATCGAGCATCTGCGCTCCCTCTTCCAGCCACACAAGATCGCTCACTGTCTCCCAATCCTGCCAACCTCCGGTATCGGGGATTGCCGTTTGTTTGATATCAACCCCGCCTTTCCCCAAAGACACAATTCCCCCGCTGCTATCAGAGGCAACGCGATAGTCGATTTGATACCACGCTGATTCCGGCACATTAAACCGATACTGCATGTAGTCACCCGTATCGATATATCCCACGTTCCATCCTCCGCCAAGGTCTGCGCACTTTTGCTCCCGAATGTCTCCGCCATATCCTTCGTAGCGCTCTGCTTCGACATGCGCCGGAATGTCGTGATCCGGCCAATCCCACTTGTAGGCCCGCACGTAGTCGACAAAGTATCCCACTCCGTAATTATCACCTCCCGTGTCATATGCTCCTGTATCGATGCCCATCACTCCACCCCAGTCTCCCCCGATGGCATGATTCAGAATAATGAAAAATTCCGAGTTGAATGGCCACTGCCCTGGGCCCGTGTCCTCGTTCGTAAAGCCATATCGCCAGACTCCATCAATGTAGAAATCAATCCGATCGTGCCACCACTCTACCGTGTAGGTATGATAGCTATTCTCCAGGCCTCCGACCCAACCACTCCAGCCATAATTCGTGCCCAAAAGGAAGTTGTGATCCTTGGTGTGCGCATTGACGTGCGCAACATCATTGTCCCACCCCACATACTCGAGAATATCAATTTCCCCTGAGTCCGGCCACCCGCCATACAGCCCATTCTGCGGCATCATCCAAAAGGCCGGCCACGAACCATTCGCCCACGGCATCAGGGCCCGCATCTCAATCTTGCCATACTTAATGCTGAACTTCCCGGCAGTCTGAATCCGCGCGGAGGTATATTCGTAAGTCTGACCATTCCCTTGATCAAACCACCAATCCCGGCGCCCTTCCAGGACAAGCACTCCATCCTGACGGCGACAATTCTCGGTCCGATTCCAGGTGTATTTCTGCAGTTCGTTGTTGTTAGCTCCCGGCTCGAAAGATTCAAAATTCCACTTACTCTGGTCGAGTTCGCCATTGCCATCGAACTCATCGCTCCACACCAAATCCCACTCCGCCAGAGTCGTCCCTGAAATCAATAATCCGCACCCCAGGGAAACGCGGAAACACTTCAGAACAAACCTTGGCATGGGGCCAGTCTATGCCTTGATCAGCGAGATTCAAGCTGACTTCGCTTCTGAATCCCTCGCCCATCACCTGCACGCTCGCCGGCCCGGGCGTGCGCACCCAGAACTTCGCGCTCTCATCAGTAGACATCCCCGGATCGGTCCGCCAAAGAGCTTCACACTCCACTTCTTCACCAATCCCTGAAACCGTTTCTCACCCACGATTCCCTTCAAGCCCGTATCTTTGTTTTTCTCGGTATCGAGCGTCTTTAGAAAGGACGGATCTCTTTCCCCCATCAAGGGGACTTCCTCAGGCCGGAAGGAAAAATGGAGCGGGTAGAGGGAATCGAACCCTCATGATCAGCTTGGAAGGCTGGAGCTTTACCATTAAGCTATACCCGCATTATCCGGCGGCGGTGAGATAGGCCGATGCGGGGATGCCCGCAAGACTTTTAAAAAGGAAACGGGAATTATTTTCTCTTTTGTGGCGCCGGATTGAGAAGCCACTTGGTGGCTTGCTTGAGAAGAAGTCCGAAATGAGGAGACTGAAAATCCTTCACGTGGCCAAGCGAGGTATAAAAAGAAAGCCCGCCGTTCTTTCGTCTGAAATTCCAGGCAACAGGTTGATCTTCTTTACTGCCTTCGGCATTGCCGGACAGGAGGACAGTCGTGGCCTTGGCGAGAGGTTTGACAGTGTATAGGGAACCGCCGGTCGAAAAAGCCTTCTTGGGCAGGCCCTTGGTAATGACGTGTTCGGAAAAAACCATCGCAGTGGTGGCTTGCTCACGTTTAAGGTGACCGGAGTAACTGCCGCCGAAAATATCGGCATCCCAAGTCTGCCAGTTGGTGTGACCCGCGGGGACCTTTTGTTTCTTATTCGTGGCGAAGGCGTGGCTGCTGGTGCGAATGCCGAGGACGGGCTTACGGGACTCGATGTATTTTCTGAGCGCTGCCATCTGCGAAACGGTGGGCGTACGACGCCGCACGCTGACGAAGAGAAGGTCGGTATCCTCAAGATGTTTTTTGAGACCTGCGAAGTCGTGCTCATCGTCTTCGAGTTGGATAATGACGACCTCGTAGTCCTCCTTAAAATGCTTTGCAAAGAAGACCGGAAGAGTGTCCCGGGTTTCGTATTCCCGCTCGGCGATGAGCGCGAGGATCTTGGGTTTGGCGGAAACAGGAAGGACTAATAGTGTGAGGAGAAAGAAGCCGAAGAGATTTTTCATGAAGGAGCATACGGGGCTCCAGCGCAAAACCTTCGCAATGACCTGGCTTAAAATGCCTAGGGAGTGAAAGAACCGTCCCCCAAGGACCGAACCTACCAGTCCCACCATGAAGCACTTTCGCGTTCTAGCGCCTCTCATTTTTGCCCTGGCCCTGCCCGCCTTCTTTTTGAAAGCGGAACAAAAATCCGCCGAAGACGGTCCCCGCCCACTCAAAGCCCTCCTCATCGCCGGTGGCTGTTGCCACGACTACGTCAAGCAACACGAGATCCTCTACAAGGGGATTCAGGAGCGTGCCAATGTGCGGGTCGATGTTGTCTGGACCCGGGATCGCTCAACCAATCCTCCGCTGCCGATTTACAAGAACCCCGATTGGGCCAAGGGATACGACATTATTATCCACGACGAATGTGCCGCTTCCAATAAGGACCCGGAAGTCTTGAAGAATATTCTCGAGGCCCACAAAACCGTTCCGGCGGTGCATCTGCATTGCGCAATGCATTCCTTCCGCCAGGGAAATGATCTTTGGTTCAAGCACCTCGGTTTGCAGTCCAGCGGACACGGCCCGCAGGAGCCGATTTCGATCCAATTCACCGACCCGAAACACCCGATCACGAAAGGCCTCGAAGATTGGGTCACCAAGAAGGAGGAACTCTACAATAACGTCAACGTTTTCGACGCCCACCCGCTGGCACTCGGCCATCAAAAATACAAACGCGGAGACAAGGACGTTTCCAGCTCGGCCATCGTGGCCTGGACCAATGAGAAACAAGGTGCGCCTTCTTTCTCAACCACCATCGGACACAACAGCTACACCGTCGAAGATCCCCGCTATCTCGACCTCGTCACCCGCGGACTCCTCTGGTCGGCCGGCAAGCTCAACAAAGAATATCTCACTCCTTACACCGGCTCCAATGTCGTGACCGAACTGGGCAAAAGCGAAAAAGCGGTGGAGTCCATCTTCGCCAACCCGCCGAAGGACGCCGTGATGGTCAAGCTCACTGCCTCATCCACCCAGACCAGCGACAGCCACTTCCCTTGGCAAGCTGTCGACGGAAACGAAAAAACCCGCTGGACCGCCAACGGTTCAAAATACCCCGCGTGGCTTCAGCTCGAATTTCAAAAGCCCCAATCCGTCACTGAAGCCACCATCCTCTGGGAAATCCGAAACCAATGGTATCATTATAAAATCGAATCATCCAAAGACGGAAAGAACTGGCAGATCGCCTACGACGGATCCTCCAACCAACGCAAATCTGATACTACCGACAAACTCGCTGCCAAGGATATCAAGTTTCTTCGCGTCACCCTTCTGAAACAAGAGTCAGGGAAGTGGCCAGCGCTTTGGGAACTCAAACTCAAGGGACCAAAAGGACCGCTCAAGCTATTTCCGATTCTCAATAAGGCGGAACAAAAACAAACGAACTCCGTGAACGGAAAAGGCTTCGAAAAATCGGGCAACATCAAGCCCCGGATCGTGAAGCTCACTCCGGCCGAGGAAAACGAAATTCTCAAGGACACTACCGTTCCCGACGGCTTCGAAAAGACTCTCTTCGCGCCTTGGCAGACTGCCAATTATCCCGTCTATGTCGCCGCCTCACCCGGGGGTGATCTGTATGTCTCGTCCGATGGCAACGGCTCTCTCGGTCGTCAGCCCGGACGCGGTCGCGTGCTCCGCTTACGCGATAAGGACAAGGACGGACGCGCTGATGAGGTCACCGAGTTCGTGCGCGATATCGATTCGCCCCGCGGTTTGATCTGGGATCACGATCGCCTCTACCTTCTTCACCCTCCGCACATCTCGGTGTTCTTTGATCGAGATGGAGATGGCGTCGCCGAAAAATCAAAACGGCTCATCTCCGACATCGCCTTCGGGTTCAAAGACCGTCCTGCCGACCACACCACCAACGACATCACGATGGGCATCGACGGTTGGATCTACATCGCAGGCGGCGATTTCGGATTCATGAAAGCGACCGGCACCGACGGGCGCACTCTGCAGCATCGTGGTGGTGGGGTGATTCGTTTTCGTCCCGACGGCTCAGGCCTAGAACTCTATTCAACCGGCACCCGAAACATCCTCGCCACACCCATGTCCCCCACGCTCGACATGTTCACCCGTGACAACACCAACGACGGTGGAGGCTGGGATGTTCGCTTCCACCACCTCACTCCGCTCGCTGACCACGGCTACCCGCGTCTCTATAAAAACTTCGAGAAAGAACACATTCATCCTCTCGCGGACTACGGCGGCGGATCCGGCTGCGGCGGCGTCTACATCTCCGAGCCCGGCTTCCCCGATGAATGGAACCACGCACCGTTCACCGTCGACTGGGGACGCGCCGGCTCCTTCCGTCACACCGTTTCGCCCTACGGTGCCACCTTCAAGGAAACCGCCGCACCCAAGCAGTTCATCAAAATGAACCGACCCACCGACGCCGACGTCGATGGCATGAGCACCGTTTACCAAGCCTCCTGGAAAGGCCCGGCAACCTTCAATTGGGCCGGTCCAAACCATGGCTACATCGCCCGGGTGAGGCCAAAAGGATATACGCCCGCGCCGCTTCCCGATTTTGAAAAACTGAGTGATCCGGAATTGGTCAAAGTTCTGGAGTCTCCATCTCACATGCGCCGCCTTGCTGCTCAACGAGCAATTCTTCGGAGGCCTGAATCAGAGAAAACAAACGAACTCTTGCTGAACCTGGCTGCTGACAAAAGCAAATCCATCGGAAGTAGAATCGCCGCTCTTTACGGCGTCACACAGCGTGGTATCGATAGCAATGACAGTATGCGGATTATTAAATCCGTTCTTGGAGCGCTCAAAAATGACGACTCCATTGCCCCTTACTTAACGCGCGCCTACGGAGACATGGCTCTCGATCTGGTGACTGCCGGAAAGCCAACTCCCTTACTCGAGGATTTCTTCAAATGGGGCATGGAACTCAAGGATCCCCGGAGCATTCTTGAAGCAATCGTTTCCGCTGTAAGACAGAACAAAACAGGAGTAGCGGGAGCAATTGCCCTTCACCTCTCCTCACCCGACCCCGTTATCCGCCACACCGCCTACCGTGCTCTGGCCAAGATGGGCGGTCACAAAGCCGCGTTTTCGATGATCAATTCCGACAACATCGACACCCGCAAGGCTGCAGCCTGGGCTCTCATGCGAATGCATAAGAAGGAAGTGGTCGACGAACTTCTCAAGCGACTCTCCTCCGAAAAAAATCCCTCCAAGCGCAAGCCTCTCCTCTCAACTCTCGCCCGCCTCTACCACAAGGAAGCCGAGTGGAAGGGTGACTCATGGGGCACCCGCCCCGACACTCGCGGGCCATACTATCAGCTGGCCACCTGGGAGCAGTCAGAGCGCATTCTCAACGAGCTAAAAAAGATTCTCGATACCGCACCAGCTGAGGAAGCAGGCTTTATTGTTGAGAAGCTCAACAAGAACCGCATTCAATCAAACGAAGCGCTCAACAAAGTGATTAGCTTAGCGGTAAAAGACGCGAAGTTGATCCCCGCCGCCATCGCGCAAATCGCGGCTGCCGGTGATGCTCCAAATTCTGCGATCCCACTCGTCCTCAAAGGTGCCCGCGACCCCGAGACTCCTCCCGGAGCCCTCGCCAGCGCGGTGGCCATCCTTATCAAGAGCGACGACAAAGAAGCCCTGCCCGCCGTCCTCACCGCCTTGAGCACTCTCGAAAAAGCCAAGGGCTTTGGCAAAGACCAGTCGGCCGCGCGTGGATCATTCCTCAATGCGCCCAAACTGGAAAACCATCACCTGATTCTCGAAAAGATCGCCGCCGAAAAGCCCGGCACTTCGGAAGGAAAATGGGCTTCGATGTCGATCCTGCAGCTGGCCTCGCGCAAAGGCGGAAGTCCGGAGTCCCGTGAGATGTCACGCAAGGCTATCGATCTTGCGTGGCCCGACCCCAAGCAACGCCTCGCTTTCATCAAAGCCGCGCAAGACCTTCGCAACCCCGTCATCAACGCCCGTATCGCCGCCGCACTGAGCGATCCCGATACCGCGATTGCCAAGGCCGCCGAGTCTGCGGCCGGGCGCTTGAAAATTCAGGCTCCAGGGAAAGACAAAACGCCCAAGATCGCCACGCTCAAACCAGCGGCAGCCATCAAGCAAGTCTCCGGGATGAAAGGCGACGTCGCTCTTGGTCAGGCCATTTACACCCGGGCGACATGCAACGCCTGCCACACCGTTTCCCAAAAGGAAAAGCAGAAAGGCCCCTACCTCGGCAACATCACCGAGACCTATCGCCGTAACGAGCTCGCCGAAGCCATTCTCGTCCCCGGCAAAACCATCGCCCAAGGATTTGCGACCAATGTCTTCACCCTCAAAGATGGCAGCAGCAAGATGGGATTTGTCACCGACGAATCCGGCGATTCGGTGAGCCTCCGCGACGTCACGAGCGCGGAGCACACCTTCAAAAAAAGCCAGATCGAGGAACGGTCGGCTCTGCCAAATTCCCTGATGCCCCCGGGGCTGATGGCCCACTTCACGACCCACGAAATGGCCAGCTTGCTGAGCTATCTTGAGTCGCTCGCCAAAAAGAAGTAATTCTCCGGTCTTTTCACCATGAAAGCTGGAAGCTAGTCTCTCCGTAATTCTCAATCGCTAATATATGAAAAAGCCACTCTTCCTCACTCTCCTCTGTGTCCTTTCCCTCGGACTCTTTGCCGCCAATAACAAGAAGCCGAGCGAACGGGAATTGGTGAGCCAAAACATGCCAAAAATCGAAGCGCCCTCGAAGAAATACAAGGTCCTCTGTTTTTCGAAACCATACGGGTTCCGTCACAATTCGATTGAGATTGGAAAAACCATGATGGAAGTGATGGCGGAAAAGACCGGACTTTTCGATGTCACCTTCTCCGAGGATCTCACCGAATTTGCTCCTGACAGGATCAAGCAATACGATGCTATCTGCCTGAACAACAACACCCACCTTCAGAAGGGTATGAAAGACGAAAAGATGCGAGAGACCTTCATCAAATACGTCAAAAATGGCGGCGGAATTTTTGCAATCCACTCCGCCACCGACGGAGGCTGGAAGGAATACGTCGAGATGATCGGCGGCAACTTCGACGGCCATCCCTGGGGAGCCGGCGGCACCTGGGGCATCGCCAATGAAGACCCCAACCACCCCATCGTGAAGGATGTCTACAAGGGGGAGAATTTCACAATCAAAGACGAAATCTACCAATATAAGGATTTTGACCGGAGCAAGAACCGGGTGCTGATGACTCTGGACCTGTCCCATGAAGCGACTGGCAAAAAGAACGGCAAAAGGGCGGACAAAGACTACGCTGTCGCCTGGGTGAAAAACTACGGCGAAGGCCGCGTCTTCGTCAGCTCACTGGGACACAACAAAGAGATCTTCTACCATCCGGAGATCCTCAAAATGTGGGCCGAAGGATTTCGCTTCGTGCTCGGCGAGGCCGATGTGGACACCTCATCCGTTCCCAAGCCTGCTGCAAAGTAGGCGACGCGATCCTCATCGACATTGCGCAGGAACGGGTCGGTGAAAGTGTTGCTGTTCGGTCCCGGCCTCTGGGAAAGCAGACCTCCTCGGCCACGGCGGTGGCAGCAGGATCAATGGTAGATTACTGACAAGAGAAGAAAACGAAGGGTGGAAGACCGAGAAGTAGAATGCACTTCATAATGGATAAAATGAAAATTGCCGACCCCGCCATGGCAAGGTCGACAATAAGAAAAGTTTAATGAGCAATTACGCGTCAATCTTGCGGTAAGCGGCCATCAGAGCATCGAGCCCCTTCTGGCCCTTTTTGCTCTGACCGTGCTCCATTCCGATGATCCCGGTGAAGCCCTTCTTGCGAAGATATTTGGTGACAGCGACATAATCAAGTTTGCCGGTGCCCGGCTCTTTGCGGCCTGGTGAAGCCCCATATTGCACGTAGCTCACCTGATCCCAAACCTTCTCAGCATTTTCGATGAGCTTGGCACCATTCCCGATTTGTCCTTCATGATAAAAGTCAGCGAGCAGCTTGCAGGACTTGCGATCTACAAGCTTACAAAGCAGGTGTCCGTCTTCAAAAGATTCGATGAGAACCGGCTTGCCGCCAATGGGGTGGGAAAGAGGCTCCTGAGCAAGGATGATTCCGTGCTCTTCGACGAGGTCACAACAAAGTCTCATGGAATCGACTGAGGCCTTAATTTGCTCCTCTCGGGTCATGGATTCATCCCGCACACCAGGAAGCATGGTCATGTTGGTTTGCCCGGTGATTTTGGCGACTTCGATGCCCCGTTCGAGGTCCTGCCTGACCATTGCCTTCTGTTCATCGGTAGGCTTATTAAACATGGCTCCTTTGCCATTTGTGATAACACTGACGCCAAACTCCATCTTCTTGTCTTTCATGAACTCCGCGATTTTTTCGAGGAGGTCATTCTTTTGGCGATTCAGCCCGTTATCTTCCCACGCCCGGAAGCCGAGATCGTGAGCAAGCTTGAGTTGGTCAACATAGCCCAACTTCTTGCCTTTACCGCTGAAAAGCTGTCCGGGAGAGGGCGCGAATTTAGCTTTGAAAGGCTTTCCTTTTCCGCCGTGATGGTCCGCAAAGGCGGTATTTCCAGCGAGAGCGGCGAGAGAGGACCCTGTGATTTGGGTGAATTTACGTCTGTTCATAAGTTGGGGAAATAGTGAACGATTCCTGACGAATGAAAATTACATAAGTCAGCAAATTTCCAATCCGCTTGCCCCGATGGGAGTTCCTGCTATCGCTGGGAAATGAATATCGCTCAGATTTGTTTCGCCGGCTTAATTTTAAGTGCAGGATTTTCCCAGGCTAATGAATGGCTGGAATTTCGGGGACCCGGCGGCCAGGGGTTTGGAGGGAAAACGGTAAAGAAATGGACCAATAAGGAGGTTGTATGGAAAATCCCGATCGCCCCCAAAGGCTGGTCGTCTCCAGTGGTCAGCAAGGGAAAAATCATCCTGACGGGGGCGCTTGAAAAAGGCGGAAAAACGCATCTGATGGTTCTGGCGCTCGACGAAAAAACAGGCGCAGATGTTTGGCA
>JAQWZU010000102.1 GCA_029253285.1 Akkermansiaceae bacterium | reverse complement strand
GACATGCTGGTTGAACATCTTCTCGAGAAGGACGAGCGGGTCTTTGAAGAATTGTTGACCACCGACAAGTTCTACATTTTTCACAACGGCGACAACGAGTCGATGACGGCCGCATCCGAATCGCTGAAAAGCATTTACCACAAATTCAAAGACGCCGACTGGCAGGAATGGAAGCCGGAAGACGTTGCTCCGCACGAGGCTTTCCTGAGAGAGCACTGGGAATTCCAACGCGAGAAGAAAGGGGATCTCCCCAAGATTCTCCGAAAGCTGCAAAAGATGATGGACGGCCTTGAGCTGCACTTTAGCGAGGGCCAATCCGGCGCTCTGCCTTATATGAAAAACGGGATGGGCTTCTGGCACGGTGGCCCGGTGCTCGGCCGATCCGGACAGCAGATGCGCGGCGAACAGGTCGCGACCTACTGGAACCTCGACTGGCGAACCTGGGACTATCCCACCAACCAGCCTGCGAAGATTCCCAACCGCAAAGGGATCCTGACCCATCCGGCCTGGCTCATTGCTCATTCCCAAAACCTCGAGACCGACCCGATTCACCGGGGTAAATGGATCCGGGAAAAGCTCCTGGCCGGCACCATTCCCGACGTTCCGATCACGGTCGATGCGGTGATTCATCCGAACAAAGACAAGACACTCCGCCAGCGCATGGAGGTTCGCACTGGCGACACTTATTGCTGGCGCTGCCACCAGAAAATGGACCCGCTGGGTTTCCCCTTTGAAAACTACGATGATTTCGGACGCTTCCGTCTTCAGGAAAACCTCGAGCATCCTGATAATCTGACCAAAAAAGCCGATCGCAAGGTGCTCAATAAATTCGGCGCTTCGCTGGCGGAGTATAAGACCCTGCCGGTCGATGCGCGCGGCGTGTTGAAGGGAACGGATGACAAGAAGCTGGATGGCGACGTCAAGGATGCCTTCGACCTCATCGACCGCCTCGCGAAATCCGACAAAGTCCGCCAGTCGATCATTCGTCATGCCTTCCGATTCTTCTTGGGACGCAACGAGACGCTGGCCGATTCCAAGGCGCTGATCGACGCCGATAAAGCCTATCTGGACAGCAATGGTAGTTTTGACGCCGTAGTTGTTTCTCTGCTGACTTCCGACTCCTTCATTTACCGCAAACCCAAAGAAAAAGATGGCCCTCAATAGACGCGAATTTTTCAAGACGACCGCGCTCGGCACCACCGGGCTGGCGCTCACCCCGTCGTTTAGCCAATTGCTCGCGGCGCCAGCCGATGGCGTGGCCAGTGCTCCGCATCGCTTCGTCTTTGTGCGCAAGTCGAATGGCAACCTGACCAATCAATTTGGGCTGCCTTCGTTTTCGGACGAAGAGCTCAAGAAGCACAAAGAGAAGGAGGCCTTTGAAGTGGGCCTCGACAAGCACGAGCTGCCCGGTTGGCTCAATGCCTTGGATGGCCACAAGGAGAACATGACCATCCTGCATGGGATCTCGATGTCAGTGAGCGGCGGGGGACACTATTCCTACTCTGGCTGCATGGGAGCCTACAAAGCCGGACGCAATATCCTCAGCAACATCAAGAGGGCCACGATCGACTTTGAATTGGCCAAGTTGTTTCCCTCGCCCTTTGGGCACATTGAAATGTCGCTGGCGGTGCCTCACGGACGCGACCACCGGACGGGAATTGTCTCCGGTTATTCCGCGCCTGCTCCCAAGCAGCGCAACTACTGCTACGCCGATCCCATGACGGCCTACAACGAG
>JAQWZU010000087.1 GCA_029253285.1 Akkermansiaceae bacterium | reverse complement strand
GCGAAGTCACATCAGGTAACGGTTGTGACGCGATCCAATAATCAAGGAAGAATAGAATCTGCCTTGAGAGAATTGACGGGACCGGTACCGGAATTTGTATACTATGACTTACCGCCTGTTTTGGTGAGTTTGAAAAAGAAACTCCTCGGAATTCATCTTTATTACGCCCTCTGGCAATTAGGGCTTTCCCGGGTACTTACCTCACTTGTTGATTCAAAGGGTTTTGATATTGTGCATCATCTGACTTTTAACAGCTTCGAGGTCCCGCCGTTTGCGTTGAGGGGGATTCGTGCCAGGAAAGTATGGGGCCCGGTCGGTGGCGGGCAAACTGCTCCCTCAGCTCTGTTACATTCATTATCCTGGAAATCTCGAATAAAGGAAAAATTGAGAAGCTTGAGGGTGGCTCTTTCTACATGGAACCCACTTGTAAGATCCTTGTTTAGGGAGGCAGATGCAGTGCTGTTCGCGAATCAGGAAACAAGGTCTCGATTCCAAAATCTTTGTCGGAGAGATGCCGGGTTAATGATCGACGTTGGGGTTGATGCGGACGTGTTTCAGCCGGTTGATCGAACAGGACGTGAACAAGCTAATCTTCTATTTGCTGGTCGGCTTGAATCGCGAAAAGGGGCTCGATTGTTGTTGTTTTCTTTCAAAGAAGCCCTTCGAGACATTCCGGAAATGAGGCTTACTATCGTGGGATCGGGACCTGAGAGAATTGAGCTAGAGAATCTTGAATTCGAGCTCGGACTCACTGGCAAGATTGATTGGGTGGGGAAGGTTTCACATGGGAAAATGCGGGATTCATTAGCGGCGGCGGACTTATTTGTTTTTCCCAGTCTCAGAGATACCTCTGGGACGATTGTGCTGGAGGCCATGGCCTGTGGATTACCGGTAGTCTGTTTTGATCATCAGGGGGGGAAAATCATGATTGGCGATGAAGCTGGCCTCAAGGTTGATGCAAACTCCTCGCTAAAAGAGGCAATTGCACAGTGGGCGACGGCGATGACGAGCTTGTTAAAGAACCGGAGGTCCGGCGAGTTGTTTGGCCAGCATGGTCCGAAGCGAGTCAGAAACCATTTCACTTGGGAAAAGAAGGTGAAAAGAATCGAGGCGCTTTACCGATCACTGGATTCTGAATAGTTTGTCGCCGATAGGATACCTAGTTCCCCTTCAATATTGTAATTAGTTTTTATGAATAGTAAGTCCATTCTGGCTGTTGCCGCTCTCGCTGTAACCATTATCTTGGGTTCGTTTATTTTGGGGTCGGCAGTTGCTCAAGTAGATCTCATCAAACTGGGAGGATTCGTGGTCGCAGTTGTTGCGATTGGCCTCTTTATCATTCTCAAAAAGAATGTTTGGATCCTAATTCCGATATTCTTCTCTTGGAGTGGGAATGTTGGAATTCTTCCTCTTCCATTCAGTGTGAGTAACCTGAGTATTATGTTTTGTCTGGCCGTATTTGGGCTTCAGTTAGGAACGCGGCGGGAGAGAATTCGCTGGCGTCCCGGGACGATAGATTTCTTTATCGGGTTGGTTTTGGTTTCAGTGATGATTTCGTTCGCTCTTAACCCGGTAGGGATTCGAGCTTTTGGAAGTACCGGCCTGGTTGGCGGGCGCCCCTATTTTGAGGTGATTGTGGGGTTATTAGGATACATTATGCTCTGTAGTGTTCGACCTAATGTCGATTGGCTGAACCGTGTCCCAGTGTTCACGGTGATCATGGCTGCTGTGATGGCGGTGGGAGGAACCATCGCCTTCTTCATCCCACAAACTGGAATAATTCTTTATCAGTTTTACTCGGGCTTTCTTCCAGACGTGAAGGAGTTGCTTGGTGGTAACGAACTAGACAAGGGGACGGGGGTGGGTCGCTCAGGATATCTGAGCCCGCTTGCGGTAAGCCTAGTGTATCTTATTTATGCTAAACGGGCCCCAATTGCCAATCTTAGCCCAACCCATGCAAAATCCTTCTTGGGGTTGATAATCGCTGCCGTGCTGTCATTGCTTTCGGGTTTTCGCGGGGTGTTGGGAGGTCAGGGAATCTACTTTGTGATCGCTTCAACAGCGTGGCAAGGATTGAAGGGTTTGTTTCTCACCATTATGATCGCGGTGGTCGCATTGAGCGGAATTTATTTTATCTCGGTAACTGTTACGCTGCCTGATCGAATTCAGCGACCTCTGTCTTTCTTGCCCGGGGAGTGGGATAGGCGGATTAAGGATACCGGGAGTGAAAGCACGGATTGGCGTGTGGGAATGTGGGAAGAAGCCCTGTATGGGGACGGTGTTCGAAACAAGGTTTTAGGCGATGGTTTCGGAGTCCGATCTGCAGAGGTTGAGTATTTTCGGGAGAAGCAGGCGATGAGGAGAATATCGACCCAGGAACAGCAGCAATACTATATCTTGACGGGGAATCTTCATAGTGGGCCGCTCACCGCAATTCGCTATGTGGGTGTCATTGGCTTCATCTTGTATACTTTGTTGATTTTGTATATCGCGAGCGGGTTTGTCCGGCTTTGGCGAAGCTGTATCAATCGACGGGAGGCAGTGATGGTGGGCTTTTTTGCGTTACCGGCGGCTTATCTTCCAATCAAATATTTTTTCGTTTTTGGAGCCTTCAACATTGATTTTCCGCAGTCGTTGATCACAGCTGGAATGTTGGTTTTATGCCGGAATGTCATTTCGGAGATGAGAGAGCAGGCTTCGGGTGAAGAGGAGGTTCTATTGACATCTCCTGGCAATTAACAAACTGAGGTCGACATGAAACTTGCCTTTATTGGTTCTCTGCCGACGGGAGGGATCTTTCCCCCAGAGGTTCTCCGTGATAGAGGTGAGGGTTATGAGCATCCGGCACCTTGGACGATTGGCCTCCTGCCAAATTTGGCAAAATCTACCAATTGGAAGCTCCGGGTATTTATTCCTCATTGGAAGATTCTGCGCCCGATTGTGGTGGAGAAAGATGGGGTCGAGTATGAAGGCGTGCCGGTCAAAATTCCAATGCGGTTTTTTAGAAAGAGCTACTACCATTCGATCTCTATTTTCACGACTCCCGCTATTCGGAGATGGAGCCCAGACCTGATTCATGCATTTGGATTTGAAACCGGCTCTGCGATGATTGCATTGAGGAGCGGGTTTCCGGTGACGGCCTTTATTCAAGGGATTTCAGAATATTTAAAACCCTATTATACGAATCGGCCTTGGCTCGATAAAGAGTTAGGGGCTCGGGCTGAAGCAAAAGCAGTCTCAAAGGTTTCGTGGATGGTTGCGGAGACGAAGTTTGCCAAGGACTGGGCCCTTAAGCGTAATCCCAAGACAACAGTTCAGGTCATTCCTCATCCGGTTAGGGAAGAATTTTTGGAGCAGGAAACGCCTACCATGAATAGGAAATTCGTGACTGTGGGAAGTCTGGATGCCCGAAAAGCGGTCGATGTGATTATCAAGGCTTTTGCTTTGTCTTCCCTGGCTGATTTTGAGCTGGTGGTGATCGGAAATGGTCCTGACTTGCAGAAATTACGACGTCTGGCTTTTGACCTGGGGGTTGGGGAGAGAGTTCGTTTTGAGGGCGCCTTGGGAAAGGATGAGCTTATTGAGAGATTGAGAGATGCCCGGGCTTCAATCATTGCGTCCCGAATGGATACTTCACCAAATGTCGTTACCGAGGCTCATGCCATTGGTTTACCGGTCATCGGAACTCGAGTGGGAGGAATTCCGGAGATGATTGATCATGGTAAGGATGGTTGGACAGTGGAAGTGGATGATGCTGATGCCATGGCTGGTTTTATGATCAGACTCGCTGAGGAAATGGAGGAGGCGAGAAGCATGGGCCAAGTCGGTAGAGAGAAAGTAAAAATTCTCAATTGTCCCGTCTCAATTGCAGCTGCCCATGTC